>CAZFZL010000001.1:0-32810 GCA_964523005.1 uncultured Oscillospiraceae bacterium
GCGCGAAAGAGCTTGTTTCATACGGTTGTTCATACACGGTCACCGGCTCGCCGCACGGTACGTACGCCGACGACGGAACGACGCTTACGGACGGTGTGACGCGTCGGCAAAGCTCGGACTTGAGACGACCCTGATATACAGCGTGACCGGGGACACGGAATACAAGATCGATCTTGATCTCGGCTGATTACAACAAGAAAAAAATCACCGCGCCAAATATCGGCGCGGTGATTTTTCGATATGATTTGTCCTGAAGATCAGAGCTTGTTGCGCATGATCTTTCCGCTGATGGTTTTTGGTAGCGTTTCGCAAAACTCCACGACACGCGGATATTTATAAGGCGCGGTATGGTGTTTGACGTACTGCTGTATCTCTTTTTTCAGCTCTTCGGTCGGTTTTGTGCCCTTCGTGAGCACAATGACCGCCTTGACGACCTGTCCGCGTATCTCGTCGGGCGTACCCGTAACGCCGCATTCGACGACGTAGGGAAGCTCCATGATGACGCTTTCGATCTCGAACGGCCCGATGCGGTAACCGCTTGACTTGATAACATCGTCGGTACGGCCTACATACCAGAAGTAGCCGTCCTCATCGCGCCATGCGACGTCGCCGGTGTGATAAAGGCCGTCGTGCCATACCTCGTTTGTCTTAGCAGGGTCGTTGTAGTAGCCGATGAACAGTCCGACGGGCTTCTTTTCGCCGACGCGGATGACGATCTCACCCGTTTCGCCGGGCTGTACCGGGTTGCCGTCAGCGTCGAGCAGAAGCACATCGTACTGCGGATTGGGCTTGCCCATAGAGCCGGGACGCGGCGTCGTTCCGAGGAGGTTTCCTATCGTGAGCGTCGTTTCCGTCTGACCGAAAGCTTCCATGAGCTTTATGCCCGTCGCGTCGTAGAAGCGGTTGAACACTTCGGGGTTGAGCGCTTCGCCTGCTATCGTAGCGTATGTCAGCGACGAAAGGTCATATTTCGCAAGGTCTTCCTTGATGAAGAAGCGGTACATCGTCGGAGGGCTGCAGAAGCTCGTGATGTCGTAGCGTTTGAAGAGGGAGAGCAGGTCGTCGGCGTGAAATTTTTCAAAATCGTAGGCGAAAACGCACGATTCGCAGAGCCATTGACCGTAGATCTTGCCCCAAAGCGCTTTGCCCCATCCGGTGTCGGCGATGGTAAGGTGCAGTCCGTCGGGCGTTACCTTCTGCCACCAGCGCGCCGTCACGATGTGACCGAGCGGATACGTGTAGGAATGGACGGCGAGCTTCGGATAGCCCGTCGTGCCGGATGAAAAGAACATGACCATCGGGTCGTCGCAGGAGGTCTCGACGCGCTCCAATTTATCGCTTTGCGCTTCGATGCCTTCGGTGAATGAGCTCCAGCCGTCGCGCTTTTCGCCTGCGACGATTTTTATTTTCAGGCTCGGAGACGACGCGGCAGCGAGGTCGACCTCGTGTGTGCATTCGCCGTCACCGGTGCAGATGATGCCTTTGATCTCACCGACCTTGAACCGGTATTCGTAATCCTTCTGTACGAGCAGCGCCGTCGCCGGGACAGCTATCGCGCCGAGCTTATGCAGTCCGAGCAGCGAAAGCCAGAAGCTGTAATCGCGCTTGAGCACGAGCATCACGCGGTCGCCTCTGCCTATGCCGAGAGAACGGAAGTAATTCGCCGTTTTGTTCGACAGCGCAGAAAGGTCGGCAAAGGTGAAGAGCTTTTCTTCTTTGTTCTTGGACAGCCAAAGCAGCGCGCGCTTTTCGGGACATTTCTTCGCGAGCGCGTCAACGACATCGTAGGCGAAGTTGAAATTCTTTTCATAATGGAAATCGATGCTCTTGAGCGTGCCGTCGGGATTGAGTGTCTCGTCGGTGAATCTTTTGTAGATAAGGTCACTGTCGTCGGCGCTGTACAGCGTCTGCTGCACCTTACCGGCGGCGACGGGCTCGACGTCGGAGACGCCGTCCGGTCTGTAAACGATGGCAAGGAACGTGCAGTCTTTGCCGTCGATCGCGATCATTCCGTGGCGGCATGATGAATCATAATAAACGCTGTCGCCTTCGTGAAGTATCTCGACATGATCCTCAAGCTGTATTTTCATTGCGCCGCTGAGTATGAAGTCAAGCTCCTGTCCTTTGTGTGTGGACAGCGGTATATCCGCTCTTTCTGCCTTTTCATCGAACTTGATCGTAACGTGGAACGGCTCCGAAAGGCGGTTTTTCAAAAACGGTGCAATGTGGCGGTAAACGAAGCTTTCCCGGCGCTTGACCGGCATTCCTTCACCGCTTCTGTTGATGTTGTAAAACTCGAGCTTCGGAGCGCTCCCGGTTATCAGCTCAGACAAATCCATCTTCAAAAAAGCTGCGCATTTCGTCAGGAACGTAACGGAAAAATCGTCACGCCCTTCTTCCAGAAGCAAATACTCACTGAGCGTCTTGCCTGTCGCACGTGCCATCTCTTCGGCGGATATATCGAGTAACTCCCTCGCGCCCTTGAGTCGCTGTGCGATCTGTTTGGTCGTGTATTCCATGACCGGTTTCACTCCTTCCAAAATTATAAGTTTGCTTATGATAGCATACTGATGTATAAAAGTCAATAAAAAATTTCATAAAAACGAAAAAAGGACTTGCAATACTTTTAATTATGTGTTATATTAGACGTTGCGAATAAAAAACCCTTAGAGAGGAGTGCCGAGATGAAGGAGAAAATCCATCCGCAGTTCAAGGATACAACTATAAGATGTGCTTGCGGCGAAGTTATAGAGACGAAATCCACTAAAGAGAACCTCAAGGTCGATATATGCTCAAAATGCCATCCGTTCTTCACCGGGAAACAGAAGTTTGTTGACGCCGGCGGACGCGTTGACAAATTCAAGAAGAAATTCAACCTTGAATAACTTTAGGTATTTCCTAAAACGGCGCCTGTGTGCTTAAGCTCACGCGTGCCGTTTTTTTCTGTCAAAAACCGACGCGTGACCCAAAGCGCACAGCTGACGTCGCGCAAGCCTTCGACGGAAAGACGAGGTAAAGAAATGAACAGAACAAAAAACGAAAAAGAGGCACGGGCTGTGCTCGTCTCGCTTGTCACACCGGGCGGCGATGAGGCGGAAGCCGAAAAATCGCTTGACGAACTTGAGCGGTTGCTGGAAACAAGCGGCGGCTTTGCTGTCGCGAAGGTTACACAGGCGCGCGAAAAACCTGATGCCGGAACATATATCGGCTCGGGAAAATGCGAAGAGATCGCTGCTCTCATAAAAAACAGTCCAGAGGAAGAGAAGATAACGCTCGCCGTTTTCGACGATGAGCTTACGCCGTCGCAGATTGCGAACCTTGAGGATGCGCTCGGCTGCCGGGTCATAGACCGTACAATGCTCATTCTCGACATATTTGCTTCACGCGCCGTGACGGCGGAAGGGAAGCTGCAGGTCGAGATAGCGATACTGCGCTACAGCGTGCCGCGGCTTATCGGCAAGGGCACGCAGCTCTCGCGTCTCGGCGGCGGTATAGGAACGCGCGGACCGGGCGAATCGAAGCTTGAAACGGACAGGCGTCACGTTAAAAATAGAATAAAAGCGCTCAGCGATAAGCTCTCGGCGCTTGAAAAACAGCGCAGCACGATACGCGCGGGGCGGAGAAAATCGAATTTCGTGACGGCGGCGATCGTCGGCTACACGAACGCCGGCAAGTCCACGCTGCTCAACAGGCTGACCGACGCAGGCATACTCGCGGAGGATAAGCTTTTCGCGACGCTTGATCCCACGACGCGCAAGCTCCATCTGACGTCCGGCAGGGATATACTGCTCACTGACACAGTCGGATTCATCAACCGCCTGCCCCACAAGCTCATCGAAGCGTTCAGAAGCACGCTTGACGAGGTGCGGTACGCCGATATGATAATTGATCTTCGTGATGCCTCGGACAGTGAAGAAACACAAAAAATGAAAGCGACCGTAACGCAGGAGCTGCTTTCGCAGCTCGGTGCCGGCGCAAAGCCGGTGATAACGGTCTACAATAAAAGCGATGCGTGCGAAACTCAGATAAATGCGCCCGGCGCGCAGGTTATAAGCGCGAAGTCCGGCGCCGGGATACCGGAGCTGCTCAAGCGGCTTGATGTTGAGGCGAACGCATTAAAAACGGGAGAGAAAGATGACTGAAGTATTCGAGTTTGGAAAAGTAAAGGCGGCGAGACTCGACAACGGCATGATAAGTGCGGTGGTGCTTTCGTACGGAGCGACGCTTGCGAAGCTAAACGTGTGCGGGACAGACGTATGCTGCGGCTACGACAGCGTTGAGGAGTATGAAAACGCAAGCGGCTATCTCGGCGCGACCGTCGGCAGATATGCCAACAGGATAGCAAACGGGCGCTTTTCGCTCGGCGATCGCGAATATGTTCTTGCAAAGAACGAAAAAGGAGCGACTCACATCCACGGCGGTGACATTGGCTTTGACAAAAGAATTTTTTCGCTGTGTGCGGAAGGCGACAGCGCGATACTGACGTATTTCTCGCCCGACGGCGAAGAGGGCTACCCCGGAAACGTCAGGGTTACAGTGAAATACAGGCTTGACGGCATGGCGCTGTATATCGGATACGAGGCAGTGAGCGATGCCGACACGGTGCTCAATTTGACGAACCATTCGTATTTCAATCTCGACGGCGCAGGCTCTTTGAGGGTGCTCGATCATACACTGAGCATAAACGCCGAGCAGTACGACGCGGTAGATGAAAGGCTCATACCCGTTGAGACGCGCCGCGTCGCGGGAACGCCGTTCGATTTCAGAACGCCTAAGAAGATCGGGCGCGACATAGGAAAAGACGACAGACAGCTGGCGGTCTGCGGGGGGTACGACCACAATTTCTATCTCAAAAGCGAAGAGGCGGCGTGCCTGACGGGAAAAAAGCTCGGAATGAAGGTCTTCACCGATATGCCGTGCATACAGCTTTACACGGCGAACTTCTTCGAGGACGGATATCTGCTCTCAGGCAAAAAGGAGAAGCACAACAACGCAGCAGTGTGTCTTGAAACACAGACGGCGCCTGATTCGCCGAACCGCTCGGACAGCGCGCTGCTCAGAGCCGGTGAACAGTACCGAAAGAAAACGGTGTATTTATTTTTCAGAGTATAACAAAGTGAAGAAGGCAGCCGCGAAACCGCGGCTGCCTTCTTATGTGTTATATTCTCTTTTTGTTTCTACTCTTCTTTTGATGCCGCAAAGCCTTCCTTGAACGCGGCAATTGTTTGCGTGAGATCGTCGGTTATGGAGAGCTTGTTGGTGATATAGCTCTTGCCCTGTATTGTAGCGTAATCGTTTACCGAGAACCAGACGGCGCCCTTGATGTGCGAGGCGAAGGCGTTGTTCTCCTTGTCATTGAGCGCCTTGAACATTCCTTTGACCCACTGAGCCTGCAGCGCCTGGTTTCTACCGAGAACGGTATCGTTATATGAGGAAGTGCCCCAGTTATACAGCTTTTCTCCGCCTGCTCCACAGGCAAACTCGGAAATTATCCAAGGGTAGTTGTCAAACCACGGCATGTTTTTGTTATAAAGCGTAGTGTACATGGAGGAGAATGAACTTACCGACGAGCCATTGTTCATTTCGTAGTATGTCAGACCGAGAGCTTGTACATAATCGAGCTCGGGCAGGTAATTGAGCGCTTCGCCCCAGTTTGAATACGGGCAGGAGGTTGCGATCGGGTTCCATATCCAAATGCAGTTGTCGACGCCCTCTTCGAGGAAGATATCATAGAGGCGTTCCCACGTCATGATAAAAACGTCCGGGTCGAGAAGAGAGATTATACCGCAGTAACTCGTCCAGTCGGTGTTCATCTCGTTGTTGAGCCGGAACAACACAGGCTTCCCGTATGCCTTGATGTCCTGCGCAAGCTCGCGGAACTGGTCGTCGTATTTGCCGCGGAGGATGTCGAACATCGGTGTATAACCGCTCAGATCGGAATTGTTGAGCGTGGTGAACTGATAGGTGAACTGAAGGACAGGCTTGCCGTTGAAGCCGTTTCCGCCGGCGGTCTCAGACGCCATGTTGTTCGGGAAACGGTGAGGAGTCGAGCCGTAGGCAATGTGTGTGTAGGTCGGAATGATTTCGAAGCTGTGATCAAACGCCGCTTCAAGCCGTGCCTGCTCGGCGTTGAGCTTTGTGAGGGTGGTGGAATAGGAAGAGCTATTGTCAGAGGGCATCGAGGCGCAGAAGAAGCCCCAGTCTGTCGAGGTCTGCGTCATGAGCTTGTTGTAATACGCTTTTGTTTCGTCACTCCAATAATCCGGAACGCTGCATTCAAATGATGTTTCTATGCTTTGCGCCGTCCCGTGCGGTGTTATTTCGCAGAAGGATTTAACGATCGTGTCAAAGCGGTTGAGGTCGCGTTGTGTGCTTTTCATAACGATAAGGTAGAATTTGACGTATTCGCCCGTCTCGCGAATGATGGCTATATCGTAAAAAGGCATTTCAATATCGCCGGCGAGGCGTATTTCCATGTTGTAAAGCATGATCTCATATCCGTTGAGCCAGTCGGTGACGGTCTGTGCGGCGCGCGTGCGGCGGATCGAGTTTGCGGAGAGAAAATCGAGATTTTCAATATATCTGTTGAGCCATTCGGTAAGGTAAGTGTTCCAGCCGCCCTCAGTGTTGCCGTAGGGGTTCTGGTCTTCGAGCGTTACGGTGATGACGAAATCGTCAGTTGTATACTTCGAGCGGAGCGCACCGAGTGTATAGTCGGCTTTGAAGTCTGTTGACGGCACGGTGATCGCGTAGCCTTCAGGCAGATCGGCGATGCGCGCGCTGTTTGCGCCGTAGAAGATATAGCGGTAATCGTCGGTGCTTTTTATGTTTTCCGGAAGCGTTTCAGTCGCTTGTCCGTTGTGCCATACGGCAAGCTCATATACGCTGTCTGCATCGGTAAAACCGCTGTCTGCGTCTGCGTATTCTTTGCTCCAGAGAGTTTTTGCGTTTTCATCGGGTATCCTCACTTCGGACACCTCCTTGCTTTCTTCGCTTTCTGCGGAGGTGCTGCTTTCGTTGTTTTGTGACGGAGTGCAGGATATCACGCAGGTAAGAATAAATAACAGTGCCATAAGGAGAGAGAGCTTTGCAAGGTGCTTTTTCATTGGTGTTTCGCCTTTCATTAAGGTATATATATTATTTTGTATTTATAAACATTTGCAAAAAGCCGTTTTTTCAAACGGCTTTATGTTGATTATTTCTTCGTGATTTTTTCAATGCTGCCCATGTACGGACGCAGAGCCGCAGGGATGCTGACGCTGCCGTCGGCGTTGAGGTTGTTTTCGAGAAACGCGATAAGCATACGCGGCGGCGCGACGACGGTGTTGTTGAGCGTATGGGCAAAATACTTGCTCTTCTCGCCGTTTACACGGATCCTGAGCCTGCGCGCCTGAGCGTCGCCGAGGTTCGAGCAGCTTCCGACCTCGAAATATTTCTTCTGACGCGGGCTCCACGCCTCTACGTCGCACGATTTAACCTTGAGATCGGCGAGGTCACCGGAGCAGCATTCGAGCGTGCGCACCGGTATGTCGAGCGTGCGGAAAAAATCGACGGTGTTTTTCCAGAGCTTGTTGTACCAGTCCATGCTCTCCTCCGGTTTGCAGACGACGATCATTTCCTGCTTTTCAAACTGATGTATGCGGTAGACGCCGCGCTCTTCAATCCCGTGAGCGCCCTTTTCCTTGCGGAAGCAGGGTGAATAGCTCGTGAGCGTATAGGGCAGCTCGGATTCGGGTATAGTGGCGTCGATGAATTTGCCTATCATCGAATGCTCGCTCGTGCCTATGAGGTAGAGGTCTTCGCCTTCGATCTTGTACATCATCGCGTCCATTTCGGCGAACGACATAACGCCCGTCACGACGTCACTGCGTATCATGAAGGGAGGAACACAGTATGTAAAGCCGCGGCCTATCATGAAATCACGAGCATAGGATATCACCGCCGAATGCAGCCGCGCGATGTCGCCCATGAGATAGTAGAAGCCGTTTCCTGCCACGCGGCGCGCCGCGTCGAGATCTATGCCGCAAAACGATTCCATTATCTCCGTGTGATACGGTATCTCAAAATCCGGAACGACCGGCTCGCCGAAGCGTTCGTTTTCGACGTTTTCCGCGTCGCTTCTGCCGATCGGAACGGACGGATCGATGATGTTCGGGATAGTCATCATTATCTTTTTGATTTTTTCGGCAAGCTCCGCTTCCGTTTTTTCAAGCTCAAGCAGCTGCTGTGCCTGCGAAGCGACGAGAGCCTTTGTCTGCTCGGCTTCGTCTTTTTTGCCTTGTGCCATCATGGCGCCGATCTGCTTGCTGAGCTTGTTGCGCTGCGCGCGCAGCGTATCGGCGTTCTGTATGGTCTGCCTGTTTTGTCTGTCAAGCTCTATGACCTCATCGACGAGCGGCAACTTTGCGTCCTGAAATTTCTTTCTGATGTTTTCCTTTACCGCTTCCGGGTTCTCGCGTAAAAAACGTATATCTATCATATTACGAATTTCCCTTGTGTGTATTTTTATCTATTATACAGCGTTTCGCACCTTCTTGCAAGAGGAAACGCAATTTTTTATGACGAAACCTTCATAATATAACCGTATAACGCCTATTGACAAGCGCGCCGAATCGGTCTAATATATCATCAGAGGCTTATATGCGCAGTATAATAAACGAATGTGAGGGCTTGACATGGACAAAATCAAAATAGGCGTGGTCGGAGCGGGCAACATTTCGACCAACGCGCATCTTCCGGCGTACGCAAAATACGATGGCGCGTCGGTGGAGGCGATATGCGATACAGTGCCTGAGCGCGCTAAGACAGCTGCTGAGAGATTCAATATACCGCGCTGGTACGGCTCGGTCGAGGAGATGCTCGAAGGCTGTGAGCTCGATGCGGTGGACATATGTACATGGAACAACGGTCACAGCACCGTTGCGGTAAGCGCAGCTTGTGCCGGCAAGCACATAATGTGCGAAAAGCCTATGGCGCGCACGATGACGGAAGCGCAGGCAATGGCGGACGCGGTGAGAAATAACAAGGTCAAATTCATGCTCGCCGTCCCGAACCGTTCGTGCGGCGAAAACAGAAAAGCGCGTGAGCTTATCGAAAGCGGCGCGCTGGGCGACATATATTTTGCGAGAACATCAGCCGTGAGGCGGCGCGGCACGCCTACGGGCTGGTTTACTGATTTCAAAACGTCCGGCGGCGGCCCGATCATCGATATCGGCGTACACCGGATCGACGCGGCGTGGTATCTGATGGGCTGTCCGAAGCCGGTGTCGGTCACTGCCGCGACGTCAAACAGAATAGGCGATTATCAGACGAAGGGTGTCGGGCGTTGGCAGGGAACGCCGTGTCCTGACAATAAATTTGATGTCGAGGACTCCGGGGCAGGCTGTATACGCTTTGAGAACGGTGCGATAATGCTGTTCGAAGCAACGTGGGCGATAAACGCACCTGACAGCAGCGAAACGCTCGTGTGCGGCAGCAAAGCCGGAATAAGGCTCAGCCCCCTTACCGTTTTCGGCGAGAAGGACGACTATCTCAGCGACGAAAAGATCGACGCGCACGCCGACGGCGAAGATGTGTTTCTCAATGAGATCGAGGCGTTCTGCGATTACCTGCGCGGAAAATGCCCGTCGCGCGTACCGCTCGACCAGGCGCTGACGCTCCAGTCGATGCTCAACGCCGCCTATGAATCTGCAAAAACGGGGAAAGAAATAATACTGTAAATGAACGCTGTTATTAAAAACGCGCGTGTGCTGATAGGCGATGAATTTGTACAGACAAATATAAACGTCGAAAACGGGCTCATCTCATCGTTCGGCACATCAGACGCGGAGGGCTTTGACGCGAGCGGACTGTATGCGCTTCCGGGATTTATAGATACGCATATCCACGGTGCTGTCGGCGACGATTTTTCCGAGCCGGACTGCGATTTTGAAAAATCACTTCGCTGGGAAGCGTCACAGGGTGTGACGGGAATGCTGGCTACGACTGACAGCGTACCACTGAGCGCGCTCGAAAGGGCTTTTGAAAATATCGGAAGGCAGATGGCGCGTCAGGTGCGCGCCGGATACGCCCGGGTGTACGGAGCACACGCCGAAGGCCCGTTTATAAATCCGCTTCGCAAGGGCGCGATGAACGCGAACAACATCGTTCTGCCCGACCCGGATTTCGTGCGGCGCGCCATGAAGCTGAGCGCGTGCGGCGGCCTGGTACTGAAGATCCTCTCGCTTTCGCCTGAGCTTCCCGGCGCATATGAATGTGCACGGATAATGCGCGAAAACGGCGCGTGCGCTTCTATCGCACACACGGTCGCCGATTACGAATGTGCGGCAGACGCTGAAAAAGAAGGCTTTCTTCGCGCGACGCATCTGTTTAACGCGATGCTTCCGCTTTCTTCGCGCGCGCCCGGCGCCGTTGGGTATGCGCTTCGCTCAAAAGCGATAACGTGCGAGCTGATATGTGATTATGTGCATATACATCCTGCAGTTGCTGCGTTTGCAATAAAGGCAAAGGGACGCGACAGGATATGTATGATAAGCGATTCCGGAAGCATGAGCGGCTGCGGTGACGGAGAATATTTCATCAACGGCAGAAAAAAATATGTCAGTGACGGCAAATGCACGCTTGCCGACGGGACGATCGCAGGAAGCTGCGTGTCGCTTTACGCAGGCGTGAAAAATCTGTACGCCTCCGGCGTTTCGCTTGCGGATATTTCTGTGATGGCGTCAAAAAATCCCGCCGAAGCGGCGGGAGTGAACGCGGGCGTATTGAAGGTCGGAAAGAATGCAGACATAGTGCTGCTTGACGAAAAGCTCGGCGTCGCCGCCGTGATGACGGGCGGAATGCTCAAAGCATACTGAAAACACCGGTATGTCCGGGAAAGCGAAGCAGGTTCGATGCCGAAGCCGGAGTTGCGCCCGTGCCTCTGGGGAAAAGTCGGTTTTAAATTATTCCGCGATCAAATAAAAAGGGCGTTGCTGTGCAACGCCCTTTTTATTTATTTGTCTTCTTTTTCTACTTTTATTGCTTCCTTGCCGCCGTAAGTGCCGCATTTAGTACAGACTCTGTGCGTAAGGATGTATTCTCCGCAGGAGGGACATTTCGTCATACCGGGAAGTGAAAGCTTCCAAACGGATGAGCGTCTTTTATCTCTTCTTGCTTTTGAGATTTTACTCTTTGGTACAGCCATTTTAAGACCTCCATTCAGTCATTATTATTTTTGAGCTTTTCGGCGAGCTGTGCGAGCTTCGCGAGCCTTGAATCAGGCTCCTTAAGGCTGCACGGGCAGTTCGCCTTGTTTTTGTTCACGCCGCATTTCGGACAAAGTCCCTTACAGTCTTTGCTGCAAAGGAAAACCATCGGTATCTCATACAGCAGCAGCTCTCGTCCGAGTGCTTCGGCATCAAGCTCGCCGCCGGTGATAATGAAATATTCGTCCTCTTCGTTTTTCGTTCCTTCGGGAACGAGCCGGGGCGTAAATGAGTACTGCTCGCGGTAAACGAACGGCTCTGCGCACCGCGCACATACGGCGGTGCCTTCGACATATGCCGTTAGCGTCAGTTCGATATACCCCACGCAGTCGGTACAGCGTCCTTCAAAACGCGCTTTGCCCTGCGTTATGTCGTCGGAAAGATCCGATATGTCAAGCGTAAACGCAATGTCGAGCGTACGCTGTTCTCCGGAGAGCAGCCCGGAAAGATCAAACGTCATTTCCGTCACTCCGAAGCGATATCCACTATCACGCGCTTGTTCTCAAGTCCTGCTGCCGCGCGCATGAGAGTACGTATCGATTTCGCGATTTTTCCCTGTCTGCCGATGACTTTGCCGACATCGGTAGGAGCCACGGAAAGCTCGTACATCACGACGTCGCCGCTGACTTTTTCGCTGACCTTGACCTCATCGGGAAATTCGACGAGAGATTTTGCGATGTCGATTAGTAACTGCTTCATATCTGATTCCTTTCGTTAGAGAACGCCGTTTGTCTTGAGAAGCGCTCTTACGGTGTCAGTCGGCTGCGCACCGTTTGCGATCCACTTCTTCGCTTTTTCAGCGTCGAGTTTGATCTCAGCGGGAGCAGTCATGGGGTTGTAGGAGCCTATTTCTTCAATAAATCTGCCGTCGCGCGGAAAACGGGAATCAGCGACTACGATTCTGTAATAGGGTGCCTTTTTCATACCCATTCTTCTGAGCCTGATCTTTACTGCCATGTTTTCACCTCCGAATTATTTTAAGTGCCTGAGCCTTGCTTTGGATGCGGTGAAAACCGGCTCAGTGCATCGGTTTTGTACCGTGATTTATATAGAAAACGGTCGTAAATCAACGAAAATGTATCGTGTAAACCGCGATCTATCGTTTTTTATCAGAAGCCGAACGGCATACGCATTTTTCCGCGCTTTCCGCCTTTTGAGAACTGCTTCATCATCAGCTTTATCTGGTCATACTGCTTGAGCACGCGGTTGATCTCTTCGACCGACGTTCCGCTGCCGGCGGCGATGCGCTTCTTGCGGGAATAGTTTATCACGTCGGGGCGTTCGCGTTCACGCACCGTCATGGACTGTATGATCGCCTCGGTATGCTTGAGCGCCTTTTCGTCGACCTTTGCGTCCTTGAGCTGCCCCGGCTTGACACCCGGTATCATGGCGAGCATCGAATCGAGGTTCCCCATGTTTTTAAGCTGCGCGAGCTGCGCGAGATAATCGGTGAGAGTGAAGCTGTTGCGCCTGAATTTTTCTTCGAGCGCCGCCGCCTGCTTTTCGTCGAACTGCTCCTGGGCTTTTTCTATAAGCGTGAGAACGTCGCCCATTCCGAGTATGCGCGAAGCCATACGGTCCGGGTAGAACGGCTCGATGTTGTCGAGCTTCTCGCCCGTGCCTATGAATTTGATCGGCTTGCCGGTGACATATCTGACTGAAAGCGCCGCGCCGCCTCTCGTGTCGCCGTCCATTTTGGAAAGCATCACACCCGTTATTCCGAGTGCGTCGTTGAACGATTGCGCTACGTTGACTGCGTCCTGACCAGTCATCGCGTCGACGACGAGAAGTATCTCGGTCGGGTCAACGCTGCTTTTCATCCGCTTCAACTCATCCATGAGCGTTTCGTCTATGTGAAGTCTGCCGGCGGTGTCGATGATGACCATGTCGTGACCGTATTTTCCGGCGTAAACGAGCGCTTCTTTTGCTGTTTTGACCGGATCCTGCGTTCCTTTTTCAAAGACGGGAACGCCTGCCTGCTCACCGATGACCTGCAGCTGCTTAATTGCGGCGGGACGGTATATGTCGCACGCGACGAGCAGCGGATTCTTGCCCTGCTTTTTATAGAGCCTGCCGAGCTTGGCGGTGTAGGTCGTTTTTCCGGCGCCCTGAAGACCGCACATCAGTACGACCGTGGGCGGCTTCGGCGATATGGTAAGCTTTGAATTAGTCGTGCCCATCAGTGCCGTAAGCTCTTCGTTGACTATCTTGACTATCTGCTGCTCCGGAAGAAGCGATTCGAGAACGTCGGCGCCGACCGCGCGCTGCGTGACCTTTGCGACGAAATCCTTGACTACCTTGAAGTTGACGTCTGCTTCAAGCAGCGCGAGCTTGATCTCGCGCATACCGGCGCGGACATCGGCCTCCGTCAGACGGCCCTTGTTTTTGAATTTTTTCATCGCGTTCGCGAGTTTATCTACGAGCCCCTGAAGCATTCTCCGGTCACCTTTCAGACAGTGAGGCGGCAAGCGCCTTTATGCGCCCGTCGTCCGTCAGCGCGGCGATTTGTTTTGCCGTTTCGCCGATCTTTTCGTTTCTTGCGTATATTCCAAGCTTCTCTTCAAAGAAGTATAGCTGCTCTTCTCCGTGTATTAGCAGGTCGCGAACGCCCTGCCGCGTTATACCGATGTTCTGCGCTATCTCCGACAGCGAGAGGTCATCGTTATAATAATAATCGAGCACGAGCTGCTGCTTTTCACTCAGCAGCGGTCCGTATGTGTCGTAAAGCGCTCCGAGCAATATCCGTTTGTCCGGCACGTTGCACATCTCCCTGTAAAGTATTTTTCTTTACACCTTGCTCATTATACACTTAATAACCCGTTTGTCAAGAGTTTTTTTGAAAAAACTGTTGCCGAAAGGGAAAAAATATGGTAAACTGAGCATGAAAAATAAGATGATAAGCAGAGGAAGATGATTATGGCGGATAGAATACTCGTCGTCGGAAGCGCCAATATGGATTTTATCATGAGATGCGACCGTTTGCCCTGTGCAGGCGAGACGATAATGTCCTATGATGGCTACGATTACGCGGCAGGCGGCAAGGGTGCCAACTGTGCTGTGGCGGCTGCAATGCTCGGCGCAGACGTGTCGTTCTGTACGAGGGTGGGCGAGGACACGCACGGAAAGCGGCTTCGCAAGCTGTATGTCGATTGCGGCATTGATCCGCGGTTTATACATATCGATTCGGTCATGCAGACGGGACTTGCTGTCGTGATGGTAGAGAGCAGCGGCTCAAACAGGATCGTGGTCTATCCGGGCGCGAACACGCGCGTGAGCGACCTTGATATAGAGGATGCGTTCACCGCGAATCCGGCGCTTGTGCTGACGCAGTTTGAAATAGGACTCGAAACGGTTCTGCTGACGGCTAAGCTCGCCGATAAAAAGAACATACCGCTCGTAATAGATGCCGGACCTGCGCGCCGTGATTATCCGCTCGAGCGTATACCGCGCGTCGAGATATTCAGCCCGAACGAGACTGAGACGGAAATACTCACCGGTATAAAGCCAGTGTCGGTGGAGGACTGTCTGCGCGCGTCGATGGCGCTTTATCAGCGCACGGAGATGAAATACGTCGTTCTCAAGCTCGGCGACAGAGGCTGCTTTGTGTACGACGGAAAATACTGCGATCTCGTGTCTCCGTTTGACGTTACGGCTGTCGATACGACGGCTGCCGGCGACGCCTTCACGGCGGCGCTTGCGTACAAATACATAAGCGGCGGCAAGGATATACTCCAGGCGTGCCGTTATGCGAACGCGGTCGGTGCGCTTACGGTCACGAAGCGCGGCGCCGCTCCCTCTCTTCCGACATCGCAGGATGTTGACGCGTTTCTCAAGGAAAGAAGCGTTTTCGATACGGCCGAATGATGACGCCGTGCTTTGATACGGGGGCGGATTATTCCGCCTTCGCGGACTCTCTGCTTGCGCTCGAAACGTGGCAGGACAGAATAATCGGCTCCGGACTGCCCGTGGTGCTGTACGGAACGGGAAAAGGCGCACGGAAAACGACTGCGCTTTTTTTGCGTTCGGGGATAGCGGTGTCCGCTGTCTGTGCAAGCGAAGGCAGCGCTGCACTCGGCAGCTCGTTTTGCGGAATGCAGGTGAAGACTTATGCGGAATGCGCGAAGGAATTCGGCTCGTTCGTGTGTGTTCCGGCATTTGCCGCACGCGGCGACGACATCGCGCTCATAACGGAAATTGCACAAGCGCAGACCGTTGTGATGCCGAATCCGCCGGTGGCAGGCGAGGGCATGTGCGGAAAAGAAACGCTCGTGCGTTTGGCTGAAACGGCGCGCTTCGTTTACGAACGGCTCGGCGACGGTGAATCACGCAGGGTGCTGTACGAGGTGCTTTCGTTTGGCATCACCGGCGATATAAATTATCTTGCACGGAAATGTCCGCCGCGGCTCATGACGGTGCATCCGGGAAAACGCTTCATAGACGTCGGCGCTTACGACGGCGACACGGCGCTCGAATACGCAAGGCTCTGCCCCGAATACGGCGATATAACGGCGTTTGAGCCGTCAGAAGCCAACTACGCGAAGCTTTGCCGAAGAACGGAGGGGCTGCGGATAAAGTGTATTTGTGCGGCGGCGTGGGGGAAGCGCGGCGAGGGGTCTGAGAACGGAAACGACGGCAGAGCCGTCAGCGTCAGCGAAAAAGGCAGCGGCACAGAGCTGTACGCGCTCGACGGGTTTGGCGAAAACGTCGGGCTCATAAAGATCGACGCCGAGGGCGCGGAACGCGAGGTGCTGTACGGCGCGTCAAATACGGTCGCCGCCGGCGGCGACGTGTGCTGCGCTGTGTATCACCGCGCCGACGATATAATAACATTGCCGCGGCTGATGCTGTATTACAGACCGGACGCGAAAATCTATCTGCGCCGCGAGGAATATCTGCCTGCGTGGGATGTGTTCGCGACGATAACGAAGGAGAACAATGTATGTACGGTGAATTGATCACCGAAAAAGACTGCCGCGTGACAGATAAGGCGCGCTCATGCTTTTTCACCGGCCACAGGGATATACCGGAGAGCGAAAGGCAGCCACTTGGCGAACGGCTCACGGGCACGCTCGAAAGGCTCGTCAGAGAAGGAACGGATACGTTCTGCGCCGGCGGTGCGATCGGGTTCGATATGCTCGCGGCACAGCGCGTGCTGAAGCTCAAAGAGAGCGTAAGCGGAATAAAGCTCGTGCTTTTTTTGCCGTGCCGCGATCAGGCATCCGCCTGGACACATGACGAAAGGGAGAAATACGACACCATTCTTGCGCACGCGGACGGAATATACTACGTTTCCGAGCGATATTTCCGGGGATGTATGTATCTGCGCAACAGATGTCTGGCGCAAAACGGCAGCACCTGCGTGTGTTACCTCAAAAAGAACTCCGGCGGAACATATTATACAGTCAGGTACGCTTCCGGACGCGGAGCACGCATTATAAATCTTGCAGATGGCTCGGCGGACGAACAGATGGGATTTTCCGACAGCGTTTTTTTGACGTAAAACGGCAAAATGTTTACACAGAGACTTGTTTTTTTCGTATACGCATGATATAATCAATAAGTATGCTGATATCGATATCGCCGCGTTCAGCGACGGCGCGCGCATCAGCCCAATAAGAACAAAACACTGAAAGGGATATCGTACAATGGATGAAATCTCGGCAAAAAACAAAGAGCTGAAGGAATGTATCGGACAATACCGCGGCGTGAAGGGCAATCTTATGCCTATAATGCAGAAAGCACAGGAGCTTTTCGGTTATCTTTCAATGGATACCATGACGCTCATCGCGGACGAACTGAAAATACCGGTAACGGAAGTATACGGCGTTGCGACATTCTACTCGCAGTTTTCGCTCAATCCGAAGGGTGAGAATGTTGTCAGTGTCTGCACGGGTACGGCCTGCTATGTCAAGGGCGCGTCAGCGATACTTGAACAGGTGCAGTCGGTGCTCGGCATAAAGGTCGGTCAGACGACGGCAGACGGAAAATTCTCAATACAGGACACGCGCTGCCTCGGCTGCTGCGGACTCGCGCCGGTAATGGTCATAAACGGAGACGTGTACGGACGCCTTGTGCCCGGAGACGTCAAGGGAATTCTTGAAAAGAGATAACTTTCGATGAAAATCAGCGATATACAGCGTCTGCTTGGTGCAGAACTGCTTACGAAAACAGTGAATACCGATCAGGAGGTCTTTTCCGCCTGCGGAAGCGATATGATGAGCGATGTGCTCGCTTTCGTCAAGGAACAGGGCGTGCTGCTGACGGGGCTGGTGAACTGCCAGGTCGTCAGGACGGCCGACATGATGGATATGGTGTGCGTCGTGTTTGTGCGAGGGAAAAAGCCCTCGCCGGATATTATCGCACTCGCGGAGGACTGCGGCATCGCGGTGCTCGCGACGGGAACAAAGATGTTCGAGGCATGCGGCATACTGTACACAAACGGACTTCACAGAAAATGATCGGTATCGGAGGAAGCAATGGGCGAGCCTTATAAGGTAAGCTTCGACGTGGACGGGGAGAACTTTACCTCCGCCGGAGAAGCATCCATTCAGGTCAAAAAAATATTGCGTCAGCTCGGCTTTGCTCCCGAAACGATACGCCGCGTTTCGATAGCCATGTACGAAGGAGAGATCAACATGGTCATCCACGCCGGCGGCGGACGCGCGGAGCTTGCCGTTTACGACGATTATATCGAACTCGTGCTCACCGATCACGGGCCGGGGATAGCCGACGTAAACCTTGCTATGCAGGAGGGCTATTCGACGGCGCTCGAGCAGGTGCGCGCGCTCGGATTCGGAGCGGGCATGGGGCTTCCGAACATGAAAAGGTATACTGACGAGATGATCATAGATACGAAGCTCGGAGAGGGCACGAGGATCACGATGAGGGTGAAGACGGCATGAGTGAATATATCCATTCCGTTTCGCTCGACGTGGAAAAATGCAAGGGCTGTACCAACTGCCTCAAGCGCTGCCCCACGGAAGCGATCAGCGTCAGGGACGGCCACGCCGAAATAGACGCGTCACGCTGTATCGACTGCGGCGAATGCATCCGCATTTGCCCGTATAAAGCAAAAAAAGCAGTATACGATAAGCTTGAAAACGTAAGACAGACGAGCAAATGGCTCATTGCGCTTCCGGCGCCGTCGCTTTACGGTCAGTTTGACAATCTCGGCGACATCGACTATATAATCCAGGGGCTCAGAGACATCGGCTTCGACGATGTATACGAGGTCAGCGCAGCGGCTGAGATAGTCTCCGCTTATACGCGGCGCTTTCTAAAGCGTACAGACATAAAAAAACCCGTGATCAGCTCGGCGTGCCCAGTCGTGGTCAGGCTGATAACCCAGCGCTACCCGTTCCTTTGCGGCAATATAATGCCGATGCTTCCGCCGGTTGAGATAGCCGCGATGAACGCGAAGGAGCGCGCGCTGAAGCGCCATCCGGAGCTGAAGGAAGAAGACATATGCGCGTGCTTCATATCGCCGTGCCCTGCAAAGGTGGGATACGTCAAGAACAAGCGCAATAGCGACCGCTCGTACGTGGACGCGGTGGTGTCGGTCGGCGATGTGTACTTTAAGCTGCTTGACGTTATGAACAAGGCGAAAATGCCGCCTCCCGTGTCCAACACTGGTATAATCGGTATAGGCTGGGCATCGACCGGCGGCGAAGCGACAGCGCTTTTCAACGATAAATACCTCGCAGCCGACGGTATAGAAAACGTCATAAAGGTGCTTGAAGAGATAGACAACGACAACTTTACCGGGCTTGAATTCATCGAGCTCAACGCCTGCAGCGGCGGCTGTGTCGGCGGCGTTATGACCGTCGAGAACCCGTACATCGCACAGGCGCGTCTACAGATGCTCAAGCGCTACCTGCCCGTTTCGCAAAACTGGGTCAGGTCGGAGGGTGAGACGGACGACGGATACATCCCGGACAAATATTTTATTAAAAACAATATCGAATACGACCCGACCGCCTATCTTGACAGCGACCGCAACGAAGCGATGAAGAAGATGAAAAAGATAGAAAAGCTCAACGAGACGCTTCCGGCGCTCGACTGCGGCTTCTGCGGTGCGCCGACCTGCCGCGCTTTTGCGGAGGACGTCGTGCGAAGCGGCGTGAGCGTGGATGACTGCGTTATCCATGTGAGGGAAATGGTCAAAAAATATAACGAAGAACACAAGAGCACAGGCGAAAACAAGTAAAGAAGGAAGCACGGGAATGAACGTAAAAGAGCTTGCCGAAGCCGAAAACCTCGAAATACTTGCGCTTCCGGATCCGAATGCGCAGGCGCAGGGCGTTTATACGGGCGATCTTCTCAGCTATGTCATGGGGCGTGTGAGCGCCGGTGAATGCTGGGTGACGATCATGGACAACATCAACGTCCTTGCCGTCGCGTCGCTCGCCGGATGCGCGTGCGTTGTGCTTGCGGAAAACGCACCGGCGTCGGAGGAGTTTATAAAAACGGCAGAAGCCAAGGACGTCAACGTGCTGCGCAGCTCCGACACATCGGCGAAGCTGTGCTGCGTGCTCGGACGCCGCTTCGGAATGTGATATGTTCATCGATTACAGCTACGACCTTCATATACACTCGTGTCTGTCGCCGTGCGGCGACGAAGATATGACCGTCAACAACATTGCCGGCATGGCGGCGCTCAACCGATTGAGCATCGCGGCGCTGACAGACCACAACAGCTCGAAAAACTGCCCGGCGTTCTATACGGCGTGCCGCCGCAACGGCGTCGTGCCCGTGGCAGGCATGGAGCTGACGACGGCGGAGGAAATACATCTGATATGTCTGTTCGAGCTTCTTGAGCAGGCTGCGGAATTTGATGAAAAAGTATACGCGTGCCTTCCGGACGTGAAAAACCGTGAGAGTATATTCGGACAGCAGCTTATTCTTGACGACTGTGACAACGTGATCGGAAAAGAAGAGAAGCTGCTCATAAACGCGACGACGCTCTCGCTTGCGGACGCGTGGACGCTCGTGAAAAAATGCGAAGGTGTGTGCTATCCGGCGCATATCGACCGTGAGGCGAACGGCATCGTGGCGATACTCGGCACGTTCCCCGAAAAGCCGGAGTTCGGCTTCTATGAGCTTAACAACGCGGATAATTACGATAAATACAGGGAAGAATACCCCATATTGAAAAAACTGAAAATGCTTTCCTGCTCGGACGCACATTACCTTTATAATATAAACGAAGCCGTAAACACCGTTGCTCTTCCCGACAGGGCGGGCAGCGCTGAAATAAGACACGAGCTTTTCGGATATATCAGGGGGCAAACGCAGTGAGAGAGCTTTCACTCAACATTCTCGACATAGCGCAGAATTCCGTCAAGGCAGGAGCGCAGCATATCGATATAACGCTCATGGAGACGGATGAGCTGTTCACGTTTGCCGTAAAAGACGATGGCTGCGGGATGAGCGAAGAGCTGCTCGCGCGCGTGAAAGACCCGTTCACCACCACACGCACCACGCGCAAGGTCGGGCTTGGGATCCCGTTCCTCACGCTTGCTGCCAGACAGACGGGCGGCGACGTGACGATCGAATCGTCCGTAAGCCCGAATACGCATGGAACGCTGCTCGAAGCAAGTTTTTATAAAAAGCACATAGACTTCACACCGCTCGGTGATATAATATCGACCGTCGTAACGCTCATACAGGGCAACCCGGACAGGGACATCACGTTTACTCATGATATGTGCGGGACGGTAATACGGCTTTCGACGGCGGAAATGCGTGAGATGCTCGGCAGCGTGCCGCTCTCGGAGCCGGACGTGCTCGTGTGGATACGCGAATACCTGACGGAACAATACGGATAAATAAAATAAAATATATAAATCCGAAAGGAAGAAAAGAAAACATGAAATCACTCGCTGAACTCGCAGCAATCAAAGAAAGGATGCAGGGCAAGGTCGCGCTTCGCGAAGGCTCGGGAGAAACCCGGATCGTCGTAGGCATGGCAACGTGCGGCATCGCGGCAGGCGCAAGGCCGGTGCTCAACACCTTCGTGGAAGAGATAGCGAAAGAAAACCTCACCGACAGAGTTACGGTCACTCAGACGGGCTGCATCGGAATATGTCAGTTTGAACCGGTAGTCGAGGTCTACGAAAGCGGCAAGGAAAAGGTCACTTACGTTAAGATGACGGCGGACAAAGCGAAGAGGGTCGTTGCCGAGCACATCAAGGGCGGCAAGGTCGTTTCCGAGTATACAATAGGAAATACTAAGATATAGGAGAACATGACAGATGATTCGTGCACATGTAATGATCTGCGGCGGCACAGGCTGCACATCCTCAGGCAGCGACAAGCTCGCGGCGGCGCTTGAAACAGAGCTTAAGACGAGAGGGCTTGAGGAAGAAATAAAGGTCGTAAGGACAGGCTGCTTCGGCCTGTGCGCGCTCGGCCCGATAATGATAGTTTATCCCGACGGTACGTTTTACATCAGGGTAACGCCTGATGATATTCCTGAGATCGTCGAAGAACACCTGCTCAAGGGCAGAGTCGTGCAGAGACTCGTCTATGACGATTCCGGCGTACCGGACATCAAGGCGAACTCGCTCAACGAGACGGGCTTCTATAAGAAGCAGAAGAGAGTCGCGCTGCGCAACTGCGGCGTTATCAACCCCGAAGAAATCGACGAGTACATAGCTCTCGACGGTTACAGAGCGCTCGGTAAAGTTCTTACCGAAATGACTCCGGACCAGGTCATCCAGACCATTCTCGACAGCGGGCTGCGCGGCAGAGGCGGCGGCGGATTCCCGACCGGCCGTAAATGGATGTTTGCCGCGAAGGTACCGTCCGACAAGAAATATGTCGTATGTAACGCCGATGAGGGCGACCCCGGCGCATTCATGGACCGTTCGGTGCTTGAAGGCGATCCGCACGCAGTCATAGAGGCTATGGCTATTGCAGGCTATGCGATAGGCGCAGACGAAGGCTATATCTACGTCAGAGCCGAATACCCGATAGCTATCAAACGCCTTGAGATCGCAATACGCGAGGCGCGCGAATACAATTTGCTCGGCAAGGACATATTCGGCACAGGCTTCAACTTCGACATCACGCTTCGCTTCGGCGCAGGCGCGTTCGTCTGCGGTGAAGAAACGGCGCTGCTCACCTCGATAGAAGGCAAGCGCGGCGAGCCGCGTCCGAGACCTCCGTTCCCGGCGGTCAAGGGTCTGTTCGGTCAGCCTACGATAATCAATAACGTTGAAACACTCGCAAACATCGCACAGATTATACTCAAGGGCGCGGACTGGTTCGCTTCCATGGGTACTGAAAAGTCGAAGGGCACGAAGGTCTTTGCGCTCGGCGGCAAGATAAACCACACCGGACTCGTTGAGATCCCGATGGGCACGACGCTGCGCGAGATAATATATGACATCGGCGGCGGTATCCCGAACGGCAAGAAATTCAAGGCGGCTCAGACCGGCGGCCCGTCCGGCGGCTGTATCCCGGCTTCGCATCTTGACACGCCGATCGATTACGATTCGCTCATAGCTATCGGCTCGATGATGGGTTCAGGCGGACTTATCGTCATGGATGAAGACAACTGCATGGTCGACATAGCGAAATTCTTCCTTGAATTCACGGTCGACGAATCGTGCGGCAAATGCGCACCGTGCCGTATCGGTACAAGAAGGATGCTTGAGATACTCGAACGCATAACGAACGGTCAGGGTCAGGACGGCGATATCGAGAAGCTCGAAGAGCTTGCCATGAATATAAAAACATCGGCGCTCTGCGGACTCGGTCAGACGGCTCCGAACCCGGTGCTCAGCACGCTGCGGTATTTCCGCGACGAATACGAAGCTCATATCTATGAGAAACGCTGCCCGGCGCACCACTGCAAGAAGCTTGCCGTGATCTCCATCAATCCGGAAAAATGCAAGGGCTGCTCCGCGTGCTCGCGCGCATGTCCGGTAGAAGCTATCAGCGGCGAGATAAAGAAGCCGTTCGTCATAGACCAGTCCAAGTGCATCAAGTGCCGCACCTGCATTGATAAGTGCAGATTCGGTGCGATAGAAATAAAGTAATCGGGAGGAAATAATGATGAACACAGTAAATATAACCATTGACGGCATCAAAGTGACGGTTCCTGCCGATTACACTGTGCTTGAAGCCGCGAAGGAAGCAAAGGTATATATACCTACGCTCTGCTACCTCAAGGGCATCAACCAGATAGGCGCGTGCCGCATGTGTCTTGTTGAGGCATCGGGAACGAGAGGGCTTGCCGCCGCGTGCGTGCTGCCCGTTACCGACGGCATGACGGTCACGACGAACAACGATAAGATACGCAAGGCAAGAAAATCCACACTCGAGCTGCTTCTCTCAAACCACAACAGAGAATGCACGTCCTGCATCAGATCAAGAAACTGCGAATTTCAGACGCTCTGCAACGAATACGGCGTTGACGGATACCCGTACGACGGCGCGAAGACGGAATCGACGATCGATGACGTCAGCCCGTCAATCGTCAGAGACAACAGCAAATGTATACTCTGCCGCCGCTGTGTTGCAGCGTGCAACGACGTTCAGAAGATAGGCGCGATAGGCGTCGGACGCAGAGGCTTCAAGACGAGAGTCGGATGCATCTACGACAAGTCGCTCGCCGATTCACCGTGCGTTAACTGCGGACAGTGCATCGCCGCGTGCCCGACGGGCGCGCTCCACGAAAAGGACAGCACGGCAGACGTTTGGAAGGCACTTGCCGATCCGGATAAATATGTCGTCGTTCAGCCCGCGCCTGCCGTAAGAGCAGCGCTCGGCGAAGAATTCGGAATGCCGGTCGGAACGTGTGTCACGGGCAAGCTTGCGGCTTCGCTTCGCCGTCTCGGCTTTGATAAGGTGTTCGACACTGACTTCGCTGCCGACCTTACGATCATGGAAGAGGGCACGGAATTCCTCGGAAGGATCAAGAATAACGGTGTGCTTCCGATGATCACGTCATGCTCGCCCGGCTGGATCAAATACTGCGAGACGTTCTACCCCGAATTTATACCGAACCTCAGCTCCTGCAAATCACCGCACGAGATGATGGGTGCTGTAATAAAAACGTATTTTGCCGAAAAGAACAACATCGATCCCGAAAAGATATACACTGTATCGGTCATGCCTTGCACCGCGAAGAAGTTTGAAGCAAAGCGCGGCGAGCTCGGACGTGACGGCATACAGGACGTTGACGCCGTTATCACGACCCGCGAGCTCGCGAGGATGATAAGAACGGCAGGCATCGATTTCACGGAGCTTGACGACGAGGATTTCGACGATGTGCTCGGCGAATCGACCGGCGCAGGTGTCATATTCGGAGCTACGGGCGGCGTTATGGAAGCGGCTCTTCGTACAGTGTACGAGGTCGTCACCGGAAAGACGCTCGAAAACGTCAACTTTGAGGCTGTAAGAGGAACCGAAGGCGTTAAGGAAGCGACGATCGACGTCGGCGGCACCCCCGTAAGAGTGGCTGTCGCGAACGGTACGGGAAATGCTTCAGCACTGCTTGAAAAGGTCAAGAGCGGCGAGAAGCATTACGATTTCATCGAGATCATGGGCTGCCCGGGTGGCTGCGTGACCGGCGGCGGTCAGCCGATACTCACCGCGAAGCAGCAGCTTTCGCTCGACGCGAAAACGCTCAGAGCATCGGCTCTCTACAAAGAAGACGAGGGCAAGACGCTCCGCAAGTCGCACGAGAACCCCTCCATCAAAAAAATCTACGCGGAATTCTTTGGAGAGCCTAACAGCCATAAAGCGCACGAGCTTCTTCATACATCATATGTACCGAGGAAGAAATACAACATCTGATCTGCGTTCATCAGGGCTTGCCGGCGGCAAGCCCTTTTGCGTTCATTCAGCGGGAAAGGAAACGGTCAGGTCATGGAAAAAACGTACTTCGGATATACTGCTTCTCAGATAATATCAAAAACGGACCATACGCTTCTCGGCAGGACCGCAACGCTTGAGCAGCTCGATAAGGTATGCTGTGAAGCGCTTGAATACGGTGCGGCAAGCGTGTGCATACCGCCGTGCTTTGTGAAAACGGCGCGCGCATATGACGGTAAACTTACAGTCTGCACCGTTATCGGTTTCCCTAACGGCTATTCGACATCGCGCATGAAGAGCTTCGAGGCTCGGTGCGCTGTCGAGGACGGGGCGGACGAGATCGATATGGTCATCAATACAAATTATGTGCGAATGGGCAGATACGCTGACGCGCTTGCCGAGATCAACGAAGTCAAACGCGCCTGTGATTGGAAAACGCTCAAGGTGATAATAGAAACGTGTCTGCTGACGCAGAGCGAGAAGATCAACGCCGCGAGAACGGTATCCGAATCGGACGCCGATTATATCAAAACGTCCACCGGTTTTTCAACGGGCGGCGCGACGCGCGAGGACGTGGCGCTTCTTAAGGCATACTGCAAGGGAAAAAAGCTCAAAGCGGCAGGCGGGATAAAAACAATAAGAGACGCGGCAGATTTTCTGTCGCTCGGAGCTCATCGGCTAGGCTCAAGCTCATTGCTCGGGATGATATTAAAAGAAGAAAACGATGAAAAACTATGAATTTCTTGCCAAAGCCGCGCTTGAGGCGGTGAAGAACGCCTATGCACCTTATTCGCACTATACTGTCGGTGCCGCGCTGTTAACGGCGCAGGGCAGGATATACACGGGCTGCAACATCGAAAACGCTGCTTACGGTCCGTCTGTGTGCGCTGAGCGCACGGCGCTTTTCAAGGCGGTAAGCGAAGGCGAGCGTGAGTTCGAAGCGATAGCCGTGGCAGGCGGAAAAGACGGCGAATGCGTTGAATATTTCATGCCGTGCGGCGTGTGCAGACAGGTGCTGGCGGAGTTTTGCAAAAGCGACTTCGTTATATGCGCTGTATGCAGCGGTGCGCCGACGAAGTTCTATACTCTCGCACAGCTTTTGCCTTATATGTTCTCGAAAAAGAGCATCGGACAATAACGGAAGGAAACGGATATGGAAAGCGAAAAAGCGTTTCATCTCAAAATAAGCCGCGGTGACGTCGGCAGATACAGCATTCTCCCCGGCGACCCTGGCAGATGCAAAAAAATAGCGCGTTATTTTGACAGCGCGATGTTTCTTTCATCAAACCGCGAATACACTGTCTGGACAGGTACGCTTGACGGCGAGAAGGTGAGCGTATGCTCTACCGGGATAGGCGGCCCCTCGAGCGCGATAGCAATAGAAGAGCTTGCCGGCTGCGGTGTCGATACGTTTATCCGCGTCGGGACGTGCGGAGGGCTGAACGAGAAGGTTATGAGCGGTGACTGTGTAGTCGCGACCGCCGCTATAAGACAGGACGGAACGAGCAGAGAATACGCGCCGTACGAATTTCCGGCGGCAGCGGACTTCTCTGTTGTGAGCGCACTTGTAAGCTCTCTTGAAGAGCTTGGGTTCAGCTACCACACGGGCATAGTGCAAAGCAAGGATTCCTTCTACGGACAGCATTCGCCGGAGCGGATGCCGACGTCGCAGGAGCTTTTATACAAATGGGAATGCTGGAAACGGCTCGGAGTGCTTGCGAGCGAAATGGAGTCGGCGGCGCAGTTCGTTGTCGGTTCGTCGCTCGGTGTGCGTTGCGGTGCAGTGTTCCACACGGTCTGGAACCAGGAACGCGCAAAGCTCGGACTGCCGAATCCGCAGGACGAGGATACCGACAAGGCAATAAGGGCGGCGATCGGGGCGCTCCGGATATTGATTGCAAAGGATAAGGCAGGAAAGTGACTCATCTGCACCGTTTTCTTTTGCTTTTTTGCGCGGCTGCGATGCTGCTGATGCTCATTGCGTCGTGCAGCCCTCAAAACGGCGTATCAACCGCTCCGGCGGCTTCGTCTGAAGCCGATCCCGGGCAGGCGTCTCTGTCGGAAGAGAGCACAGCACAGACGGAATTCATTGCGGCCGGGCTTGAAGAGCTTGAAGCGCTGCTCACGACGCTGCCGCAGAACGGGAGCGCCGTAGTCACCGTGACGGGCGACGTGACGGTCAACGCCGATCTTACGGTCGGTTTTCCTCTTACGCTCATTTTCGGGGGCACGGTGGAATACGGCGGCTCAACGGTGTATGTGAAGACCGACAGCGAAGCGCCGATAACCGTAATAACACAGTCGGGCGCGCAGGAAGGCGCGATATGCATCGAAGCGCCGTTCGCATCGCTTGTCTGGGAGGGCGAACAAATTCCCGACGAGCTGTATACTGCGATGTACATGAACGTGAAGGAATACAACGGTACGCCGATGAGCAAATACGGCTACGGCGGCACGGGCAGCGCACGGCTGGAGTTGTTAGACGCGTGCGGACTTGAATGGACGGTAGACGGGAGCACGGTAAGCGCCGTATACCCGTATAGCTTCAATGAGAAAGAATTACTTTCTGCCGTGCCGGAAACGACGTCCTCGGGCGAGACTGCGTTTTCCGGGGAAAAAGAAGACGGAACTGTCGACCTTTCGGACGGATGTACGCTGTGCGTGACCGACGGAGACGGCGCGTCGTTTACTTACGTCATAATGGCAGTAAGGAAAATATACAGTATACCGCAGGTAAATATATATACTGACGACGGCTGCAAAATAACAGAGCGCTACGAATACGTCGGCGCGACGGTGAGTATAACGGGCGTCGGCGAATACGAGTCGCTTGCAGCTGCTGCGGCGCAGATAAGAGGGCGCGGCCATTCGACGTGGAAATTTGAAAAAAAGCCGTACAGGATAAAATTCGACGAAAAGACAAAGGTGCTCGGAATGAAAAAGTCGCGCGACTGGGTGCTGCTTGCCAACTATTCCGATAAATCGCTTATACGCAACACCGTAGCTCTTGAACTTGCGGCGCAGTTCTCGTTCGATTTCACACCGCAGCAGATACCGGTCGACCTGTTTGTCAACGGCGAATACGCAGGCGTGTACAGCATCGGACAGCGCATAGAGGTCACAGACGGCAGGGTGGAGCTTGCCGAAGGCACGACACCCGAAACGACGGGCTATATGTTTGAGATAGGCGGCGCGGACACGTCAAGCGAAGTACAGGGCATCGATTATTTCACTGCAGGATATATAAAATTCGCGCGTATAATCTATCCCGAGGACGAAGACCGTACGGCGCAAATGAACAAATGGCTCATATCGTACATGAAGAAGGCGGACGAAGCCGTCACCGCGCTCGATGGATATGAGGAGTATATCGACGTCGATTCGTTCGTTGACTGGTTCATATTCACCGAGCTGACGTATAACCTTGACGCGTGCTTCAGGCGCAGCTGCTTTATGACGCTCGACGCGGGCGGAAAGCTGAAAATGGGACCGGTGTGGGACTTCGATCTTGCGCTCGGAAACTTTTCAAAGGACAACTTTTCGTACAACGACTGGGCAAGCGTCGGCGCTGAGGATGAATATGTCAAAGTGACGTGGATGAATTTTCTCACGAAGGACGAAAGCTTCATGACGCGTGTAAGCGAGCGGTGGAACGCGCTGAAGGATACGCTGTACGACTGCGCGATGGAATCGATAGAAAGAAACAGCGCGCTCGTCGGCGCGTCGCAGGAAGAGAATTTCACCGTTTGGGACATTTGGAACGAGCGCGCAGGCTATCAGCCGGCGTTCATGTATAAGACTTATAACTCCTACGAAAAACAAATAGAATACCTCAGAGCGTTCATAAGAAAACGCATTGCGTGGATGGACAGAAAGCTCAACTGAAAGGGAAAAAGATGGAACTGTACATAATCAGGCACGGAGACCCCTATTATCCGACCGATTCGCTCACCGAAAAGGGCGTTTGGGAGGCAAAGCTTCTTGCGAAGCGAATGAAAGAGTTGCGCCCTGATAAAATATATACTTCGCCGCTCGGCAGAGCGAAGCAGACCGCGTCGTATACCTGCGAGGCGCTTGGAATCGAACCGACCGTGGAGGATTGGACGGCGGAAAGCATGGACTATATGCGTTATCTCGACAGGAACGACGAAGAGTGTCTGAAAAAAAGCTATAGTTTTTCGTTTACGGACGGCGTGACGAACTATGAAGATTTCGCGCACGAGGAGCGCAGGACGTTTCTTGACACGATGCGGAAAAATTCCGATGATTTTCTGGCACGCCACGGCTATGGGCGCAGCGGCGCGCTTTACAGTATACTTGAGCCGAACGATGAACGCATCGCCGTGTTCTGCCACGGCGGCTTCGGCGGCGCGTGGTGCTCACACCTGCTTTCGCTCCCGGCTGAGATGGGCTGGGTGGTGCTGACGCTCGCGACGACATCCGTATCGAAGTTTTCGTTTGAAAACCACGACAGCGGCAGGACAGTTCCGCGCTGCATATACCTCAACGACTGCAGCCATCTGCCTGATGTGCGATGAAAAGCTCAAAGAAACGCCTGATCTTTGCCGGCGTGTTCGCGCTGCTGCTCGCCGCAGAGGTGCTTATCGCGTTGTATGTGCACGACTCGTTCGTGCGTCCCTACGGAGGAGACATTATAGCCGTCATCGCGCTGTGGTGCTTCATGCGTATATTCATGCCGGAGAAGATCAGCTTTTTGTGGCTGTTGTGCTTCGTTGCGGCTGTAGCGCTGGAAATATCGCAGTACTTCGGTCTTGCGGATTGCCTTACCGAGGCTTTCGGGCTTGAGAAGGGCGGAGTGCTGTATACGCTGCTCGGAAGCTCGTTCTCGTGGTATGATATGCTTTGCTATGCTGCCGGTACGGTGGTAACGGCACTGCACGATATAAAATCTTCTCATAGAGAAAAGGAAGTTCATAAATGAAAAAACTGATCGCTTTGGCTCTGAGTGCGCTACTGCTCTTCTGCTGCTGCTCATGTGACCTGCTCAAAGAGCTTGCTTCCGATTTGTCACAAAGCAGTAATGCACCGCAGTCAGTCGCTTCATCCGCCGTTTCATCCCCCGATGAATCTGCCCCGGATGAATCTGCCCCGGATGAATCCGCCCCGGATGAATCCGCAGATGAAAGTGAAGCTGTATCACAGACAGACAGCAAAACGGAAATATCCGTTGATGAAAGCGCCACGCAGGCAAGCGTTCCCGACATGTCTGCGGATGAGAGCGAAGCTGTCAGCAAACCCGAAGAGAGCGTTGCGGCAGTCATGTCAGGCGTGATAGCAAAATACATCGGTGACACGCTTTTTGTAGGCAGTACGATCGACAAGAGCGATATAAAAATAACGGCGCTGTATTCCGACGGCTCGACGAAAGATATTACTTCGTTCACGATCAGTCCGTCAACAGTGAAGGCGGCAGGGAATAACACGGTCACCGTAACGTATTCCGGTAAGACGACGACCGTCACCGTGCCGGGCAAGGCGGTGACGCTGGCGGGGATAAGCGCAAAATACAACGGCAGTACGCTCTATGTCGGCGACAGCATCGCCAAGAACGATATAACGGTTACAGCATCGTACTCTGACGGAACGACTCAAAAGGTCACGTCGTTCACAATCAGCCCGTCAACAGTGACGGCGGCAGGGAATAACACGGTTACCGTAACATATTCCGGTAAGACGACGACCGTCACCGTGCCGGGCAAGGCGGTGACGCTGGCGGGGATAAGCGCAAAATACAACGGCAGTACGCTCTATGTCGGCGACAGCATCGCCAAGAACGATATAACGGTTACAGCATCGTACTCTGACGGAACGACTCAAAAGGTCACGTCGTTCACAATCAGCCCGTCAACAGTGACGGCGGCAGGGAATAACACGGTTACCGTAACATATTCCGGTAAGACGACGACCGTCACCGTGCCGGGCAAGGCGGGTGTGCAGGCGGACGTTGAGGATACGGCGGTCATTTCGATCGGCAGCTCGCAGATATGGATGACAATGACGGTGGACGAGCTGACTTCGAGCTACGGGCAGCCGGACGAAAAGCTTGCGTCGTTCAAGAGCTATACGTGGTATGTATACGGAACTGACGACTATGCTGACTTTTTTGCGGTAGGTATTGAGAACAAAACGGTCGTCGCGATTTACGCGAACAGCCCGGCGTTCAGCTATGAAGGCGTCGGATTCGGCGATGTGTGTCCGATCTCGACGGACGACAGCACGAGCAACAAGGGCGTCAGAAGCAAAGCGTATACAACGCTCGACAAATACACGGTGACATACTATGTCGACCATAACAATACCGACTCCGACGGGAATGCACTCGTGCATGCGGTGTGCATCGAAAAAACATCGTATATCAAAAATATTCTCTATTATTCATATACACAGTCGGAGCTTGACGACGGCTGCAGGCTGAATTTCCACCTGCTCAACGCGTTCCGCCTTTGCTACGGGCTGAACATACTTGAATGGTGCGATACGGCGGCAGATGTCGCACAGGCGCACAGCCTTGATATGGCGACGAACGACTACGTTTCGCATACGTCGCTCGACGGACGCACGATGTCGGAGCGTATTACGAACGGAGGAATATTATGGCGGCGCTGCGGAGAAAATATAGCGGCAGGCTCGGACACGGCGCTGTTTACGCACAACGGCTGGGTTAACTCATCCGGACACCGTGACAACCTCATCGGCGAATTCGAGCGTGTCGGCATAGGCGCGTCGTACAACGAGGATTCGACTTATCGAGTCTATTGGACGCAAAATTTCTACACGCCGCGGTAAATACTCCTTCACAACGCAAAGAAAGGCATGATCTGAATGTACTATTATTATCTTCTCTATATGCTTCCGGCTCTGATATTGACGATGGCAGCACAGTTTTTCGTCAAATCAACCTACAAAAAATATTCGTCCGTCGCTTCATCGCGCGGACTGACCGGCGCGGAATGCGCGCGCCGCGTGCTTGAAGCGAGCGGCTGCAGCGGCGTGCAGATCGATATGATACAGGGAAACCTGTCGGACAATTACGATCCGCGCTCAAACACGATCCATCTTTCGCAGCAGGTCTATTCATCTCAGTCGGTCGCGGCACTCGGTGTAGCGGCGCACGAGGCGGGTCACGCGGTTCAGTACGCGAAGGGCTATGCGCCCGTGAAGCTACGCACGGTGATATATCCTGCGTGCTCGTTCGGCTCGCGCTGTGCGATGTATTTGCTGCTTATCGGCGCGTTCGCGGCGATCCCCGTGCTTTATTACGCCGGGATAGGCGCGTTTATGCTCGCCGCACTGTTCCAGCTCGTTACGCTTCCCGTTGAGTTCAACGCATCGCGCAGAGCAATAAGCGCACTCGACAAAGAAAGCATCCTGACGGGCGAGGAGCTGTCAGGCGCGAAAAAAGTGCTTACGGCAGCGGCGATGACGTATATTGCCGCATTGTTCGTTTCGTTTTTGCAGATCGTTTATCTTCTATCCCGCACGGGAAACAGACGATAACAAAACCGCGTGTACTGCCTTGACAAAAAACGCCCGATGTGATATAATCAGCGGTACATTGACGCGGGTATGGCGGAATTGGCAGACGCGCCGGTCTTAGGAACCGGTTCTTTATGAGTGTGGGTTCAACTCCCACTATCCGCACCAAAAAGCACCCGGCGATGAAACATCGCCGGGTGTGCGTTATTATGTCGGGAGCTTATTTTTTCTTTTTCATTACGA
>CAZFZL010000002.1:0-29370 GCA_964523005.1 uncultured Oscillospiraceae bacterium
TATAAAAACCGGCTCTGAGGATTATAAATCCATGCTTCAGCGGTTCATCCAGCAAAGTCCGCTCGACATACTCGAATACAAGCTCGTTTCCGAGGACGGACCGGCGCATGAACGCATTTTTACATCCTGCGCTGTGCTTAACAACAACGTCATCGGGACGGGGACGGCGCCTTCGAAGCGCCAGTCGGAACAGCTTGCGGCGTACGAGGCACTCAAGCTGTTCGACGCTTTGGAAACCGATGAAAAGTCATAAGAACATACCGGTTTTCGTCGTACACGAGGGCTGTTTGCATAAGTGCGTCTTCTGTTCGCAGGGAACGATAACGGGAAAAGGCAACTTAAGAGCCGAGGTCGAAAGCGTCCGGGAAACAGTCGCGCACGCGCTTGAAACGGCGCAGGACAGCGAGACTGAGATCGCATTTTTCGGCGGCAGCTTCACCGGAATAGAGCGCAGCCGCATGGTGGCGCTGCTCGAATGCGCGTATGGCTTCGTACGGGAAGGAAAAGCGTGCGGGATACGGCTTTCGACGCGCCCTGACTATATCGACCGGGAGCGGCTCGACATTCTCAGAGACTACGGCGTTACCGCGATAGAGCTCGGTGTCCAGAGCATGGACGACAGAGTGCTCGCCGCATCCGAACGCGGACACACAGCAGACGATACGCGAAAAGCGTTTGCGCTCATAAACGAATACGGCGTCTTCGAGCCGGTCGGTCAGATGATGACCGGTCTGCCGGAGAGTACTCCGGAGCTTGAAGAATACACGGCGCGTGAGATCGTCTCGTTTGGGTGCCGTCAGGCACGTATATATCCGACGGTCGTCATGCCGGGCACGAAGCTGTGGGAGATGGAGCGGGAAGGCGTCTATACGGCGCCGGACGCGGAAAATATGATCGCCAGGTGCGCACGGGTTCTCAGCATATTCAGAGAAAACGGCGTGAAGGTGATACGGCTCGGACTTCAGGACGTGCCGGACGTTCGCAAATGCGAAAAATACGACAGCGCCTTCGGCGAGAGAGTATGGTCGCGGCTGTACCTCGATGAGGTGCTCAAGCAGGCAGGCAGCGAGAAGGCAGTCGATATATTCGTACCGAAAAGATACATATCACGACTTGTCGGTCAGAAACGCGAAAACATCGAAAAACTCAAAAGCAAGTATGGCTTTGAATACATAAAAATAAAGGTCTGCGACGGTGCGCTGCCGGAAAACGGGCTCGTGCGTGTCGCGGCGATCGGGAAGGGCAAATGATACTTAAATCGATCGATCTGCGCGGCTTCAAATCGTTTCCCGAAAAAACACTGATTGAATTCACTGACGGGATAACGGCGATAATCGGGCCAAACGGAAGCGGAAAATCGAATATATCCGATGCCGTAAGGTGGGTGCTCGGCGAGATGTCGACGAAGACGCTGCGCGGCAGCAAGATGGAGGACGTAATATTCAACGGCGCGAACGGAACGGCGCCGGCTACGTTCGCTTCCGTGTCTCTCACGCTCGACACTTCATCGGAATACGCCTCTACCGCCGTGCAAAACGGCGAAGAACAGCAGAAAAAGGCGTATTCGCTCAGCGACGCACCGGAGGTCACCGTGACGAGAAAGCTGTACCGCACGGGTGAAAGCGAATATTATATCAACAAAAAGCTCGTCAGGCTCAAGGATATTTACGAGCTGTTTTATGATACGGGTATAGGCAGAGAAGGCTATTCCGTAATCGGTCAGGGCAAGATCGCCGAGGTGCTTTCGCGCAGAGATGAGGAGCGCCGGAGCATATTCGAGGAAGCCGCCGGCATATCCAAATACCGCTATAAGAAGATGGAAACGGAGCGCAAGCTACGCGATACGCAGACGAATCTCGTTAGGGTCAACGACATACTCACAGAGATAAAAACGCGTATAGTACCGCTTGAAAAAGAAGCGGAAAACGCTAAGAAATACATCGAGCTTTCAGAAGAGAAAAAAGGGCTGGAAATAACGCTCTGGCTTGACAGGATCGATTCGGTCCGCGCAAAGCTCAAGGCTAACGAGACGCATACCGCTGCGGTGAAGCTGCAGTACGACGGTGTGTCGGCGCGCCTTGCCGAAAACGAGGACAGCCTTGATAAAACGATAACCGATACGCACGAGCTGACAAAAAAGTATTCGGACAGCGAAAGCAGCGCCGCAGAAACGGCGAAGCTTATCGCCGACGCGGAGAACGCACTGTCGGTAGCCGAGGCGGATATACGCCATTTGAGTGCCGCGAAGCTTCAGAGCAGCGCAGGCATAGAGTTTTCGCGCTCACAGCTTGATTCGCTTGAAAAAGACCTTGCCGAAGCGACGAAAACGCAGGAGCAGGCGCGCGGTGAGCTTGAAGCGCTGAAGGCGGAATACGACTCGCTCGACGCGGAATACGCGAAGGAAAAAGAGATAATTAGCACCGTTCAGGAGAAGACAGCTCAGGCGGAAAAAGCATCCGCGGCTCTTTCGGATGAGCTGAACGCGATAGAGATAGAAAAAGCCTCGCTAAGCGCCGGTATGGAGCTTCGCAGCGGCGCACAGACGCAGCGCGGAGAGAACCTTGCGAGCCTTGAAGAGGAAGCAAAAGCGCTTCAGGCGATCGGAGAAGGCGCGGCAAAACAGGCAGACGCGGCGCAGACCGCCGTCACCGAAGCGGAAAAGGCCGTCGCTGCGGCAGCCATACGCGTCACGGCAGGCGCTGAACAAGCCGCGCAGCGCAGGGAAAAGGTACAGGAGCAGCGCATAAAGCTCGCGGCAACACAGCAGAAGCGCGAAAACCTTGAACGCATGGAGCGGCTGCTTGAGGGCTATTCGGACAGCGTAAAAACGCTTCTCACCGCTGTCAGGGAATTCAAGCTCAGGCGTACTGTGTACGGCACGGTGTCGTCGCTGCTCTCAACTACAGACGAATATGTCGTTGCCGTTGAGACGGCACTTGGCGCAGGGGTCCAGAACATCGTCGTCGGTGACGAGGAGGACGCGAAGGCGTGCATTGCCTATCTGCGCGACAACAAGGCAGGAAGAGCTACTTTTCTTCCCGTAACCACCGTGACGGGAAGATGTGCCGACGTGAGCGCAATAAAGGGAATGACGGGATTTATAGGGCTTGCAAGTGACGTTGTGACGACGGACAGTATGTTCACCGGGATAGCGGACGAGCTGCTCGGACGGACGGTCATAGCCGACAACATAGACAGCGCCGCACTCATCGCGCGCGCGTGCAAATACAAAACGAGGATCGTTACGATCGACGGTCAGGTCATAAACGCGGGCGGCTCGTATACGGGCGGTTCGGCGATACGCAAGACGGGCATAATGACGCGGGCATATGATATTGAACAGCTTTCAGAGCGTATAAGGATAGAAAACGAACAGCTCGTTGCACTTGAGCTTGAGCTGCGCAAAGCGGAAAACGAATGTACCGAAGCCGCGGACGCTTCAGCACAGGCAACAGAAGCACTTGCGCAGAAGCGCATAGAAAGCGCTACTGCACAGTCGGAGCTTATCGCACACGCAGGGAAGTACAATCAGGTGAACGCCACGCTTGAACAGGCAAAACGCGAGTTTGAGAACGGCGCATCACAGTGTGAACAGGCAAAGAGAAATATCGCTTTGCTTGAAGCACGCACGCAGGAGCTGAAAGCACGTCACGCCGCGTCGTGCGCGCTGCTTGACGAGATAAGGTCACAGGCGGCGGCAAAGGATGAGAGAGAACGGGCGATATTCGGAAGTCTCGGCGAAAGCAGGCTCAAGCTTCAGAACGCGCAGAACGTGCTCGACAACCATCAGCTCAGAGCACAGATGATCTCACAGAGCATTTCGTCGCTCAACGAACGCATCAGACAGGACAGCGAGAGCATTGAACGCGCCGATGGCGATATCGCACTGCTTACGCAGAAGGGGTCTGATTGTACAAAGCAGATCGAAACACATAAAGCCGCGCTCGCCGATATTCGCTCAAGGCAGGAACAGATAAATCAGGCGCTCTCCTCACAGCAGTTGAACGTCGACACGATACGCTCGTCAATAAAGGCGCTGACAGCCCAGAAGGAAGAAGCATTCGTCGAATACACGAACGCGAAATCCAAGACCGACAGTCAGTCGTCAGAGCTTGACAGTGTGAGCGCGAAGCTTTGGGACGAATACGAGCTGACCTATTCCGACGCGTCGCACTTCAGGCTTCCTGAGGAACAGATGGACAAGGCGTCGTCGCGCCTGTCGACACTCAAATCAAAAATCCGTGAGCTCGGCGTGATAAACGTGAACGCCGTTGAAGAATACAGGACGACGAAGGAGCGCTTCGACTTCCTTTCGAAGCAGGTGGACGATCTTGAAAAGACGCGCCATTCACTCGATACGACGATTGAAAAGCTCGATACGACGATGAAGGAGACATTCCTCGAATGCTTCACACGCATCAACACGGCGTTCGGTGAAGTCTTCACCGAGCTGTTCGGCGGCGGCAGCGCGTATGTCAGCCTTACCGATCCGATGCTCCCGCTCGAATGCGGCATAGAGATAATCGTCAAGCCGCCGGGAAAAACCGTGCGCAGCATTTCGCTGCTCAGCGGCGGTGAGCAGTCGTTTGCGGCGATAGCGCTGTATCTTGCGTTGCAAAAGATCAATCCGGCGCCGTTCTGCATTTTCGATGAGATCGAATCGGCGCTCGACGAGGTGAACGTCGACAGGCTCGCAGGCTACCTTAAAACGCATTCTGGTATGACGCAGTATATACTCATCACTCACCGACGCGGCACGATGGAGTGCGCCGACACGATCTACGGTGTCACAATGCAGCGTAAGGGTATATCGGAGTATCTGCGGCTCGACATGGACAACATTAAATTTGACGTAAGATAGATGAGTAAGAAGGACAGGCAATGGGATTTTTTGAAAAACTGAAGGCGGGGCTGAGCAAGACCAAAAATGCCCTGATCACACCGCTGAGCGGATTGTTTTCATCGGCGGACAGGATAGACGAAGACTTTTATGAGGAGCTTTTCGACATACTTATTTCGGCTGATGTCGGCGTAAACACTGCCGATTATATCGTCGGTGAGCTTCGCAGCCGCATAAAAAGCGAAAAGCAGCATTCCGCTGCGCAGGCTAAGCTGATGTTCACGGATATAATCCGTCAGACGATAGGCGAAGACGAGCCGCTAAGGCTCGGAACGAAGCCGTCGGTAATACTCGTTATCGGCGTCAACGGAGTCGGGAAGACCACCTCCGTCGGAAAACTCGCGCTCAGGCTCAAAAACGACGGGAAAAGCGTGATACTCTGTGCTGCCGATACGTTCAGAGCGGCGGCGATAGATCAGCTGTGTGTATGGGGTGAGCGTGCAGGCGTTCCCGTCATATCGCAAAAGGAAGGCGCAGACCCTGCTGCCGTCGTATACGACGCGGTGAACGCGGCAAAAATGCGCGATGCCGATGTGCTTATCGTAGATACCGCCGGCAGGCTGCACAATAAGACGAACCTTATAAACGAGCTTGCCAAGATAAACAGAATAATAAACCGTGAGCTGCCCGGCTGCGATATTGAGACGCTGATCGTGCTCGACGCCGTGACCGGTCAGAACGCAATATCACAGGCGCAGGAGTTCAGGAAAGCAGCTGACATATCCGGCATAGTCCTCACAAAGCTTGACGGAACGGCGAAGGGCGGTATAGTAATAGCCGTCCGCCGTGAGCTCGGAATACCGGTCAAGCTCATCGGGGTCGGTGAAGGTGCCGACGATATGCAGCAGTTTTGCGGCGAGGATTTCGTAAACGCGCTGTTCGGAGAAAAATAATATGACGCAGGAAAAAGATAAGACGTTGTGCGCCGTGCTTGCGACGCACAACGCACATAAGATCAAAGAGCTTACGGCACTTTTCACGAAAAACGGGATCGACATTGCGCTCGTGAGCCTTGACGAAGCCGGGTTTTCCGGAGAGATAATCGAAGACGGCGAAAGCTTCGAGGAAAACGCGCTTATAAAGGCACGCGCCGCGGCAAGCGTATGCAATATGACGGCAATAGCCGACGATTCCGGGCTTGAGGTCGACGCGCTCGGCGGTGCACCCGGCGTTTATTCGGCGCGCTATGCGGGCACCGGCATCGACGCGGACAACAACGAAAAGCTGCTCAAAGCGCTCGACGGAGTACCGGAAGAGAAACGCACGGCGCGCTTCGTATGTGTGATGGCGGTTGTTTTCCCCGACGGCAGGGAGTTTACGGTACGCGGCGAGGTACATGGATATATCGCATCACAGCCGTCAGGCAGCGGCAGATTCGGATATGATCCGTTGTTTTATTATCCGCCGCTCGGCGCCACCTTCGCGTCGCTTGAGCCTGAGGTGAAAAACTCGGTCAGCCACCGCGCAAACGCCGTCACGGCACTTGCAAAGAGTTTGCTTGCAAAGAGTTTGCTTGCAAAGAGTTAATATGTATATAAAAAATGCAGGCAAGCCTGCATTTTTCTAATTCTGTTTTCTGACCGTTTTATACTCGTCGTAAAGCTTGTAAAACGGGCAGTCAGCCGTTCTGCTTTGGGTGAAGCGTTCGTATTCGTCTTCGTCAAGCTCTTTCATGCAGACGTACATTTCGCTTTCCTCGTCGTAATCGTAATAAACGCAGCTTTCGCACTGCACCATATAATTTCGCTCCTTTCGGTTTATAAAAAATGAGGCTTGCCGTCAGGCAGGCCTCATAATTCTTGCAGAAAATACTTACTTTATTTCGACAGTTGCGCCGGCTTCGGTGAGCTGCTTCTTGATGTCTTCTGCTTCTTCCTTGGAAGCGCCTTCCTTTATTGCCTTAGGAGCGCTTTCTACGAGGTCTTTAGCTTCTTTGAGGCCGAGTCCGGTGATAGCGCGGACGGTCTTTATGACGTCAAGCTTCTTGTCGCCGAATGAAGCAAGGATAACGTCGAATTCGGTCTTCTCTTCTTCTGCGGGAGTTGTGCTGCCCTGTATGGGAGCTGCCGTAGTAACTACGGGAGCTGCTGCGCTTACGCCGAATACTTCTTCAAGCTCTTTGACGAGCTCGGAAACTTCGAGAACTGTGAGTGTTTTGATCTCTTCTACGAGAGCATTGATCTTTTCGCTTGCCATTTGTGATGATTCCTCCAAATTATTTGTAATGTTTTGTTTTGTGCAGGCGTTATGCGCCCTGCTTGTCTGCGATCGCTTTCAGGGCAACGACCAGACCCTTCATGCTGCCGTTGAGAACGGTAACAAGTCCCGTTGCGGGAGCGTTGAGTGAACCGAGCATTTTGGCGATAAGCTGTTCCTTGCTCGGCAGCTTTGCGAGATCGTTCACGGCGTTTTCGCCTATGACCTTTCCGTCTACAAAGCCGGCTTTGATTTTGAAGTTGTCGTGCTTCTCCGCAAATGCGGCAAGCACCTTCGCCGGAGCTACCTCATCATCGCCGATTGCAAGAGCGGTCATGCCCGTAAGCACGCCTTTGAGCTCTTCAAACCCGATGAGATCGCATGCCTTAGAAGCGAGTGTATTCTTAACTACTGCGTAGTGAACGTTGTTCTTACGGAGCTCTGCTCTCAAAGCAGTATCGTCACCGACGGTTATGCCCTGGTAGTCAACAATAACACCTGAGCCGGCGTTTTTCATCTGCTCTGCGAGAGCAGCAACGAGCGCCTGCTTTTGTTCAAGGATTTTTGCGCTTGGCATTTAGTCACCTCCTGAGATTTATGAAAACACGAAAAAGCTCCTCCGCATGACCGCGGAGGAGCATAAACTGACATGAAAATGCAGTTAACTCGTCCTCGGCAGGCGGCAATTTGCCTTTACATGAAACATACCTGCTGTCTTAGAACAGCTGTGAACCTCGGTAAGTATATCACCGCAGATCCAGTTTGTCAAGCGGTTTTTCGAAAAAAAGCGATTTGTTTCAAAAAACCGTTTTGCGTATTGCGAAACGCGTTATGCGTTTGCGCTTCCGCCGAGCTTAGCGGAGTTGATCTTTATTCCGGGGCCCATGGTCGAAGCGATGACGCAGCTCTTGATATACTGTCCCTTTGCTGCGGCAGGCTTTGCCTTTATAACGGCTCCGAGAAGTGTGTTGAAGTTTTCGATGAGCTTATCCTGACCGAACGAGACCTTGCCGATGGGGCAGTGGATGATGTTCGTTTTGTCAAGACGGTATTCGATCTTACCGGCTTTAGCATCCGTGACGGCTTTGGCAACATCCATGGTCACCGTGCCCGCCTTCGGGTTCGGCATGAGACCTTTCGGTCCGAGGATCTTACCGAGACGTCCGATGACGCCCATCATGTCGGGAGTCGCTATGATCACGTCGAAGTCGAACCAGTTTTCGTGCTGGATCTTTGCGACGTATTCTTCAGCGCCGACATAATCGGAGCCTGCCTGCTCGGCTGCTTTTGCTTTGTCACCCTTCGCGAACACGAGAGTACGGACCTTTTTGCCCGTTCCGTGGGGAAGAACGACTGCGCCTCTGACCTGCTGGTCTGCGTGACGTGAGTCAACACCGAGACGGATATGGACTTCGACTGTCTCGTCAAATTTTGCCTTTGCTATCGAACACATAAGTCCGAGTGCTTCGTTGCTGTCATAAAGCTTCGTCTTTTCGACGGCTTTTGCACTTGTGGTGTAATTCTTGCCTCTCTTCATCTCTGCGCCTCCCTTTACTCATCTACCACGACGCCCATACTGCGAGCAGTACCGGCGACCATGCTCATTGCGGTCTCGACAGAAGCCGCGTTGAGGTCGGGCATTTTGAGTTCCGCTATCTTACGCACTGCGTCCTTGGAGATGTGCGCGACCTTGTCGGTCTGAGGAACGGCGGAGCCGCTTTCGATGCCGCAGGCTTTCTTTATGAGGATAGCTGCGGGCGGGGTCTTGGTTATGAACGAGAAAGAACGGTCGGCATATATCGTTATAACGACCGGGATTATAAGCCCGATGTCTTTCTTCGTGCGTTCGTTGAATTCCTTGGTGAATACCGCAAGGGCTACGCCGTATGAACCGAGCGCAGGGCCTACGGGCGGACCGGGCATTGCTTTGCCTGCAGGAAGCTGCAGCTTAACACACCCGACGATTTTCTTTGCCATGTTTGTTTACCTCCAATGTGGTGAATTTTGCGGGAGCTTTGCTCCCTCCCACTATATCCAAGGCGCATTGCGCCGCGGACGCATGTTTTACAGGGGCTTGACCTGTGTTGAATCAAGCTCAACTGCCGTTTCACGGCCGAACATAGACGCCGTGACCTTGACTTTTTTGAGATCGGGCGATATTTCATCGACCGCCGCGATAAACCCGGAGAGCGGACCGTCGCATATGCGAACACTGTCTCCGACCTTATATGAAATCTCGATTACGCGCGTTTCGACGCCGAGTTTTTCGACCTCCGCGTCAGTCAGCGGCACCGGCTTTGATCCGGGGCCCACGAAGCCGGTAACGCCGCGCGTGTTGCGTATTATGTGCCAGCTTTCGTCGTTCATTATCATCTTGACAAGAACGTAGCTCGGAAAAAGTTTTCGCTCCGTTTCCTTTTCCGTTTCGTCAGTGACTTCCACGACCGTCTCCATCGGGATCTTTACGTCCTCGATGAGATGACCGAGCTTTCTGTTTTCGACCGCCTTCTCAATGTTTCCGGCGACCTTGTTTTCATATCCCGAATAGGTATGAACAACATACCAGAGTGCCTTTTCTTCAGTAGACATCGGTATCCTTCCTTATGCCACAAGCGTTCCGAGCCAAAGGACGAGCTGACCGAATGCGTAGTCAACACCGCCGATTACGGCGCTGGAAACGACAAGTGATACGATGACGACCCATGATTTTTTAAGCGTTTCTTCTTTGGACGGCCAAACGATCTTTTGCAGCTCGCTCTTGTAATCCTTGAAGAACTTTTTCAACCACGAACCGATCCTTTTGAAGAACGGAGGCTTTTTGGACTTTTCTGTTACTGCTTTCTTTTCAGCCATTGCGGTCTTCCTTTCACGAGCAAAATATTACTTGCTCTCTCTGTGTTCAGTGTGCTTGCGGCAGAACTTGCAGTATTTTTTCATCACAAGCCTGTCCGGGTCGTTCTTCTTGTTTTTGACCGTGTCGTAATTTCTCTGTTTGCATTCGCTGCATACGAGGGTGATTTTAACTCTCATGACGGTACCTCCATTATTTCCGTATACCTTCCTCAGCGGGAGAAAAGTTGATCCGATTTTTGCGCACAAAAAAAGGAACCTCCGCAGAGGTGTTATTATTATATCAGTGTATTACAGCTTTGTCAAGAGCTTTTTTTGATTTTTTTTAAAAATATCGGGCGGCAGAGGCAAAAGCGCTTCTGCCGCCCTCCTTGAAAATCAACGGGAAAACTTATGTCGGACATATAACATCGGATAAATCTTTTATGCGCTCACGCGGTGCATGGTTTTTCGGGATCAATACACATAATCAAGCGTCCATTCGTCGTCCTCGCAGAGGAACATGAAATATCCGTATTTGCCGTGTCTCTCGTCATAATCGCCGTCGCCGCCGATCGCGATCTTCGCGAGCATCCGCCCGTCGACGAGCATTTCGCAGGTGTAGTCTGTCACATCGAGCGTTTCGGGGAATTCAGGCAGATAGTAAAAGCCGTTGTCCAAAGCGCTCGTCTGTCACGGGATAGTATGTGTCGGTTACATCGCCGAATTCAGTTTTTATCGTGAATTCCTCCGGCGAAGATGCGTCGAACGAAAGAAACTCCTGATACAGCGGGTACGTCAGCAAATTGATCTTATAGGCCGTTTCCAAGAGACCTTTTGCCACGGTCATATCCACCTCGGAGATCGGCAGGCTCTCCTCCGGATCGGCTTTGCTGACATCGGATTCCGCTGCGTCTGATTCCGCGACGCTGACATCGGATTCGTCTGTCGGAGTGCTGATATCGTTGCAGGAAGCAAACAATGCGGTGCAAAGCGTGATGACAAGCACAAAACATAATAGTTTTTTATGATTGATTCTCCTTGTAATATAAAAATGTGTTGTATGGAAACAAAGAACGATAAGGTTTCCCGCTTATGGAAAGAATATACCACTTCGCATAGGGAAAAGATATATTTACCTGTGAATATTTTGTAAATAAATTATGAACACAGCGGATTCAGCTAAGGGGAGCTAAGTTATTTTTTTAAATACAGAACAGCGCATAAAACCAAGGAGGTTTTATGCGCTGTTTATTCGAAGATCAAATGATATTGTACGGCGTTTCCGGACATCTCCATTATGCGACCCCGAAAAGCGTTTTACATTTCCTATTATCGATGCTTTTCTTCTTTCATGTATATAATATCACATATTGGAAATGGAGTCAAGCTTATTTTGGAAATATAAAAACTGTTTTTCAAAATCTGTTGATTTCTTTCAATACATACAATACATATAACTCCAACAGTCTATCTTTGCCGCGAACAATGCAACGCTTCGCTTCAGTGCTCGTACATCCAGACGCGCGTGGAATGACGTCCGCCGTCAAAGGGGGTGTTGAGGAATATATCGGTGAATCTGAGTGCGTCCTCGTCACTGAGAACAGGTCCGCCGAGGCAGATGACGTTTGCGTCATTGTGGCGGCGTGCCATCTCGGCGGTGAAATCGCTCGTGACGACGGCGGCGCGTATGCCTTGCTGCTTGTTTGCGGCGATGGACATACCTATGCCCGTTCCGCAGACGAGTATTCCTTTGTCTGCGTCCTTCTTTTGTATGAGTGCGCAGACCTTCTTTGCGTAGATCGGGTAATCGACCGACTGCGTGCTGTCGGTGCCGCAGTCTATGAAGGATATGTTCTTCTCCCTGAGCATCTGCACTATCTTCTGCTTGATCTCAAAGCCTCCGTGGTCACATCCTATTGCTATCATGATCTCTCTCCTTTTTTCTCTTCCGTTTCCGGGTGCTTTTCGTTGTATTCGCGTTCAGCCTGCGGAAGCCGCAGGTATATCGGGCTTAGCGATCCCGCGTCGACAGTCGGCGCGTTCTCCGCAGCGAGCGCAACGGACAGCGCGTTCTGATAAAGAGCGCACGGCGGCGCAAGAAGCGGCTTCAATTCACTGCACAGCGACGCGAAAAGCTCCGCGCCATCGCCGTTTACGATGACAGGCGTTTTATACGCGAGCAGCTCGGCCTCAAGCTCCGCGGCGCTGATGCAGCGGTCGGGCGTCAGGCGCTGCGAAGAGCAAAACAGCGCGTTGTAGAACTGATCTCTGCGCGCGTCCATAACGGGGCATACGATAAAGCCTTCGACGGCAGCGTTGAGTGCGAGCGCCGCGAGCGACGATACACCGCAGCACGGCTTTTTTCCGAACGCAAGCCCTTTGACGGTCGCTATACCGATGCGCACGCCGGTGAACGAGCCCGGGCCTGCCGATGCGGCGATGCGGTCTACGCCGTCTATATCGGTTCCGAACAGCTTCAGTGCGCCGTCGATCATCGGCATGAGCGTCTGGCTGTGGGTGAGCTTGTTTTTTACGCTTTGCAGCGAGTATGAAAGCAGTCTGCCGCCGCTTATCTCGGCGACTGCCGCCGTGGCGGTCACTGCCGTCGTATCTATTGCGAGTATTTTCATTCGTCAGCCGTCCTTACGGTTATTTTTCTTTCGTTTTCGCCGGTTGCTTCTATCGTTACACTTACGGCGTTTTCCGGTATGGCGTATGTGATGTTTTCGCACCATTCGCATACCGTCAGTCCGCGCTGTGCAAGCTCATAGAAGCCGATCGCTTCAAGCTCGTCCTCCGAGCCTATCCTGTACATATCGAAATGATAGACGTTCATTCCGCCGCCTGTGTATTCGTTGACGAGTGCGTACGTCGGACTGTGGACGAGAGGAACGGCTTCGGGGATGAGCGCGCTTATCATGCCGCGCACGAACACCGTTTTCCCCATGCCGAGCGGGCCGTACAGCGCGACGAACATATCCGCGCCCGGGAGCTCACCGGTCATTTTTTCTTTGAGCTTGCGTGCAAGCTCTGCACCGACAGCACATGTCTGTTCGGGGGAATCGGAATAACAAATATTTTTCATCAGAATAATCCGCTTATAACTCCGTTTTCATCAATATCTATATTTTCGGCAGCCGGGTGTGACGGCAGACCGGGCATCGTGAGTATCGAGCCGGTGAGCAGCACGACAAAGCCTGCGCCTGCCGATACTCTCGCGTCGCGCACCGTTACGGTGTGGTGCTCCGGAGCGCCGAGCTTCGAAGGATCGTCCGAGAGTGAATACTGCGTTTTCGCTATGCAGACCGGGAGTGAGCCGAAGCCCTGAGCTTCTATCGATTCGAGCGCCGTGAGCGCACGCGGAAGGAATTCCGCTTTTTCGGCATGATATATCTTTTTGCACACCGCCTGCGCTTTTTCGTAAAGCGTCATATCGTCGCTGTATGTCATTGTGAAGTGCTTTTCTGTTTCGCAAAGCTGCGTTACCGTTTCGGCAAGCTTAGCTGCGCCCCTGCCGCCGTCGCAGAACGCCGTCGAAACGACCGCCTCCACGCCTTTTTTCCGGCAGTATTCAGCCACAAATTCGACTTCGCGGTCGGTATCGGTGTCGAATCGGTTTATTGCCACGGCGACGGGAAGACCGAACGAACGGATGTTGTCGATATGTGAGCCGAGGTTGCATATACCATCGGCGAGCGCTTTCATGTTTTCGGCCTTGAGCTCGTTCTTCGGGAGTCCGCCGTTATATTTCAGTGCGCGGACCGTCGCTACGAGCACAACGGCGTCGGGGGAAAGGTGTGCTTTACGGCATTTTATATCGAAAAACTTTTCCGCGCCGAGGTCGGCGCCGAAGCCTGCTTCGGTGATGCAGTAATCGGCAAGCTTGAGCGCTGTGCGCGTCGCGATTATCGAGTTGCAGCCGTGTGCGATGTTTGCGAACGGACCGCCGTGGATGATACACGGTGTGTTTTCCGTCGTCTGGACAAGATTTGGGTCAGAGGCCTCCTTGAGCAGAGCCGCCATTGCACCGTTTGCGTGCAGGTCACGTGCGAACACGGGCTTTCCTTCATATGTATAGGCAACGAGGATATTGCCGAGCATGGTTTTCATTTCCGAAAGCGAACCGGCAAGGCAGAGTATCGCCATTATCTCGCTCGCAACGGTTATCATGAATCCGTCCTCCCGCACAAAACCGTTCGATGTTCCGCCGAGTCCTATGACAGTATTGCGCAGTGCGCGGTCGTTCATGTCCATCGCTCGGTAAAAAACGATGCGCCGCGGATCGATGTTGAGCGCGTTGCCGTGGTGGATGTGGTTGTCGAGCATGGCTGCAAGCAGATTGTTCGCGCTTGTGACGGCGTGAAAATCGCCCGTGAAATGCAGGTTTATGTCCTCCATCGGAACGACCTGCGAATAGCCGCCTCCGGCAGCGCCGCCCTTGACCCCGAACACGGGGCCGAGCGACGGCTCACGCAACGCAATGATCGCTTTTTTTCCTATGAGTGCCATCGCCTGACCGAGCCCTACCGTCGTGGTCGTTTTTCCTTCGCCGGCAGGTGTCGGGTTTATCGCCGTAACGAGAATGAGCTTACCGTCGGGATGGTCTGATAAGCGGTCGCGAAGTTCGGCGGTGAGCTTAGCCTTGTATCTTCCGTAGCAGTTGAGCTCGTCTTCGCGTATACCGAGCTCCTGCGCTATCTCGGTTATGGGCTTTTTCTTTGCTTCGTATGCTATTTGTGAATCGGATTTCATTTATATCTCCATGTTTTTTATTTTGTTATTTCGCTCAGGTACGATGTACCGCAGCACGGCGCGTCAACGCCGAACGCTTCGCAGACCGTCGCAGCAGTATCTGCGAACGTCGCTCGCGTTTTGAGGTCGGTCGGGACGATGCCGTCGAAGTATACGAGCAGCGGCGTGTATTCACGTGAATGGTCGGTGCTCGGGGTGAGCGGATCGCAACCGTGGTCGGCGGTGATGATCAGAAGATCGTCCGGACGCATCCTCTCAATAAATCGCGTGAGGAACGCGTCGAATTCACTCAGCGCCGCGGCATAGCCGTCGACGTTGTTACGGTGGCCGTACAGCATATCGAAATCGACGAGATTCGTAAAGCACAGCCCGCAAAAATCCCTGCCGATAAGCTTATCGAGCGCCGCCATGCCCTCGCGGTTGTTCTTCGCCGTTATTGCTTCGGTTATGCCGCGCGAGGCGAAAATGTCTTTGATCTTTCCGACGGAGATCACGTCAAGCCCGGCTTTTTGCAGCAGATCGAGCATCGTAACGCCGGGTACTTCGAGCGAATAGTCATGTCGGTTCGCCGTGCGGTAATAATCCGGTGCCGTTCCGAGAAACGGGCGCGCGATGACGCGGCCGACGCCGTATTTGCCCTTGAGCAGTTTGCGCGCCGTGAGGCATATCGAATACAGCTCATCAAGCGGTACGATCTGCTCGTGGGCAGCTATCTGGAAGACGCTGTCGGCAGAGGTGTAGACTATGAGCTTTCCCGTTTCGCAGTGCTCACTGCCGAAGTCTTTTATGACCTGCGTACCGGAATACGGCTTGTTCGCGCCTTCTATCCAGCCGCGGCCGACAAGGCGTGAAAACTCATTCATAAGCTCGTCCGGGAATCCGTTCGGGAAGGTCGGGAGCGCTTCGTGCGAGATCACGCCGGCGATCTCCCAGTGACCGACCGTCGTATCCTTACCGCGGCTCTGCTCCGCCATGCTCCCGTACGCGCCCTTTACGGCTGCGCCGGAGCGTGAAACGATATTTATCCTGTCGAGCCCCAGCGAGCGCATGGTCGGTATATCGAGCATCGCGCTCGTACAGACGGAACGGTAGGTGTTGCTGCCGATGTCGGAAAAATCCGCCGCGTCCGGAAGCTCACCTATTCCGAAGCTGTCGAGCACTGTAAGAAAAATGCGTCTGAAAGCTTTTATCATCACATGAGGTGCCTTTCTTCAAGTACAGTATATATTATAGCTCAATTGCGCTTTCTGTCAATCGTTTTGACGAAAAAAGGCTTTTTGCTTTCGGTTGTTGCTTTTTTATACGGCGAGGTGCTATACTGTAAGCATAAAGCGATGAAGGGCTGACGGTATGAAGAACGTGAGATGCGGCGCGGACTGCGCAAAAGAGCTGCTTGATAAGCTGAAAAAAGCGAGGATCGGACTTATAACGAACGATGCGGCGCGCTGCGCCGACGGCACGGCGGTTTCCGAAATGCTTCTGCGGCGCGGAGGCCTCACCGCACTTTTTGCGCCGGAGCACGGAATATCGCTTTCGTCACAGGCAGGCGAAAAGCTCGGCGATACATTCCGCGAAGATGTTCCGGTGTACAGCCTTTACGGCAGCGTTACGGCGCCTACGGATGAAATGCTCGAAGGCATCGATGTGCTAATCGCCGATCTGCAGGATGTCGGAGCGCGGTTTTATACCTATCTGTACACTGTCACGCGCTCGATGAAGGCGGTGGCGCGTGCAAATATTCCGTTCATCGTGTTCGACCGCCCGAACATGGTCTCCTGCAGGATCGAGGGCGAGCTGCTCGATGAAAAATACGCCTCGTTCGTCGGCGAATACGCCGTGCCGACGCGGTACGGGCTGACTGTCGGCGAGTTTGCGCGCTATATAAACGAAAAAAAGCACATCGGCGCCGATCTGACGACAGTGTGCTGCGAAGGTTATAACGGAAATATGTATTTTGACGACACCGGGCTTGACTTTTATAAGCCGTCGCCGAATATCGTTTCGCCCGAAGCGGCTCTCGTTTACAGTGCTACGTGCATTTTTGAATCTGTGTTGAATGTCTCGGAGGGGCGCGGCACCGACAGTCCGTTTTCGCTCGTGGGTGCGCCGTTCATCGACAAAAACGCGCTGTGCCGTCAGATGAGCTCATTCGGGCTTGACGGCGTGTGCTTTACGCCGGAGCGTTTTACGCCGTGCTCTTCAAAGCACGCCGGGACGGAGTGCGGCGGCATAAGGATAAAAGTCACCGATAAAAGGCGGTTTTCGCCGTTTAAATGCTGCGTTTTTCTTTTCGATACGCTTCGCCGTGATTATCCGCTCGAAATATCGGAAAGCACCAACATACGGCTTTTCGGCACGCGGCGGCTGCTCGACGGCGCGAGCCCTGAGGCGCTGATCCTTCAAGCCGCAGAAACCTCGCGATCGTTTGCCCGCGAGGCGGAAGGCTTCAGGCTGTACGGGTGGGAAGATTGAAGTTTAAAAATCATCCCTTTTGCATTTTCAGCAAGAGGGATGATTTTTTTGTTCGATACTTTATTTATATGAGTCTTTCAGCCCGACGATGCGCAGGAACATGTCGGGATTTTTGCTGTCGCGGCAGAAGTATCCGGTGCGCACAAACTGCAGCTGCTCGCCCGGCTTTGCCTCGGCGACGGCTTTTTCAAACCGGCACCCGTCAAGCGTCACGGCTGAGTCGGCGTTGAGATAATCGTCGTACGTTTTGCCTTCTTCGATGTCGCCGGTGTTTTCGAGAGTAAACAGCTTGTCGTAGAGCGTTACGCTTCCGGTGAAGCTGTCTGCGGTGCTGAGCCAGTGTATCGTTCCCTTGATCTTTCTGCCGTCGACGGGGTTGTTGTTGCGGCTTTCAAGGTCGGCGGTGACGGTGATGTCTTTGATGCTTCCGTCTTCGTTTTTCGTGAATCCGGTGCATTTCACTATATACGCGCCCATCAGACGCACCTCGCAGTCCGGCTTGAGCCGGAAGAATTTGGGGGGCGGCGCGTCGGAAAAATCGCTGCGGTCGATATAAAGCTCACGCGTGAACGGAATCTCGCGCGTTCCGGATTCGGGGTCGTTCGGATTGTTTGGAAGGCTGAAATATTCGGTCTTGCCCTCAGGATAGTTTTCCACAGTCACTTTTACGGGGTCGAGAACGGCGATGCGGCGCGGCGCGGAGGTGTTAAGCTCCTCACGCAGACAGTGCTCAAGCAGTCCGGCATCGACGATGCTGTTGTTCTTTGCGACACCGACTCTGCCGATAAAATCAAGTATAGAGCTCGCAGTATAGCCGCGCCGTCTCAGTCCGCAGAGCGTCGGCATACGCGGATCGTCCCAGCCGTCGACAAATCCCGATTCGACGAGCGCGCGCAGGGAACGCTTTGACATGACGGTGTAGGTGATGTTGAGCCGCGCGAATTCGATCTGACGCGGCTTTGACGGAACGTCAACGTGCTCTATGACCCAGTTGTACAGCGGACGGTGATCTTCGTATTCGAGTGAGCAGAGGCTGTGCGTTATACCCTCTAGCGCGTCCTGTATCGGATGGGCAAAGTCGTACATCGGGAAGATACACCATTTTTTGCCTTGTCTGTGATGGTCTATATAGCGGATGCGGTAAAGCACCGGGTCGCGCATATTGAAGTTGCCCGATGCAAGGTCAATCTTCGCGCGAAGCGTGTATTTTCCCTCCGGGAACTCACCGTTTCTCATCCGGCGAAACAGATCGAGGCTTTCCGAAGCCGGTCTGTCGCGGTACGGCGAAACGGCAGGACGCCGCAGGTCGCCGCGGTATTCGCAAAACTGCTCCGGCGTCAGCTCACAGATGTATGCAAAGCCGTCGGTGATGAGCTTTTCTGCAAGCAAGTACGTCTTTTCAAAATAGTCCGAGCCGTAATAGAACCTGTCGCCCCAGTCGAATCCGAGCCAGTGGATGTCTTCTTTTATCGCGTCTACGAATTCGGTGTCTTCTTTCGCCGGGTTGGTGTCGTCCATGCGCAGATTGCAGATCCCGCCGTATTTTTCAGCCGTTGAGAAGTCTATCACGAGCGCTTTGCAGTGACCGATATGAAGATAACCGTTCGGCTCAGGCGGGAAACGGGTGTGTATTTTCAGCTCCGGATCTTTTCTGAGATCTTCTTCTATAAATTCATTTATAAAATTATTTTCCATTCTCTTTTCCTTTCTTATCAGCGAACTGCGTATGAAAGCAGCCTGCTCCTGACCCTCTCGGCTCCGAGTATCTGCATAACAGCGTAAAGGTCGGGAGAGCTGAGCCTGCCCGTGACGGCGACACGGATGAACATACTTACGTCCGCTACGCTGCCCTTGTAGCTTTCAGGCGACAGCTTATATTCCTTCATGTCGGGGCAGAAGCCGAAGTCCTGCGCCGTTTGCTTGATCTTTTCAAACCACGCGTTCTGATCGTCAGCTGGGTCATAAGCGTCCGCAAATGTCTTCAGCACACCCGAAACATCGGATGCGGCGAAGTCGTCGGGGATGCTGTCTTCGATACAAAACAGCCCGTCGTAGAAGAACGAAACGTAATTTTTGACCTCCGACCACTGACCGAAGTCCTTGCGCGGCTTTTTGCCGCCTCTGCCTATCGAAAGAATGCTCAGCGCGTATTGTTCGTTTTTCTTGAGAAGCGCCGCAAACGGCGCGTTATATTCCTCAGCCCATGCGCAAACACTGTCATAGACTGCCTTTGCGCTCATGCGCGAGACGGTGGTCTTGCATATGTCGCTGAGCTTGTCGGAATCGAAAAGCGAGCCTGATACAGGCATTTTCTTAGTTGAGAACGGGAACTCGTCCGCGTCGGCGACGGGGTTTGCCGCGCGCCATTCCTCAAAGTTGGAATTGAGGAGAGTGAGTATATAATCCCTGAGCGCCGCATTCGGGAAACCGCCGCTGATATAATAATCAAGCGCCGCTTCGGGGTGACGGCGTTTTGAAAGCTTGACCTTGTTGCCGTTTTCAAGCTTCAGCACGAGCGCTGTATGGCAATATTTAGGAAGTTTGAAGCCGAGCGCCTTGAAAAGCTGGATGTGGAACGGAAGGCTCGGCAGCCATTCTTCGCCTCTTACGACGTGCGTGGTGCGCATGAGGTGGTCGTCGATGGCGTGTGCGAAGGCGTAGGGCGGTGTTCCGTCCGATTTCATGATGATATGATCCCTGTCATTCTCGGTGATCTCGACTTCGCCCTTTATCTGGTCGTTGAATTTGAATTTATGCTTAGGGCTTGCGCCGTCGTCACATCTGAAGCGAAGCACGAACGGTACGCCGGCATCGAGCTTTTGTTGAATTTTTTCGATAGGAGCGTCGCGCCATACTGCCCATTTCCCGTAGTATCCGGGGTCTGCTTTTTCGGATTCCTGCTGAGCGCGGATGGCTGTAAGCTCATCGGCAGAGCAGAAGCACGGGTATGCTTTGCCCTCGCTGACGAGCTTTTTCGCGTATGTTTTGTATATTTCTTTTCGCTGCGACTGTACATACGGCCCGTAATCGCCGTGACCGCCGTTCATGTCGGCGCCTTCGTCGAAGTGCACGCCGACCTTGTCGAGCGCGGTGACGATAGTCTTTATCCCGTCGGCGATCTCACGCTTCTGGTCGGTGTCCTCGATGCGCAGATAGAACACGCCGCCGGAACGGTGCGCTATGCGTTCGTCGACGACCGCCTGATACAGTCCTCCGAAATGGACATATCCGGTCGGACTCGGCGCAAAACGCGTCACGCCGGCGCCCTCCGGCAGCTTTCTCGGAGGATACATTTCCTCAAGCTGCTCCGGAGTATACTGCACTGATGGATACAGGACATCGGCAAGCTCAGAATAATTCATATTAATAATGGCTTCCGCGCGGCATACGGCGCGGAACGCAGACCGAAGGATCAACCTTATGATCTGCAGCTCCTTTAAGTTTATAATAATATAGATATACCATATCAAAGGCGTTATGTCAATAAATAAACGCAAAAATACCTTGACAAAGACAGCATGGCGGCTTATAATGACAGTCGTAAAAATACGACTTGAAGTCAGGAGATATCATCCGAAATGCAGTATACTGGACTAAATGAGCTTAGAGAAAAATATCTGTCGTTTTTTGAAACGAAGGGACACCTTCGCCTTCCGAGCTTTCCGCTCGTGCCGATCGACGATAATTCGCTCCTGCTCATCAACGCGGGCATGGCTCCGCTGAAAAAATATTTCACCGGCGAGCTGACACCGCCGCGCAAGCGCGTGACGACATGCCAGAAATGCGTTCGCACACCGGACATAGAGCGCGTCGGCAAGACCGCGCGTCACGGGACGTTTTTCGAAATGCTCGGAAACTTCTCATTCGGCGATTATTTCAAGGAACAGGCGATACCGTGGGCGTGGGAATTTCTCACGAAGGTGCTTGAGATACCGGAGGAAAGGCTTTACGTGTCCGTATATGAGAACGACGATGAGGCGGCTGAGATATGGCAGCGCATCGGCGTTCCGAAGGAGCGCATATTCTATTTCGGCAAAGAGGATAATTTCTGGGAGATAGGCACGGGCCCCTGCGGACCCTGCTCTGAGATATATTTCGACCGCGGCGAAAAATACGGCTGCGGCAAGCCCGGCTGCACGGTCGGCTGCGAATGCGATCGCTATATTGAGATATGGAACATCGTCTTCACACAGTTCGACGGCGACGGCAAGGGCAACTACGCGCGCCTTGCACATCCGAACATAGACACCGGCATGGGGCTTGAAAGGCTCGCCGTCGTGATGCAGGACGTGAACAACCTGTTTGAGGTCGACACGATAAGAAATGTCTGCTCAGCCGTGTGCAAAAAAGCAGGCATCGAATACGGCGGCACGACGAGCAGCTCCGACGTTTCGCTCAGAGTTATCACAGACCATATCAGAGGCTCCGTGTTCATGATAAGCGACGGAGTGATACCGTCGAACGAAGGGCGCGGATACGTGCTGCGCCGTCTTATCAGACGCGCGGCGCGCCACCTGAGACTGCTCGGGATAGAAGATTTGTTCCTCTGCGAGCTTTGCGACACCGTAATAAACGAAAGCAAAAGCGCCTACCCTGAGCTTAGTGAGAAGCGCGAATACATCAGGAAAACGCTTCGTATCGAGGAAGAGCGGTTTGCTCAGACACTCGATTCCGGGCTGAATATACTCAATACGATGATCGCAGCGGCAAAAGCGGACGGCGAAAAAAAGCTCGGCGGCGACAAGCTGTTCAAGCTTTACGATACATTCGGCTTTCCGCTCGATATTACGCGCGATATAGCGGCTGAAAATTCGCTTGATGTAGACGAGGACGGCTTCAACGAATTCATGCGTGCCCAGAAGGAGCGCGCGAGAAACGCGAGAACGGCGCTGGGCGACGTGAGCTGGAACGAAGGCTTCGCAAGCGTTATCGACAACAGCAAAAAGACGCAGTTCGTCGGGTATACTGAGGACGGATGTGCGTCGCAGATCACGCAGATAATCGTCGGCAGTGAGTCGCAGGGAACGGTTTCCGGCGGCAGCGCGATAGTAATACTTGATAAAACACCTTTTTATGCCGAGAGCGGCGGACAGGTCGGCGATAAGGGCACGATAGAAACAAAAAGCGGCGTGTTTGAGGTTGACGATACGAAAAAGACGCACGACGGCGTGTATTTGCACATCGGGCGTGTCATCAGCGGCAGTCTAATGATCGCATCCGAATGCAGCGCAAAAATTGATACTCAGCGCAGAAACAGCATCAGACGCAACCACACTGCAGCGCATATGCTCCAGGCGGCGCTCAGGCAGGTGCTCGGCAGCCATGTCGAACAGGCAGGCTCCTATGTCGATGAAAAACGCGTCAGATTCGATTTTACTCATTTTGAAGCACTCACCTCGGCGGAGATACGAAGCGTGGAGGATATAGTCAACACTGTCATCCTCAGCGGCACGGAGGTCGTCAGCAGGGAAATGCCCATAGAAGAAGCCAAAAAGCTCGGTGCCATGGCGCTGTTCGGCGAAAAATACGGCAGCATCGTCCGCGTCGTTTCGATCCCCGGCTTTTCCACGGAGTTCTGCGGCGGTACGCACCTTGACAACACCGCAAAGGCAGGATTGTTCAGGATCGTTTCCGAATCCTCAGTCGCCGCAGGCGTGAGAAGGATAGAGGGCGTAACGGGTACCAACCTGCTCGAAAAGCTTTACGAGGACGAAGCGGAGCTTGAATCGGTCGCATCGATTCTCAAGACAAACCGCCGTGAGCTTGGGGCAAAGGCGTCGCTTACGGTCAACGAGCTGCGCGACACGAAAAAAGCGCTTGACGCTGCCAACGGTTCAATGGCTGATATACGCCTTGAATCAGCCGTATCGTCCGCGAAGACGGTAGGCGCGTTCAGCTTCATATCCGCGTCATTCGAAAACGTCGCGTCTGACGTGCTCAGAAACGCAGCTGACAGGATAAAGGACAAAAATCCCTCAGCCGTTATGTTGTTTTCGACCTCTGCCGGCGGAAAGCTCCAGCTTGTTGCTGCGTGCGGCAAGGATGCCGTTGCGCACGGTGCGCACGCAGGAAACCTGCTCAGAGAGGTCGCGGCGATAACCGGAGGAGGCGGCGGCGGCAGGCCTGACAGCGCAATGGCAGGCGGCAAGGACGTCTCAAAGCTTGGCGAAGCGTTCGCGGCTGCGCCGGAAATACTGCTCAAATCTGCAAAATAAGAAAGGAAAAGGAAGAAGAGCCATGGCTGAAAACTGTCTGTTCTGTAAGATCATAGCCGGGGAGATACCGTCGAAAAAAGTTTACGAAGACGAAAACGTGTTTGCGTTCTACGATATAAATCCGCAGGCGCCGATCCACGTTCTCGCCGTCCCGAAAGCACATATATGCTGTGCGAACGACGTTGACGAAACGAACAGCGACGCTGTAGCGAGGGTGTTCGAGGCAATACCGAAGATCGCGAAAGCACTCGGTATAGACAGCTACCGCGTTATAAACAACTGCGGTGAGCTTGCCGGTCAGACGGTCATGCATCTGCATTTTCACATACTGTCAGGAGAAAAGATGGGCGAAAAGCTGCTCTGAAAAATATAGATGGAAGGTAATTACACGATGAAAATAAACCCCGAGACTTATACTCATTATCCTCTCAAGGTCGCCGGACTTGAAAGACAGCTCCCGATATGCAAGGTCAACGACGGGCTGTATATAGCGGCGTTCGTGATATTCGGCGATGTGGAGCTTACGAGCGCGTGCGCGCGTGAGCTTATAAAGAAGCTGCCGGAGCACGATATACTCATCACCGCCGAATCGAAGGGCATACCGCTTGTTTATGAGATGGCACGCCAGCTCGGCGAAAACAAATACCTCATCGCACGCAAGGGTGCGAAGCTCTACATGAAAGACCCTCATTCCGTCGAAGTACAGTCGATAACGACCAGCAGAAAGCAGACGCTGTTCATCGATAAGGATGACATCGAGCATATGAAGGGCAAGCGTGTCGTTATAGTCGACGACGTAATAAGCACGGGCGAAAGCCTCTTTGCCGTTGAAAAGCTCGTCAAGGAATCGGGCGGCATCGTGGCAGCGCGTATGGCAATACTTGCGGAAGGTGATGCAAAATACAGAGACGATATCGTATATCTTGAGCAGCTTCCGCTGTTCTTTCCGGAAAAATGAGCCTTGAAAAGCTGAAATCGAGAATAAAAACGGGTGAGCTTTCGGGTGTGTTCGTGCTGTACGGGCAGGAGGAATACACGAAGGATCATTACGTGCGCCTGATACGCACTGCGTTCGACGGCGCGGATTTTCCCGAATTCAACCACGTAGTGCTCGACATGAGCAAGGAAACGCTCTTTGAGCTTAACGAAGCCTGCGAGGCGTTTCCGTTCATGGCGGAAAGAAAGCTTATCGAACTTAAAGAGCTGAATATCGCGTCTATGAACGACGCCGACGCGCAGCTCTTTTACGATATATTGAAGGACCTGCCGCCATATGTCTGTCTGCTCGTCGTTTTTCGCGCGGACGACGCCGGCGCGCGTGCGTTCGACGTAAAGGAAAAGCTCAGGAGCGCGCCTGCCGCCGCTACGGCGTACATCGTCAGCAACGGTGTGTGCTGTGAGTTCGACAGAGCGAAGCCGGAGGAGCTTATCGGTTGGCTCGCGCGCCATTTCAAGGCGCAGGGCGTTGAAGCCGGGCGCGACGTACTGACGCAGATGGTGGATATGTGCGGGACGGATATGTATGTTCTGCATTCGGAGGTCAACAAGCTGTGCTGTGCGTGCCGCGAGAAGGGCACAGCGGACGTGTCGGACGTGAGAAATATATGCTGTGCGAACGAAAGCTTTGCGGTTTATAATCTTTCCGACCTGATCGTTTCGCGCTCGTTCGGAAAGGCAGAGCACGTTCTCAATACGCTTTTGCAGTCGAAAATACAGCCTGTACAGATCGTCGCGACGCTCGCAAAACGTTTTTCGGAGCTGTACACCGTCAAGGCGGCGCTCGTGTCGGGCGTGCCGGTTTCGCAGGCCGCTTCGGCGCTGCACGTCGGTGACTGGGTGGCGAGACGCTATTCGGCTGCTGTAGCCAAAACCGATCTGAAATATCTTTCGTTCGTGTCGGAGCAGATATTCAACGCCGATGCACGTATGAAATCGAGTGCCGAGGACAAAGAGACCGTACTCAGACTGCTCATTGCAAGGATAGCCGCGTATGATGGATAGACTTATACTGAGATACCCCGTGGCAGTAGAAGGAAAATATGATAAAAACAAGCTCTCGCGCATCGTCGGTTCTCCCGTGATAGCGCTTAACGGCTTCGCGGTGTTTCGCGACGCCGATACGCTTTCATACCTCAGAGCCGTCTGCCGCGCCGGTCTTATCGTTTTGACCGACAGCGATCGCGCGGGCTTTTTTATTCGCAATAAACTAAAAGGGCTGCTGCCCGGAGCTGATATTATCAATGTATATATTCCGTGCGTAGAGGGAAAAGAGCGGCGCAAGAGAGTACCGTCGAAGGATGGGCTGCTCGGTGTCGAGGGCATGGAAAGCGCTGTGCTGCGTGAGCTGCTTGTGCCGTTTGCAAACGAAAAAGCAGCGCCGGACGATATCATGACAAAGGCGGATCTGTACGCGCTCGGACTCAGCGGCGGCGACAACGCTTCGGAACGAAGAGCGCTGATGTGCGCGAAGCTCGGTCTTCCGGAAAGCCTCAGCGCGAACGCATTGCTTGAATACATTAACCTTTTTACTGGAAAGGAAGCCGCGAAGGCGCTTGCGCTCGGACTCGGAGCGGCTGAAGACGGAGAATGACGGGAAAGTACTATATATATACGCTCGGATGTCGGGTGAACCAATACGAGAGCCGTGCGATCTCCGAGGAATTCCGCGCGCGCGGATATGATGAAACGACTGTCGCCGCGGACGCTGACTTCAAGATAATCAACACTTGCGCCGTTACCGGAGAAAGCGAGCGCAAAAGCATGCAGGCGATAAGGCGGATCGCTTCGGCAGGCAGCGGAAGGACGTATGTTGTCGGCTGCTGCGGCGTTCCGGACGAAAAGAAAATACCGGGTGTGTACTATTCAGGCCCGCGCGTGCGCAGGGGCGGACTCACGATGCTCGCGGAAAACGTATTGGAGTCGCTGCCGGAGCGCGACGGATTCGAGGAACTCAACGTCGGTGCTTATGCGCAGAAAGACCGTGCGCGCGCGTTTATAAAAATAGAGGATGGCTGCTCGAACCGCTGCTCGTACTGCATCATTCCGTCTCTGCGCGGGCCGGTACGCCTGAGAGACGAGGAAAGCGCGCTTGAGGAGATCAGGCGTGTCACCGCGCTCGGCACACAGGAAATAGTCCTTACCGGAATAGAAATATCGGCGTATCGTGATCTTGCCGGACTTATCGGTAAGGCGGCGCAGATCGATACCGTGAAGCGCATACGGCTCGGCTCGCTCGATCCGCGGACGCTGACGGAGGAATTTACGGCGGCCGTGGGCGCGTGCGAAAAATTCATGCCTCATATCCATGTTTCGCTTCAGTCAGGCTCGCCGAGCGTGCTTTCGCGTATGAACAGACCTTATGACGCATATCAGGCATCGCAGTATATCGAGCGCGCGCTTCGCGCCATACCGCGCCTGAAGCTCTCTGCCGATATAATAGCGGGATTCCCGGGCGAAACGAACGGTGAGCTTGAGGAAACAGTCTCTTTTTTGAAACAGTACCCGTTTGTGCACGTACACACGTTCCCGTACTCGCAGCGCAAAAACACGAAGGCGGCGGATATGGACGGTCAGCTCAGCGGAACAGAAAAGCGCGAACGCTGTTTGTATATCATTCAGGAAAGCGAAAAAATACGCCGGCGTATCCTTGAAAAAAAGATCGGCGAGAGGGCGATGGTGCTTACTGAAAAATGCCGCGACGGCGTTTCCTCCGGGATGAGCGAGGATTATATCGAAACGCATTTCAATGCTTCGTCGAAGCCCGGAACAGTAACTGATGTGACGGTCATTGATGTGACAGACACAGCAGCCGGCGGCAGCGCGCTCACGGCAAAAGTGCCGTAATCGGTCAAAAAGGGAAGCTTTTGCTTAGCAAAAGCACGGACATGAGCATGAAAAATTACAGCAGAAGAAGCGCGTATGCGTTTTTTATAATAATGAATTTCGCCGTGTACGGCATGAACGGCATCTACTACGGATTCATACAGCAGTATGTCAGTGCCTATCAGACGCCGGTCGCCGCAGGATACCTGCTCGCCGTCGGGCCTGCCGTCACGGTCATAGCACCGTTCTTCTGGGGCTGGGCTGCCGACAGGGCAAGGTTCAAAAACACCGTTCTTGCGCTTGCCGTAGCCGGAGGAGCGCTGACGTTCTGCCTGCTGGGCGTCGATCACTCCTTCATATATATGTTTGCGCTGCTTGTGGCGGTGATGTTTTTCATTTCACCGTTCGGCTCGCTCATCGACACCGTTTCGCTCGAATACTCAAACGAGCACGATATGTCGTTCGGCTTCATGCGTGTCACCGGCACGGTCGCGTTCGGCGTAATGACGCTGATAATATCGCTTTTTTATGCGCAGAGCGAAAGCTCGATGTTCATCGGATATGTTCTGCTCGCCGCTGTCGGCGTGTGCGTGACGCTGTTCGCGCCGAGGGTGCAGGGACATGCGCAAAATCGTGAAAAATATTCGCTTCGTCCGATATTCGCTGACAAGAAGCTCATGGGGTACTTCTTTGTCATAGGCATCAGTCAGTTCGCATGGATGTGCTACCTTAACAACGAGCCGGCGTATATTACCGACACACTCGGGCTTCCTCAATGGGTATGGGGGCTGAATGTCGCCGTCACCGTGCTCGGAGAGGTTCCGTTTTTCTTCCTGTTCAAGCGTATTTTCACGCGCTTCGGATCTAAAAAAATATTTGCGGCAGCCGCTGCGCTTACGGCGGTAAGGTACGTCGCGCTTGCTGCGGCTTCTTCTACCCCGGCGATACTCGCCACCGCGCTTTTAACGGGATTTTCGCCTACCGTTCTGATGTATGTTGCAGCATCGCACATAAACGAAAACCTGCCTGCGGAACTTCGCGCGTCCGGGCAGAACGTGATGTACGCGCTGACGTTCGGGATACCGAGGATAATCGGCGGCATATTCGGCGGTTATGCATATGAGCTCGTCGGTACTGCGTGGATGTTCGTGTTCTGCGCTGTTGTGTGCGCGCTCAGCGCGGCTGTGTATTTTATACGCGACGCGAGACGCGCCGGCGCATAAGGTAAACATTGACATGCCGAACGGGTATTGTTTTGCCCTTTCTTATAAAAAAGCATTTGCAATATGAATGATGATATGATAAAATAAACTCATACCGCAAAATCACCTCCGGAAAGGAACGAAAAAATGGTAAAGAAACTGACTTCTGTCCTGCTGGCGCTGCTTCTGGCGGCTTCGGCTTTCATATATTCAGCGGCTGAAACCACCGATGTGTCGGAAACCGTTTCTTCGGAGCAGGAAAGCGGTGCGGAGACTTCGTCCGGCGATGAATCTCAGACGTCCGAAGCTCATACAGTCACGTCGTTTGAAGAGCTTCGCGACGCCATACTCGATTCGTATGAAAACATAGTATTGAACACAGATATCAGTTTTTCTTCGGCAATCACCCTTCCGTCCGGCGCGAAGATCACGCTGTCCGGCAGCGGAAGCATCCGGGACGCCTCGTTTACCGGCAGCGGAAGCATCAGTATAAGCGCAGTTACAATAACGTCGCTCACCGTGGGCGACAGCGCAGCCGCTGCGCTTGACGGAAGCACGGGAGCGCTTGATGCATCGGGTGACTGCACTGTGAAAATAACCGGTGATGTTACGGGGATCAAAGGCACCGTCGGCGTGACCGTTTCGGACACGGCAGTCGTGACGGTCGAAGGCTCTGTCGCAGGCGGAGCGGGCGGCTTCGGCGATGGTATATATGCTGCAGGGAGCGGAAAGATAATAATATCCGGCTCGGTCACCGGCGGTGAGTCCGGCAGCTCGGGCAGAGCAGGCTATGGCATTAGATTCTCGAATTCGTCAAAGAATTCAATTGAGATAGGCGGCTCGGTCACAGGCGGAGCAGGCGGCTCTGACATAGGCGGCACGGGTATTGCGTTTGCCGACAGCAAAGCCGGTGTGACCGTCAAGGGAACGCTTTCGGGCGGTACGGGAAAATCGGGCGGCGCCGGCACCGAGATGAAGA
>CAZFZL010000003.1:0-2894 GCA_964523005.1 uncultured Oscillospiraceae bacterium
TCCTGCTGCATCTTCATCTGCGTGGCTTTGTCGGTTCTGCCTTTATACTTCTTCTGTATCGCAAGGACCTTCGGGCGCAGCATGGCCTGTCTTATTGTGTTTTTCTGCTGCTTTATACCGAGCGGGAGCAACAGGATCTGGATGAAAACAGAAAACAGCAGCAGAGCTATCGCATAATGGTTCGTCAGCTCATAGCACTGCCTCATTACCCAGCCTATCGGTTCCAGGATAAAATCTAACATTTGTCGGCTCCTATTGTTATTGCGGCCCGGTATTTACCACGGAAACTCAAGCGGCACCGGATCATAACCGCCTTTGCAAAACGGGTTGCATCTGAGAATTCTGTATACAGTCAAAAAAAGCCCCGCGGCGGCACCGTGCATTCTGAACGCTTCAAGTGCGTATTCCGAGCAAGTCGGCGTAAAACGGCAGCACGGCTTTTTCAGCGGCGAAATATATTTCCGGTATATTTTAATTATTCCGATAAACAGGTATTTCATGGCTTTGGTTGTATATTCAGTATTCCCACTTTTTTGAAGGCCCTTGTCAGCTCAAGCAAAATATCCGTCGATTTCTTTCCGACGGCGCCCTGCCTGGCGACTACGATAATTATATAGCCTTCAGCCGTTATATCCGAAATGTCACGCAGCGCTTCGCGGATTATGCGCCTGAGTCTGACGCGCATTACCGCGTTGCCGCGCTTTGTGGAAACGGTGATCCCGGTCCGTGTTTCATTCCTTCGGCCGTTTCTGAGGATATATACGGCGATGCTTTCGCTCACAACTGAGCGTCCCTTGGCGTATGCCTTTCTGAAAAGATGGTTCTGCGTGACGGATAATAACTTCTTTCCCTTAACCATCTCAATAAGTCAGACGGGCTCTTCCCTTTGCTCTTCTTCTTTTGAGAACGTTTCTTCCGTCAGCTGTTGCCATTCTTTTTCTGAAGCCGTGCTCCATTTTTCTGTGGCGTTTCTTAGGCTGATATGTTCTGAGCATATATGCACACCTCCCTGTCTCTTAACAGACTTTGATTTTTCTTTTTTGCTTCCAGTGTAAAATACATCCTGACAGAGAAATCTCCGAGGATGATAAGCAAAATACAACGCATTACATTATATATCCTGATAATTTGAAAGTCAAGGGTTTTTTGTTATAATGCGATGAATTATCATTTTTTTATTTATACTGAAGGCATTTTCAATGATTATAACATCGGCGGCTTAAAAAAACAAGATATATTTTTTGAAAATAACGTTAGTTTTCAAAAAAGACTTTACAAAACCGGCTCGTTTTGCTATAATAACTGTGGGTATATATGTATTGATTTATATAAAAAAGAGGACTATAATGGATTTCATCAGAGAACTGTGGAGCATGGTTCTTGTAAAGCTGTCGGAAAGCTATAACGAGCTGACAATGAAGCTTTGGTTCAACGATCTTATGCTCACCCATCTTGACGACAACAGCGCGTACATATCGATCGACAGTGAATTCAAAAAGGATATCATAGAGAAAAAATACGGGGATGTTCTCAAAAAATGTATTGATGAATGTCTCGGGTTTCCGGTAAACGTATCGGTTTATGTACGAAAAAGTGAAGATGAGCTTGACGGCGATGACACCGATCAAGCCGACCAGTCAGACAACATCGCACAGAGCCACCCGAATTTTTACAGTGACGACTATACCTTTGATACATTTGTGATCGGCTCTTCAAATAAAATAGCGCACGCTGCATGCACCGCCGTCGCTAATTTCCCGGCGGCTGCATACAACCCTCTTTTTATATACGGGCCAAGCGGACTCGGGAAAACGCATCTTCTTTACGCTGTAATAAACGAAATAAAGAAGAAGCATCCCGATATGAAGGTGCTGTATGTCAAGGGTGAGGAATTCACAAACCAGCTTATCGATTCGATCGCTGTTAAAAAGCCTGTCATATTCCGTGAAAAATACAGAAACGCCGACGTTCTTCTCGTCGACGACGTCCAGTTCATTGCCGGAAGGATATCGACGCAGGAGGAATTTTTTCATACCTTCAACGCCCTGTATGAGCAGAAAAAGCAGATAGTTCTGACGTCAGACCGACCGCCGAAGGATATACAATCGCTCGACGACCGGCTGCGTTCACGCTTCAACAGCGGCCTGGTCACCGATATAGCGCCGCCTGACTTCGAGCTTCGCGCCGCGATTCTAAAGAAAAAGGCTACGCTCCTCGGAATTGAACTGCCAAGCGACGTTCTCCAGTTTCTTACCGAGAATATAAAAGACAATATACGTCAGCTCGAGGGCGCCATAAAAAAGCTTTCGGCACACAGCTTCATTAAAAACGAACCGATTTCGCTCGAGCTGGCAAAAACAACGCTTTCAGACCTGCTTTCCAACTCTGAGCCGACAAGCGTTACGATCGAAAAGATTTTTTCAACCGTTTGCAAGCAATACAGCGTAACACGCGACGACATAAAAAGCAGGAAGAGAAACGCCGACATACTCAAAGCCCGCAATATTTCCATTTACCTCATACGCACTCTTACCGATATGTCGCTTCCGGCGATAGGGCGGTTGTTTGACCGAGATCACACGACGGTCATGAACTCTCTTACTAATATCGAAAACCAAAAAAAATCGGATATTTTGTTTTTAAACGAAATAAACGACATCATACAGGATCTCAAAAACTGATATTGCGTTTCCTCTGTTATCCTCACTGCTGTTATCTTGCTGACTGAGATATAAATATTTTTTAACACTGCTATTATCTTGTTTATCCTTGATTTATTAAATATTTATACAACATTTCCTCTATCATCCATGTGCAAGTTTCAGCGGTTTTGACTCGCAGCGCAGCGAAGAGGCAAATCACCGTCCCTCGACGGTGAAGCTGAAATCTTGCTG
>CAZFZL010000003.1:2994-27225 GCA_964523005.1 uncultured Oscillospiraceae bacterium
TGACTGAGATATAAATATTTTTTAACCCTGCTGTTATCTTGTTTATCCTTGATTTATTAAATATTTATACCTCAGTCAATAACAAGATAACATGCAAATCCACAGCCCAAAAACCTATTGATTCAAAGGAAAAACAGAGTTATCAACATATCTACAGTCCCTACTACTATTACTACTATCCCGTATATACTATTATATTATGTGTTTTTTTTAAAAAGAGAAGCATTTGCTTCGGAAATGGAGAACCTGTATGAAATTCAGAATAGAAAAGAAAGCATTACTTGAGCTTTTGCTCCCTGCAAGCGCTGCAAGCACAAACAAGAATTCGCTGCCTGCACTTGAAGGCCTTCTTTTCACCGTCGAAGGAGATACTTTGACAATATGTGGTTATGATCTGGAAAAAGGTGTCCGCACTCAGGGAACAGTATACGACACACAGGATGGCGCCGTCGTTATCAACGCGCAGCGAATAACGAGCATTGTAAGAAATTTTTCCGATTGTGACGTAGAATTCAGCTGTGACGAAAGAAATTATGTTGAAATAAACGGAGGTCAGGCTCAATTCAAAATACACGGACTTCCGGCGGATGCGTTTCCGAGTCTTCCTGAGCTGGGAAATGATAAAAGCTTTGATATATCGCAGAATATTTTGAAGGAAATGATACAATCGACGGTGTTTGCGGTGGCACAGAGTGACGCAAGACCGATACTTTGCGGAGAACTGTTTAAAATAGAGGGAACAAAGCTGACGGTTGTTGCGTTGGATAACTTCAGACTTGCGTTCAGAGAAGAATCATATGCCGTGAAAAACAACGAAGATTTCTTTTCGGTTGTCATACCGGGAAGAGCTCTCACCGACCTTGTAAAGGTGCTTACAGATACAGATGAAACAGCGCATGTCGAGCTTACGAAAAAATATGTTGTTTTCTCACTAGGAAATATAATGCTGTTTACAAGACTGCTTGAGGGCGAATATCTTGATTATTCACGTGTTATACCGTCACAAAACAAAATATTCGTTTCAATAGAAACGATTCCGTTTTTAAGCAGCGTAGAGCGTGCATCGCTTCTCGTCGATGAAAAGCTAAAAACACCGCTCAGATGTAATTTTAACGGAAACACGCTGATGATATCGTGCTCAACGCAGTACGGCAGAGTGAATGATCTGATAGATACTGTCAAGCAGGGCGAAGATATAGAGATCGGATTTAATAACAAATATCTGTTTGAAGCAATCAGAGCGTGCCGTGAAGATAAGATAAGGGCAGAGCTTTCTACGCCGTTGATGTCCATGGTGATAAAGCCTGATAAAGAAAGAGAAGACGGATCGTTTCTTTATCTCGTGCTTCCTTGCAGGTTGAAGGACTGATAATGCTTCTCAAACAACTGAGCCTTTCAGATTTCAGAAATAACGACGGAACGCCGATATGCTTTTCAGACGGAACCAATATCATATATGGTGATAACGGTGCAGGAAAGACGAACATACTTGAAGCGATTTTCTGCTTTGCGGCAGGTAAATCGTTCCGCGGCAGCAGAGACCGTGAGATGATATGCTTCGGAAAAAATCAGGCAACGGCTTCGATAGATTACGAAAACGTAAACGGCGCGCAAAACCTCTCGGTCCTGTTTGAGAAAAACGGAAGAAAAAAAATCAAAAGAAACGGGATCCAGATAACAAAGCTGTCGGAATATTTCGGCTCTTTCAGAGCCGTGATATTTTTTCCGGAGCATCTTGAGCTCGTGAAGGGTGCGCCGGAGCAAAGAAGAAGATTTATCGATATAGCGATAAGCCAGTCATTTCCACGGTATGTCGCGGTGTTAAATGAGTATAACCGTGTGCTGCTCCAGAAAAACGCGCTTCTCAGAAGCGAGATCAGGCATAAGGAAGAGCTTGCGGTTGTCTATAACGAATCACTCTCGCAGATAGGCGCGGTGATAAGCGCGAAACGGAAAAGCTTTTTTGAGGAGCTTTCGGATTACGCACGGCAAATGTACGAAACTATCTCTGAAAGCCGCGAAAGACTTTCGTTCAGATATAATACGCAGTGTGAGGGCAACAGCGCAGAGGAAATGAAGCTTTCTTATTCACGGCAGCTTTCGGAAAGGCTTGCGCAGGAAATACAGCGCCAGTGTTCACTTGTGGGCGCACATAAAGACGATTTTACAGTATATATAAACGACAAGGAAGCAAGGCAATATGCATCGCAGGGTCAACAGCGAAGTGCGGTGCTGTCGATGAAGCTTGCCGAGGGTGAAATGTCGCAAAAGGTCACGGGGGAATATCCTGTTTTTTTGCTCGATGATATAATGAGTGAGCTGGACGAGCGCAGAAAACACTGCATAACGGAAAGGCTCAGCGGAAAACAGGTTATAATAACAGGGTGTGAGCTGAACGGCGACAGTGCACAAGGTTTATTTTTTGCAAAAAGCGGTCACATCGAAAGAGTTAAATAAAGATGTTCATTTATATAGGAAAAAACAAGACGATACGCCAAAGTCAGCTTATAGGCGTTTTTGATATAGAAAACGCATCACGCTCAAGCGCAACGCGTGCTTTTCTGAAAAGAATACAGGAGGAGAAAAAAGTTTTAAATCTTTGTACCGATCTTCCGAAAAGCATCATACTGACAGATGAGGCGGTGTATATATCACCGTCAGGCGCAGCGAGCATAATGAAAAGAACGGCAACGGAAAAGAGAAAGGAAGCAAAAACGAATGGATGAGATCAAAAAGAATCAGGCTCCGGCAGGCGAATATAACGACGAACAGATACAGGTGCTCGAAGGCCTGGAGGCAGTTAGAAAAAGACCGGGTATGTATATCGGTACCACCTCTTCAAAAGGACTTCATCATCTCGTATATGAAATAGTCGATAACTCGATAGACGAAGCGCTTGCCGGGTACTGCAAAAAAATAGAGGTATGGCTCAATAAAGACAACAGCGTGAGCGTAAGAGACGACGGCAGGGGAGTTCCGTCCGGCATTCATCCGAAGCTCCATCTTCCCACGCTTGAGGTTATATTTACAGTCCTGCATGCCGGCGGTAAATTCGGCGGCGGCGGATATCAGATAGCAGGCGGTTTGCACGGCGTCGGCGCGTCCGTTGTGAACGCGCTTTCAAGGAGAGTCGAGGTTGTCAACTGCCACGAGGGGAAACAGTACGCGGTGGCGTTTGAATACGGAAAAGTAAAGGAGTCGGTCAAATGTATCGGAGAAACACAGGAGCACGGGCTTTTCGTTCGCTTCTGGCCTGACGATACGATATTTGAGGAAACGGTGTTTGACCGTGAGGTCGTGAGAACGCGCCTGCGCGAGCAGTCGTTCCTGAACGCGGGGATACACATCGTTCTTTATGACGAGCGCGACAGTGAGCATGAAAAAGAAGAATTCTGCTTTGAGGGCGGCATAAAGAGCTTTGTTGAATATATAAACAGCAAAAAAGCGGCAGAGATATTGACTCCTGATGTTATATATCTCTCCGGCTCGCGCGGCACGTCGGTCGCCGAGGTCGCGATGCAGTACAACGATACCTACACCGAGCAGATACTCTCGTTCGCCAACAACATGAACACCATCGAGGGCGGAACGCATGAGATCGGCTTCAAATCGGCGCTCACGAAGGTGTTCAACGATTACGGAAAAAAGAACAACATCCTCAAGCCCGATGAAAAGCTGACCGGTGAGGACGTGAGAGAGGGACTGACGGCGGTCATAAGCGTAAAGCTTGAGGACGCTCAGTTCGAAAGCCAGACGAAGGCGAAGCTCGGCAACAGCGAGATAAGAACGCTCGTCGAAACGATGGTCGGCGAAAAGCTCGCTGAATATCTTGAGGAAAACCCGGCAGTCGGAAAGACAGTGCTTGAAAAATCCATATCGGCTTCGCGCGCGCGCGAAGCGGCGAGAAAAGCAAGAGAGCTTACGCGCCGCAAGGGATTGCTTGAGTCGTCCTCGCTTCCGAGCAAGCTCGCCGACTGCAACGAACGCAGAGCGGAATTTACCGAACTGTATCTCGTCGAGGGAGATTCCGCAGGCGGCACGGCAAAGGACGGACGCGACAGCAAATTCCAGGCGATCCTTCCGCTTCGCGGCAAGATACTCAACGTAGAAAAAGCACGGCTCGACAGGATATATTCGTCGACGCAGATCATCCCGATAATCCTTGCGCTCGGCACGGGTATCGGCGATGAATTCGATATATCGAAGCTCAGGTACGGCAAGATAATCATTATGGCGGATGCCGACGTTGACGGCGAGCATATAAAAACACTGCTTCTGACGTTCTTCTTCCGTCATATGCGCCCTCTCATCGAGCAGGGACACGTCTTTGCCGCACAGCCGCCGCTGTATAAGGTTTTTAAGGGCAAACAGACTCGATACGCTTTTTCAGACGAAGAACGCGATGAGAAAATACAGGAGCTCGGCGGCAGCGCCGCAGCCGAACGGTATAAGGGTCTTGGTGAAATGGATGCCGATCAGCTTTGGGACACGACGATGGATCCCGAAAGACGTATTTTGAAAAAAGTCAACATCGTCGACGCCTTTGAAGCAGACGCGATATTCACAGTTCTGATGGGCGACAAGGTCGAGCCGAGGCGCGAATTCATAGAAGAAAACGCAAAATATGTCTCAAATCTCGACATATAGCAAGGATTTTCGGCTTATATATATAATTTTCAAAAATGACGTAAAATTATACACACTCTGTGGATTGCCCTGTGGAAAAACCGTTTATAAGAATAGGATAGAATATGGATAACGAATATAAAGCTCACGAGTCTCAGGAAATATTGGAAATAGGTCTGGAAAAAGAGGTCAAAACAGCATATATCAATTATGCGATGTCCGTTATAATCGGACGTGCGCTGCCGGACGTGCGCGACGGGCTTAAGCCCGTACACCGCAGGATACTGTATGCGATGTATAAGGATCAGCTCACGTACGACAAGCCCTTCCGCAAATCAGCAACGACCGTCGGTAATGTGCTCGGTCATTACCATCCGCACGGCGACCAGGCAGTATACGATTCGATGGTCAGGCTTGCGCAGCCTTTTTCGCTGCGCTATCCGCTCGTCGAAGGTCACGGAAACTTCGGTAACATAGACGGCGACTCCGCGGCTGCGTACCGTTATACGGAAGCAAGGATGGCGAAGATCGCAAACCTCATGCTTCAGGATATAGACAAGAACGTCGTCGATTTTTCACCGAACTTCGACAATAAGCTGCAGGAGCCGGATTATCTGCCGGCGCGCTTCCCGAACCTGCTCGTCAACGGCTCGATAGGTATAGCCGTCGGTATGGCGACAAACATCCCGCCGCACAACATGGGCGAGGTCATAGACGGCGTGAATTACCTTATGGATCACCCGGACTGCACCGTGACAGAGCTGATGCAGTTCATCAAGGGTCCTGATTTCCCGACATACGGCACGATACACGGCACCGCCGGAATATACGAGGCGTATTCGACAGGACGCGGAAGGATAAAAGTCAGGGCAAAAACGCATTTTGAGGAAAAGCACGGAAGAACGAGCATAATCGTCACCGAAATACCCTATCAGGTGAATCGCTCGATGCTGCTTGAAGGGATAGTAAATCTCGTAAAGGCAAAGCGCATAGAAGGAATATCGGACATACGCAACGAATCCGGCAGGAACGGAATGCGCATAGTCATCGATATCAAGCGCGAAGCGAACGCGCAGGTCGTTTTGAATCTGCTGTTCAAGTACTCGCAGCTCGAGGACACCTTCGCAATAAATATGCTCGCGCTCGTCAACGGAGAGCCGAAGCTGCTTGGACTCAAGGAAATACTCAGCCAATACCTCATGCATCAGGAAAACGTAATGGTTCGCAAGCTCAACTATGACCTTGACGTTGCGCGAAAGCTGTCGCATATATATGAGGGCTACACCGTCGCAATAGATAACATCGACAGAGTTATCGAGCTTATAAGAGCGAGCGCAAATGTCGCCGACGCAAAGACGGCGCTGATGAATGAGTTCACGCTCAGCGACGCACAGGCACAGGCGATAGTCGATATGACGCTCGGAAGACTTTCAGGCCTCGAGCGCATAAAGATAGAAGAAAAGCTCGCGCAGCTGCTCGCGCAGATAAAAGAGATCACCGAGATACTTGCCGACAATTCAAGGATAAACGGACTCATCCGCGACAACCTCAACGAGATAAAGGAAAAATACGGCGACGAGCGGCGCACGGAGATAGAACAGGTCGAGAACGAAATACTAATCGAAGACCTGATCGACCGCGTCAACAGCGTCGTGACTGTCACCCAGACAGGCTATATCAAGCGACTGCCTGCCGACACCTATCAGGCACAGCACAGGGGCGGCAAGGGCATAACGGCGATGACGACCAAGGAAGAGGATTTCGTCAAGGACGTGATCATCGCCCACAGTCACTCATACCTGCTTATGTTCTCGAATCTCGGACGTGTTTACAGAAAGAAATGCTATGAGATCCCCGAAAGCACGCGCACCTCGCGAGGCACGAATCTAGTGAACGTGCTTTCGCTCGATGAAAACGAAAAGATAACCGCGTTCGTCTCAGTCGACCGTTTCTCGTCTGAGGAATACCTCATGCTCGTCACGAAGTTCGGCGTTATCAAACGTATATGCATGACCGAATACCAGACGAAGCGCACGGGCGGACTGTTTGCGATCAACCTTGACGAGGGCGACGAGCTGCTTTACGTGCTCAGAACGAGCGGCAGCGACGACATAATCACCGCGTCACGCAGCGGTCTTGCGATAAGATTCAACGAAAACGACGTCAGAGCAGTGGGCAGACAGGCGCGCGGCGTCAGAGCGATGATGCTTGCTCCGGACGATACGATAGTAGGAGTGGCGGTAATCACCGCTGATTTCGCCGAAAGCGGAATGAAGCTTATAACAGTTACTGAAAAGGGCTTCGGAAAACGCTGTGAGGCGAGCGACTTCTCAACACAGCAGCGTGGCGGCAAGGGTATGATATGTCACCGTATCGGTGAACGCACAGGTATGCTTACCGGCATATCCGCGGTTGCGCCGGACGATGATCTGATGCTCATAACCGACGGCGGCACGATGATAAGAACACCCGCCGGAAGCATACCGGTATACGGCAGAGCTACAAGCGGCGTTATTGTAATGCGGACAACGGACGATGCGTCAATAATCAGCTTCGCTGTGCTTAAGCCCGATCCGGAGCCGGAAGAGGATGTAAGCGCAGACCTCGAAACGGACGAAGACGCGCAGGAGACCGAAGCAGAAGATAACGGCGAAGAATAAACACATCCGCTTCCGGGAAGCCGGAGGCATTATATGAAAGGCAGTCATATCAAATGAACGGAAAGACCTTTATTTACGAATACCATACCGACAAAGAGGAGCGTCATGAGCTTGTTCAGGCGGCGGTACGGGAATACGCCGGAGATGAAAGCGTCACAGTACAGTATACTGCAAAGGGGAAACCCTATGTGAACGACAGGGATTCGCTTTATCTGAGCGTAACGACGACAGGCGAGGTGATGGTGGTAATAGTGTCCGAGCATCCCGTGGGGATAGACGGCGAATACCTTCCGCGCATGGTCGCGCCGCAGAGAAAAACAGATTACGCAATGCTTGCGGAACGGTTTTTCACCGAAGAGGAGGCCGAATACGTCAGAAACGGCGACGGTCAGGCGATATGCTTTGCGCGTATATGGACGCGCAAGGAGGCATATGTTAAGTATACGGGTAAGGGGCTTTCGGATTTTCCCAATTTCTCCGTTTACGACGGCACACATTTTGTAAGCGAAATCGGCGAAGTGCCGATAAAGCGTATGCATCTGTCGTTCCCCATGTCTGAGGATTATATGTTTGCCATAGCAGGCATATGCGACTGAGCGTCAGCTCAGCAACAACAGGAAGGTTAACTGATCATGTCAAGAGGGTTTAAAACATTTTTCATTACATTTCTCGTCGGGCTGCTTGTTTTCGGGCTTGCGGCGTCGTACATACTTAACAATTATGTAGATGATTTTATTGATCAGATGTTCGGTCTGGGTGAAACGAGCAAAACAGAAAGCACGGCATCGGAGGACGATACCTCGTCAGACGCCTCGCTGACCGACGTTTCATCGGATGCGTCGCGTGACGACGTTTCGTATTCAGACGATTTTGCCGGCGAATCGATGGGAACATTAATGATCTTTGAAAACGCTGCAGGCGAAGCGGATACGATAATCCTGGTACGGCGCAGCAAAGAAAATACGCGTGCCTTCGCTACGGTTATACCGGCGGATACACGGATGTATATTGACGGGAAAAACACCGAGCTTCGTGATCTGCTTAAAACGAGAGACGCCGCGTTCTTTGCCGCAAAGACAGAGGCGATAACGGGTGTTGCGATCAATTATTATATGATCGTCCCGTTCGAGAATGTAAACGCGTTTGCACAGTCGCTGTTCGCGAAGTTCACGAATCTGACATACACCGCGCCGTACGCGATGGTGGAAATCAAAGAGCCTGAAGAGGACGAAAGCACTGACGAAGGTTCCGGAGAAAGCGTTGCGGAGGGTGAATCGGCAGCACCGGAATACATCGTAAACATAACGGCAGGCAAGCATACGCTTGACGCGGATATGTTCGTAGGCGTGCTGTACTTTTACCTTGACGGAAGCGCAGAAAAGCATAACGCACTCGTGGAAGGACTTGCGTCGACACTGTTCACACAGATGTACACTTCTTCGAACAAGAGCGCTATAACCGATGTTGCCGAAGCGCTGCTTTCTTTGGCAAACACTAATATGACGAAGGAAAACGTACAGGATAACATCGACATCATCACCTCCTATACTTCTTTCTCAACGACATTCATCAAGTATCCGGGAACGTATAGGGAACTGGCAGGCAAAAACATCTACTTCAATCCTGATATAGACAGCGCAATAAGCGCATTCAAAGCATACAGATAAAATGGAGGTCACGCCGATGACGGCTGTCCGGATCGTTCATGTTGGTGACTTCAAAGAAAAATTTTACGCCGATGCCGCTGCGGAATATACGAAGCGGCTCGGCGCTTTTTGTACACTTCGCGACGTGACGGTGCGCGAGGAAAAGACCGACGACAAAAAGGCTTCGGATACGCTCATAGAACGCGCGCTCGAAGCAGAGGGCGCACGGATACGCGAAGCGGCGGGAAAAAGCAAATGCATCGCGCTGTGTGTAGAAGGAAAACAGATTAGCTCGCAGGAGCTTGCGGCGCTGATAGAAAAAATGCAGTATGACGGAGAGATCGCGTTTATTATCGGCTCAAGCCGCGGTCTTTCAGCCGACCTCAAGGAGCAGTGCGCACAGCGTATCTCAATGTCGGCGATGACGTTTCCGCACGAGCTTGCGCGTGTGATGCTGCTTGAACAGCTTTATCGCGCCTTTACTATTCTCGGCGGCAAAAAGTATCACAAATAGAAGAAAACCTGTTGACAAAGCCTTTCGCGTGTGGTATTATAATAATACTTTACCAAGATAACGCGTTAACGTGAAAGGAAAAATTACATGAAAAAGATAGCTGCGCTGCTGATGGCGCTCGTCATGCTGTGCGTGTGTGTTTCGTGTGCATCGTCCTCCGACGCCGAGTACATAGAAGAAAAAGGAACGTTTATAATAGGCATCACTTATTATGAGCCGATGAACTATCTTGACGGCGGCGAGCTGACGGGATTTGAGACGGAATTCGCAAAAAAGGTCTGTGAAAAGCTCGGACTTACGCCTGTTTTTCAGGAGATCAACTGGGAGACGAAGGAGATCGAGCTTGCAGGAAAGACGATCGACTGTATCTGGAACGGAATGACGATCACTCCGAAGCGTCTTGAAACGATGTCGATAAGCACTGCGTATATGTCCAACAAGCAGGTGCTCGTCGTCAAGAAAGAAAATCTTGATAAATACACCGACGCCGCTTCGTTCAGCAAAGCAAAGCTCGTGGCGGAGGCTGAATCGGCAGGTGAAACCGTTGCGAAGGAAAACTCGCTGTTCGCAGAAGCCGAATACACTGCCGTCGATTCGATGAAAACGGCAATAATGGAAGTCGCAGCAGGCACGGCTGATGCGTGTGTTGTCGACTACGTTACGTCGATAGGCATGATAGGCGAGGGTACATCGTACAGCGGACTTGCCGTGGACGGGGACTTTGCATTTGATGAAGAAACATACGGCATCGCGTTCCGCAAGGGAAGCGACATGACCGAAAAGGTCAACGCCGTCATCGCCGAGCTGCTCAGCAGCGGATACCTTGAAACGCTTGCGGAAAAATACAAGCTTGAAGACCAGATCATAAAAGCGGCAGAGTAAGCAAAAAGACAAAACATGCCGGAGCGCAGGTTGTTTTCACCTGTTCTCCGGCAATATTTTTCGCTGGGAAAGAGACAAATGGACATAGTAAACAGCCTTTTTGAAGGCTTCGGAAAAAATGTATTGATATTTTTCGCGACGCTCGCCGGCGCGCTGCCGCTCGGCTTTCTGATAATGTTCGCGTCGCGCTCGAAATTCAAGCCGCTCGCGTATGTGATGCGGACGCTCGTATGGGTGGTTCGCGGCACGCCGCTGATGCTGCAGCTCATAGCCGTGTTTTATCTGCCGAGCTTCCTGTTTTCGGTCACGTTCGACCGCATATGGGCGGCAATAATCGCGTTCATTATCAATTATGCCTGTTATTTTTCAGAAATCTACCGCGGCGGACTTGAAAGCATACCGCGCGGTCAGTATGAAGCGTGTCAGGTGCTCGGAATGACGCAGCGTCAAGGCTTTTTAAAGGTCATATTCATGCAGGTCGTCAAGCGCATAACCGCACCGATGGGCAACGAGATCATCACACTTATCAAGGACACGTCGCTTGCGAATATCATCGCTGTCGGCGAGATCATAATGACTTCCAAGCGTTTTCTTGCCGGAGGGCAGCTGTGGCCGTTTTTCTCGACGGCGGTGTTTTTCCTTCTTTTCAACGGCGCGGTGACGCTTCTGCTGTCGCGTGCGGAAAAGAAAATGAGCTATTACAAGATATGAGAGGGAGAAATCGGTATGGCGCTGCTTGAAGTAAAAAGCCTTTTCAAGTGCTTCGGCAAAACACAGGTGCTCAAGGACGTGAGCTTTGATGTCGAGCGCGGAGAAGCGATAAGTATAATAGGCTCGTCCGGCGGCGGCAAGACGACGCTGCTACGCTGCCTGAATCTGCTTGAGCTTCCCGATTCGGGAACGATAAATGTCGGCGGCGACGTGATATTCGATGCCGCGGAGCGTGAGATAAATCAGGCGCAGCTACGCATGAGACGGCTGCATTTCGGTCTGGTTTTCCAGCAGTTTAACCTGTTTCCTCAGTATAGTGTGCTCGACAACATCTGTCTCGCGCCGCGGCTGCTCGCGAAGGAGAACGGCGGGCAGACCGACGCACAGATAAACGAAAACGCCGGCACACTGCTCGAACGCGTTGGACTGTCGGACAAAAGAAATAACTATCCCTGCGAGCTTTCCGGCGGACAGCAGCAGCGTGTTGCGATAGCGCGTGCGCTCGCGCTCAAGCCCGATATCCTTTGCTTCGACGAACCGACGAGTGCGCTCGACCCGGAGCTGACCGGCGAGGTGCTGCGCGTTATCCGCTCTCTCAAGAGCGCGGACATGACGATGATCATCGTCACACACGAAATGGAATTCGCGAAAAACGTTTCCGACAGGGTCATATTTATTGCCGACGGCGAGATCGAGGAAACGGGTACGCCGCAACAGGTGTTTGGATCGCCGCAAAGCGCGAAGACGCAGGCGTTCCTCAGGAATGAGAAGAGCGGCGGCATTCAGTGAGCGCATCACGCAGGTGTTCGATAGCTTTTTTTTCACAGCGAGAGATCTTCACCTGTGAGACGCCGAGCATCTGCGCGACCTTTGTTTGCGTCATAGAACGAAAATATCGAAGAAGAATGATACGGCGTTCCGTAGGCTCAAGCGCGTTTACAGCCTGACGGAGCGCCATTTTGTCGAGCATTTTCTCGATGTTGTCGCTGCCTACGAGGTTTTCAAGCGATGTGTCGCCGTATTCGGCGTCGAACGAGAGCAGCGGCGACGCGGCGTCGAGCGCCGTCACCGCGTCTTCTTCGCTCAGTCCGCATTGCTCGCATATCTCCTGTACGGTTGGCTCGCCGTCGTTCGCGGAAGCATATTTTTCTCTGAAATGCAGAATCATCCTTGCGTCGTGCTTTATTCGCCTGCTGACCTTCACCGGCCCGTCGTCGCGGATAAATTTTTTTATTTCGCCCATGATCAGAGGAACCGCGTAGGTCGAAAAAACCGTGCCGTAGGACGGATCGTAGCCGCGGATCGCTTTGATGAGACCGATCGTGCCTATCTGTATAAGATCTTCAAGCTCTGTTCCGCGCTCTCTGAACGCGAACGCAACAGTCCGCACGAGTCCCATGTTATTTTCACATACCTGCCTGAGCGCTTCGCCGTCGCCTTCGCGCGCGCGGCCGAGCATCAGGACGTTTTTTTCTGCGTCATACATACGGTATATCCCTTCGGAGAGGTTGCTCAGCCAAGCCGTACCCGTTTTTCAAACGTGACCGCGGTTCCTTTTCCTATGCCGCTCGTCACCTTCAGCTTGTCAGAGAAGGACGCAATGATCGTAAATCCCATTCCGCTTCGTTCACCCTTTGCGTCCGTTGTGTACAGAGGCTCCATCGCCTGCTTTATGTTTTCTATTCCGCAGCCTCTGTCACGCACCGTTATGCGCACCCGTCCGTCTGCCCAATATTCGCCGGAAAGGCGTATCTTCGCGCCGCGGTATTTCTCGCGGTCGCGGTAGGCGTGGACGATGCAGTTTGTGACCGCCTCTGAAACAGAGGTTTTTATGTCGGTAAGCTCGTCTATTGTCGGGTCAAGCTGGGCGACGAAGGACGAAACAACGAGCCGTGCAAACGATTCGTTTGCGCTTTTTGCGTCAAATTCACAGCAAAAGCCGTTGAGCGCTGTTTCCTTTTTTGTGCGCGCGAATACTGTTGCGCTTTTCATATGCCTGAGATCTCCTTCTTTTCGATCTTTATAAATTTATCGATGCCTGCCATGTCGAGTATGCGAACCGTATCGTCCGAGGCGTTGAGTATAACGAGCGACCCTCCGAGTGTACGCATAAGCTTCAGCCTGCCCATCACCAGCCCGAGCCCGCTGCTATCCATAAAATCCACTCCGCCGAGGTCAAGCTCGAGAACAGAAGGGCGTTCTCGCCTGCAAACGGCATCTATTTCAGCGCGAAGCCGTGTTGCGCTGTGGTGATCAAGCTCGCCGTAAAACGCTGCCGTCAGAACAGCGCCGCTTTTACTGTGTCTGACGTCGTATGAAACGTACATAAAATCCGTGCCTTTCTTTTTTCCGCCGAAAAAACACCCGGCGGTAAATTACGCTTGTAATTATACCTTCCGGGTGTTTCTTAAAATGTCGATATTCGGTTTTTCAGCGTGAAAAAACAGGCTTGTTTTCGTGGATAGTGATGCTTTGCGCTGATTATTGGAGCGCTTTGAGAGCGTTTGTCAGAGAATCGCAAAGCAGGGTGAGCTTCTTTTGCTTCTCGCGTTCGCCTTCAACGACCTTTTCAGGCGCTTTGGCGACGAATCCGACGTTGCCGAGCTTCGCTTCAACGCGTGAAAGCTCGCTCTTCGCGGTCTTCAGCTCCTTCGTGAGCCGTACCCGCTCTGCTTCGGGGTCAACCATATCCGTCATCGGGATAAAGACCGTCGCGCTTTCGCAAACGATCTGCACACAGCCCTCCGGCGCGAACGAGGTATCGCTTATGAAGTTCACTTCTGATGCATCGGCGAGCTTTGTGAGATGTTTTTTGCACTCTTCGCCGAAGCTGTACGAGCCTGCCGCGCAGATGTAGAGCTTTGTTTTGCGTGAACGGGCGACATTCATTTCCGCTCTGCGGTTTCTGACGGCGCGGATTATTGCGATCATGCCGTCGGTCTGCGCTTCTTCTTCGGGGAAGGTGAGCGACGCATTGTATTCGGGGTATTCGGATATGACTATCGACTCGCCGTCGTGCGGCAGCGTTTGCCATATATCTTCGGTGATGAAGGGCATGAACGGATGCAGGAGCTTGAGTGTGTTCGAAAGGACATAGGTCAGCACGCGCTGCGCATTTTTGTTGCTTTCGCTGCCCTTATCGGCAAGGCGCGGCTTCGTCAGCTCGATATACCAGTCGCAGAACACATCCCATATAAAGCCGTAAAGCGCGGACACAGCGACGCCGAGCTCGAACGCGTCGAGGTTGTCGTTGACCTCCTTTACGGTCTCTTCAAACCGGGTGAGCACCCATTTGTCCTCTGCTTCGAGTGTCGCAGTGTCTATATGATCGGTGCTGTATTCGTCGTCGAGATTCATAAGGACGAAACGCGCCGCGTTCCAGATCTTGTTGGCGAAGTTGCGTGACGCCTCGACGCGCTCGTAGGAGAAGCGTATGTCGTTTCCGGGGCTGTTGCCGGTCGCGAGCGTGAAGCGGAGCGCGTCGGCGCCGTATTGCTCGATGACCTCAAGCGGATCGATTCCATTGCCGAGCGATTTGGACATTTTTCTGCCCTGCGAATCGCGCACGAGTCCGTGGAACAGCACTGTGTCGAAGGGTTTTTTGCCCGTATGCTCAAGCCCGGAGAATATCATCCTTGCGACCCAGAAGAAGATTATATCATATCCCGTCACAAGCACGCTTGTCGGGTAGAAATAATCGTAATCCTCCGTATTTTCGGGCCAGCCGAGCGTTGAGAACGGCCAGAGCGCAGACGAGAACCACGTGTCGAGCACGTCGGAATCCTGCCTGAGCGCGCCGCCGCAGTCGGGGCAGACGGTCATATCGGTTTTTGAGACGAAGGTCTTTTTGCATTTGTCGCAGTAGAACGCCGGGATCCTGTGACCCCACCAGAGCTGACGCGAAATGCACCAGTCGTGGACATTTTCCATCCAGTTCAGGTACACCTTCGACAGGCGTTCCGGCTTTATCGTGATGCTGCCATTTTTGACGACCTCCATCGCAGGCTTCGCAAGCTCATCCATCTTTACGAACCACTGATCCGACGTTATCGGTTCGACTGTCGTACCGCAGCGGTAGCATTCGCCGACATTGTGGACGTGCGGCTCGACCTTTATGAGCAGCCCTTCGTTTTCAAGATCGTGGACGATCTCCTGACGCGCTGTATAGCGGTCGTGTCCGGCGTATTTACCGCCGCACGCGCTTATAGTGGCGTCGTCGTTCATGATCTTTATGACCTCAAGTCCGTGGCGCTGACCGACGAGAAAGTCGTTCGGGTCATGCGCCGGCGTAATCTTGACACAGCCGGTGCCGAATTCCTTGTCGACATATTCGTCAGCTATGACGGGTATCTCGCGTCCGACGAGCGGGAGGATAAGCATTTTGCCTACGATGTCCTTATAGCGCTCGTCGTCGGGGTTTACGGCGACTGCCGTGTCGCCGAGCAGCGTTTCGGGGCGCGTCGTGGCGATCGTGACGTAGCCCGTCCCGTCCTTGAACGGGTAACGGATATGCCAGAAATGACCGGGCTGCTCCGTATACGTCACTTCGGCGTCTGAAAGCGCCGTCATGCATTTCGGACACCAGTTGATTATCCTGTTGCCCTTGTAAATAAGCCCTTTGTTATAGAGGTTGACGAACACCTCTCTGACCGCCTTTGAGCAGCCCTCATCCATCGTGAAGCGTTCGCGGCTCCAGTCACAGGAGGAACCGAGCTTTTTGAGTTGCGTTATTATGCGGTCGCCGTATTTGTTCTTCCAATCCCAGACGCGCTTGAGAAATTCGTCGCGTCCGAGATCATAGCGTGTTATGCCTTCGTTCACGCGCAGTGACTCTTCAACTTTTATCTGCGTCGCTATGCCGGCGTGGTCGGTGCCGGGTACCCAGAGCGTGCAGAAGCCCTTCATTCTCTTGTATCTTACAAGAATATCCTGGAGCGTTTCGTCGAGCGCGTGACCCATGTGGAGCTGTCCGGTGACGTTGGGGGGCGGAATGACGACGGTGAACGGCTTTTTCGATCTGTCCGGCGTCGGGGTGAAGTATTTTTTATCGCACCAGAACGCGTACAACCTGTCCTCCACGGCGGAGGGGTCGTATTTTTTATCAAGTTCTTTCATATAAAGAAGTCCTTACTGTAATGATTTAAGGTCGTTTATGACAAGTCCCGTTACGGGCTTCGGATAAAAATACGTTGATTTCTGCGGCATTTTCTCGCCTGCAAGCGATACGTCCTTTATCTGGCTGACCTTCGTGGCGTTGAGAATGAACGACATTTCACCGCCTCCGTTATACGGAGCTTCGAGCGCTTCGTTCATGTCGCGCGTATACGCAAGGCTCTTGCCGAGCGCCATGTCTTCGCGGTCGATGCCGAGGATGCCCTCAAGTATGAGGGTGTGAAGGATCGTAACGTCGAGCGTAGCGTAGGCTTCGCTCTTGCCGGGAAGCAGCTTTTGCATGACGGAGTCGTCGCGCAGCCTGAGCAGATATTTTCCGTCTTTCGCACAGAAAATATAGCAGCCTGCCGCGTCGCCGCAGCCTTCGAGCGCCTGTACGGCGTCGCCGCTGACGGCGGCGATTTCAAAATACTCCTTCGCTTTGGCGATTATTCCCTCTGAGGTGAGCTTAACGGGAGCTTTGATGAGCCGGTGCGTCGGGAAGACGACAAGACCGGGGTTGTCCATTTCGACGAGCAGTATCATCTGGCTGTCCGCCGCGGTGCCGTCGAGCGAGTGCTGCTGTTCGAGGTGGTGCTTATAGCGCAGCGCCGTTTCATAGCGGTGATGACCGTCGGCGATGAAAAGCTGTTTGTCGGCGAGCACACGAGCAAATTCGTCCGTGAACGAACCGGCTTCTATTTTGAAAAGGCTGTGGGCTATACCGTCGTCGTCAGTGAAACGGTAGAGCGGTGTTTGTTCCATTGCCTTTTTGAGGATCGTATCGGTGATGCCGCTTGCGTCGGAATAAAGCGCGTAGATGGGCGAGATGTTTGCGCACGTCGCCTTCATCAGCTCAAACCTGTCCTGCTTTGCTTTTGTTAGTGTTTCTTCGTGCGGAAGGATTATGCGTTCCGAAAACTCGTGAAGTGTGACTCTGCCGATAACTCCGTAGACGGTATATTCCTTGCCGCCGACAGAAAACTCTTCGGAATAGACGAATAGTCCGGGCGTTTTATCATGAACGAGCACGCCGCTGTCGACATATTCGCCATAGGCTTTTGCCGCGGCCGCGTATTTTGCTTCGCCGTCGCCTTCCGGAAGCTCGACGCGGATGATGTTATGCGCGTTTTTTACGAGAAGCTCGGCGCGTTCGGACGGGCTTACGATATCGTAGGGCGGCGATACAAGCGTGCGTATCGCGGTGTTGTCCGCGTTGAAGCGAAGCGGTGAAAAAGGTTTGATCTCTGCCATATATTTATTCCTCCGTTACGCCGGCAATATCGCACGTCGGCGTATGATGTGATACTTATTCTGCTCGTTCGAGCTTGGCAAGATTGCCCATGAGCTTTCGTTTGCCATGCGTTTCAAATTCGATCGCGTACAGCACATCGCCGCCCATAGGTGTGGCGCTGATGATCTTGCCGCGTCCGAAAACGCGATGTGTGACCGTTGCGCCGGTTTCAAACACCTCAGAAGCCGCCTGTGGCTCTGCTGACTTCTGCTCGGGAGCACGGCGTATGTTTTTTTCGAACGATTCGAGTGAACGGCTGTGGCGCGTATGTGATTCCGGCTGGCGAATACCGTTGAGCGGCTTCTGAACCTCCACAAATTCAACGCATTCCTCAGGAAGCTCGTCGATAAAGCGCGAGCGTCTGTTGGAGGTCGTTCGTCCGTATATAAGACGCGTGTTGGTGTGCAGTATCTGCAGCTCCTTTTCGGCGCGCGTCATCGCGACGTACGCAAGCCTGCGCTCCTCCTCAAGCTCACCGTTGTCAACGGCGCGCTGAGAGGGGAACAGCCCTTCCTCGAAGCCCGGCAGGAACACATAGGGGAACTCAAGCCCCTTTGCGCTGTGCATTGTCATGAGCGCTACAGCGTCTGCCGTTTCGTCATAGTTGTCAATATCCGACACGAGCGCGAGCTGTTCGAGAAACGCTCCGAGTGATTTGTCGTCCGAGTTGTTTTCAAAATCGACGGCGGTTGACACAAATTCGTCAACAAGCGCAAGCTTTTCGCGTTCCTTTGGGTCGGGATCGAGCAATAGCATGGTTCTGTACTGTGTTTTTTCGATTATTTGTTCAAGCAGCACGTTCACGGTGTCATTGTTGGCTGTTTCACGCAGCTGTTCTATGAGCGTGCGGAACGCGAGCAGGGGTACGAGCGTTTTGGCGAGCGCCGGGTATTCCTCGGCTCTCTTGATGATTTCGTAGATTGATGTTTTGCTTTCCGCGGCAAGCGCCGTGAGTGCGCCGACGGTGGTGTTTCCTATCTGCCTGCGCGGCACGTTTATGATGCGCTTCAGGCGCGTGTTGTCGTCGGGGTTGTATACGACGGAAAGGTACGCCGTGAGATCCTTTATTTCTTTTCTGTCGGAAAAGCGCAGTCCACCGAATATCCTGTATGGTATTTTTGATTTTGAGAAGATAAGCTCGAGCGCGTTCGCCTGTTCGTTAAGCCTGTAAAGCACAGCAAAATCAGAATATTTCGCTTCACCCTGAGCAACACGCTGGCGGATCGTACTCATTATGTACGTCGCCTCCTCGCTTTGCGTATAGTGACGCTTTACGAGCACCTTTGCGCCCTCTTCGTTGTCGGTGTGGAGCGTCTTGCCCTTACGCGAGACGTTGTTAGCGATGAGCGCGTTGGCGGCGTTGAGTATCGATTTTGTTGAGCGGTAATTCTGTTCCAGCCGGATGGTATGCACGTCCGGAAACGACTTGTCGAAGCCGAGTATGTTTTCGACTGTCGCGCCGCGGAAGGCATAGATGCTCTGGTCGTCATCTCCGACGACGCAAATGTTGCCGCTGCCCGACGAGAGCATTTCTATAAGAATGCTCTGGGAGCGGTTGGTGTCCTGATACTCGTCCGCCATGACGTAGCAAAAGCGGCGCTTGTATAGCTCAAGCACGTCCGTATGCTCCGAGAACAGCTCGATGGTCTTGAATATAAGGTCGTCAAAATCGAGCGCGTTCGCATCGTGCAGATTTTTTTCGTAAAGCTCGTATATTTCAGCGACCTGCTTCTTCTTGTAGTTCTGACCGGTGCTTTCGCCGTAAGCGAGCGCGGATATGCAGCCTTCCTTCGCTTTGCTTATATCGCTTTGCACCGAACGCACCGCGAGCAGCTTTTCGTCTGTTCCGAGCGTTTTCATGCATTCGGCGATGAGCTTTTTTGAATCGTCGCTGTCGTATATTGTAAAATCGTTTCCGTAGCCGAGGCGTGAAATATGGCGGCGCAGGATCCGGGCGCATATCGAATGGAACGTACCTGCCCATATGTCGTGCGCCTGCACGCCGAGCAGTTTTTCAAGGCGCGTTTTGAATTCGCCGGCAGCTTTGTTGGTGAACGTAAGACACAGGATCTCGTCCGGACGCGGATTTCCGACAGCATACGCGCCGAGAAACGCGCGGATCGCGTCGTTGCTGCCGCCTTCGAGCAGTGCGGAGGCTTTTTTCATAACCTCTTCGCTCTGCGGCGGCGTCACGGTATCGTACGCGACACCGAATTGCAGAATCTGAGCTATCCTGTTCACGAGCACTGTCGTCTTACCGCTTCCGGCGCCGGCGAGCACGAGCATCGCACCCTCGGTGCGCAGCACGGCTTCGCGCTGGCGGTCGTTGAGGTTGTTATAGAGTTTATCGAAAAGCGCCTTTTTGAGCGCGTTGAAGTCATTTTTTGTCGTTTTCGTCGTAGTCGACGTACACTTCGTCGTCATATCTTTTCTTTGCCTCCTTTTCAAATTCCTCCGGCGTGAGCCGGTTCTTCTTCCGGAGCACAAGCTTCGGTTCTCTGCCTCTGAAGAGGCGCTTTATATTCTCGCGATGCATGATAATTATTAAGAACGCAATCGTTATTGCGCAGACGAATGAAAGTGTCGGCGGATACGTACCGGAAAGCTGATAACGGAAGTACATCACTGCAGGGTATATGAACGCCGCCATTATGGACGAAAGCGACACATACCGTGTTATCAGCAGCACGAGCAGGAACATCACTATGACCGCGGCGAATATGACCGGGTCGATTATCAGGATCATCGCCGCCGCCGTTGCCACTCCCTTTCCGCCCTTGAAGCGGAAATAGCAGGGAAACAGATGACCGAGGATGCAGAACAGTCCGCTTATATAGGCACCCGTTTCACCGAGCAGCAGCCTTCCGATGATTACTGCGGCAACAGCCTTGAGTGTATCGCCCAAAAACGTGAGAGCCGCCGCCTTTTTTCCGAAATTGCGGAGCATGTTCGTGCTGCCGGCGTTGCCGCTGCCGAGCGTGCGCACGTCCGTGCCGTACTTTTTAGTTGATATGATTATTCCGAAGTTCAGGCTGCCGAGCAGATATGCCGCTGAAAGGACAAGCAGGAAAGCAAGCACGAACAGCACAGTTTGCCACGCGGAAGAAAAATGTTCTCTCAGACAGTAGAGCAGTCCGCTGTGGTAAAGATCTGCAAACGTCATTTCTCCGACTCCCCTTTCTGTCTTATGATCAGCTTGATCGGGGTGCCCTCAAAGCCGAACGTGGTTCTGAGTGAATTTTCGATATACCGCTGGTATGAAAAATGGAAAAGCTCCGCGCTGTTGCAGAAAATTACGAAAGTCGGGGGTGTAACTGCGGTTTGCGTCATATAATATATCTTGAGCCGCTTGCCCTTGTCGGTGGGCGGCTGTACGCGCGTTGTGATATCGTTGAGCAGATCGTTGAGCACGCCGGTGGATATACGCGTGACGCTTTGCTCGCGCACGAAACGAATGAGCTCGAAGAGTCTGTCGACGCGCTGTCCTGTCTTGGCGGAGATGAAGAGTATCGGCGCGTAGGTCATATATGAGAGAGCGGTGTAAACATCTTTTCTGAAGCTGTCGACGGTGGAGTTGTCTTTATCCACCAGATCCCATTTATTGATGACGATTATTGATGCTTTGCCTGCGTTGTGCGCTATTCCCGCTATGCGCTCGTCCTGTGCCGTCACACCCTCCTGCGCGTCGACCATTATCAGGCAGACGTCGGCGCGTTCGACCGAAGCCTTTGCGCGAAGAACGCTGTAATGCTCGATGCTTCCGTCGATCTTTGCGTTACGGCGGATGCCCGCGGTGTCAATGAAGATGAATTTGTCCTCTCCTGAGACGACCTCAGTGTCGATCGCGTCGCGTGTTGTACCCGGGATGTCGGACACGATCGTACGTTCCTGACCGGTAATGCGATTGACCAGCGAGCTTTTACCGGCATTCGGCTTTCCTATGACGGCGACCTTTATCGCGTCGTTCTCTTCCTCCTCCTCTTCGTGAGCCGGGAAGAGCTTTATCGCTTCGTCGAGCAGATCGCCGCTTCCCGTTCCGTGAAGCGAGGAGATCGGATAGGGCTCACCCAGTCCGAGCGAGTAGAAGTCGTATATCTCCGGCGGAAGCGCGCCTACCGTGTCGACCTTGTTGACCGCGAGCAGCACGGGCTTTCCCGAACGCATCAGCATACGGGCGATCTCAACGTCCTGCGCGGTGACGCCGCTGTGCAGATCGGTCAAAAAGATTATAACGTCCGCCTGCGAGATCGCGATCTGCGCCTGCGTGCGTATGTGAGAGAGCATTTCCGTGTCCGAGCGCGGCTCAATGCCTCCGGTGTCGATTATATCAAAATCGCGGCCTGCCCACTGTGATTGTGCGTATATTCTGTCGCGCGTGACGCCCGGTGTGTCTTCAACGATGGCTATGCGTTTTCCGGCAAGCTTATTGAAGAGCGTGCTTTTTCCTACGTTCGGTCGTCCGACGATCGCTATTGTCGGTCTTTTCATGTGTTTTTTATCCTTTTCTTTTGCTCATTTTCCCATGAGCGCATCGAGTAGCTCTTTGCCGTTGTTTCCGACGGGTCTGACGCTTACTTTGAGCTCTTGTGAAAGCCGCTGCGGTGTGTAGCCGTCGAGAAACAGATCGCCGCCGGCGCGAAGCGCGCAGGCCGGAAACAGCAGCTCTGAACCGAGCGGTTCCCCGGCAAGGCGGTGTGCGATGTCCTGCCCTGTGAGCAGCCCCGACACGGTGATGCTTTCTCCGTAAAACTCGTTTTTTATGCAGTATACTTTTATATCCAGTGCCGGAAATTTGTCCGATGCCGCTTTGCAAAGCTCCGATATGTGAGCATACGCAGCACTCCCGGTGGCTATTGATACGCTTCGCGGCGTGCATTTGCGCTTTCTGCGAAGCGCCCGGCTGAATTCCTGCGAATGGAGCGTGAGCATACCGACGCCGTTGTCGAGCTGCATGAAGTTTTCGTATGACGCAGGATCAGGCAGCGGCACGCCCGCGGTGAGGAAAAATTCGTCCGAAGCAAATACGAACCGGTGTCCTGTTGCGGCGAGGTGTTTTTCTGCGAAGCTGTTTATCAGTGCGAGCGTTTCGAGCGATGAGGCTTTGTCGAATGGCGTGAGCACCGCAAGACTGTTTCTGTGCTTCGTCAGCCCCGACGGCACCACGGCGACGCTTTCGACGGCAGGGAACAGCCCGGCAAGATCGGTGAGCGTCCGAAGCAGCTCATCGCCGTCGTTCCAATTCCTGCAAAGCACGATCTGCGCGTTCACGGTTATCCCGGCGACGCATATCTCCCGGAGCAGCTCAAGCACCTTTCCGGCGTTTTTATTGCCCATCATCTTTACGCGCAGCTCCGGATCTGTCGTGTGTACCGATACGTTTATCGGTGAGATGTGCATCTGCTTTATCCTGTCAACTTCGCGGCGCGTGAGGTTTGTGAGCGTGATATAGTTTCCCTGGAGAAACGAAAGGCGCTCGTCATCGTCCTTGAAATAAATGCTTTCGCGCATTCCCGGCGGGTTCTGGTCAACGAAGCAGAAGATGCAGCGGTTGCAGCAGCTGCGCTTTTTATCGATGAGGTACGTTTTGAACTCAAGTCCGATGTCTTCGTATTGCTCCTTTTCGATGTCGGCGAAGTGCGTCCGTCCGTCAGCGCCGAGATATTCGACGCGAAGGTGTTCCTCGCTCAGCCAGAACTGATAATCGAGCACGTCCGCGAGCGCGTTGCCGTTGAAAGCTACAATGCGGTCGCCCGCTTTAATGCCGGCTTTGTCAGCATATGAATTTTTTTCTGTGCTCATGACTGTTATCAAAGCCGTCTTCCTCCGATAAGCGTACAAACTACCGAATATATTGTATCACAAACGGCCGTAAAAAGCAAGGCGTTTGCGGAAAAACCGCCTTAAAAACCACGTAATCGGCAAACAAAAAGATCCGCTTGGTGAAAACGATGAAAAAACTGTTGACAAAAAGAAAAAAATTGTTTATAATCAAGTATCATATCAAAGGGAGATTATTATGAAGAAAGTATTATGCATTGTTTTGGCATTGCTTATGACCGCGTTCGTATTTGCTTCGTGTGACACCACACAGACGCAGTCTGAGGCCGGTTCAACATCTACCGGAACAACGAGCACCACGAGCGATGCTGAACTGTTTTCGTCACTGAGAGACTGGGACGGCGAAGAAGCCGTAGTTATGTTCCTCGTGGGCGGTATGCAGTACGGCGAACGTTATCATTCGCGTGAGATAGGCGCAGAGGAGCTCAACAACGAGCTTATCAACGACGCCGTTTTCAACCGTAACGCTCTTGTCGAAGATAAATTCAACATCGACATCCAGGCGTACGCAACAAGCTCAAGTGAAAACATCAACACGATCATCTCGAACGAAATAGGTTCAAATTTGTACACCTATGATGTCGTGATGCCGATAATGAACGACATGGTATCCGCTGCTGCGGACGGTTATTTCTATGACCTTTTCGACAGCGAGATCACCGCTGATCTCGACCTGAGCAAGGAATGGTGGGATCAGAAAGCCGTTGCCGACCTTTCGATCGGCGACAGCCTCTATTTCACGACCGGCTATATGTCGATACTCGACAACGAATGCACGCAGGTTCTCATATTCAACAAGACGCTCGTCAAAAACAACGAGCTTGAAAGCCCTTACACCCTTGTAAAATCAGGCGACTGGACTTATGACAAAATGATGGAGCTTGCCGCAAACGTAACGGCAGACGACGA
>CAZFZL010000004.1:0-25828 GCA_964523005.1 uncultured Oscillospiraceae bacterium
ACTCATTCGCGTAAAGCTCGGCAAGCCGGTCATCTTTGCGCAGAAGCGCCCCGGAAAGAATGAAAAGATATTCGTACTCAGAAAGTTCAGAACGATGACCGACACGCGCGGCGAGGACGGAAAACTGCTGCCCGACAGAGACAGGATCACGCGCTTCGGTGCGTTCCTGCGCGCTTCGAGCCTTGACGAGCTGCCGGAGCTTTTGAACATACTCAAGGGTGAGATGAGCTTCGTCGGACCGCGTCCGCTGATCCCCGAATACCTGCCGTATTATACCGATCGCGAGCATCACAGACACGATGCGGTCCCCGGTCTTACCGGCTGGGCACAGGTCAACGGAAGGAACAATCTGACGTGGGAGAAAAAATTCGGATATGACCTTGAATACGTTGAAAAATGCAGCTTCACGTTCGACTGCAAAATAGTTTTGATGACGGCTGTAAAGGTACTCAAACGTGAGGATGTCGTCAGCGACGGCAATTATATAAACCCGAATTTCGATCAGTACCGCATTGCACAGCAAAGCGAAAAGTCGGGTGAAAAGGATAATAACAACGGTGAAGCATAAGTCCTTCGCCGTTTTGGCGCATCGGAGGGGAAAATGATAAAGAGTGTAGTGGTGATCGGTGCAAGCGGCCACGGAAAAGTAATCGCAGACATTATAATCAGCAGCGGCGACCGTGTCGTTGGTTTTCTTGACGATGACCCTTCGGCGGCTGATGTCGGAAGCATACGCGTGCTTGGGCGTATTTGTGATTACGGGAAGTACCGCGATTATGAAATGATAGTAGCCATAGGCAATTCATCTATAAGACAAAAGCTAACCGAACGGTTTGAAGGAGTGCGCTGGTATACTGCTGTCCATCCCAGCGCCGTTATCTCGAAAATAGGTGTGCAGATCGGCGAAGGCTCCGCTGTAATGGCGAATGCAGTTGTAAACCCGTGCGCTGTAATAGGAAAACATACGATCATCAACACCTCCGCTGTCGTTGAACACGATAACAGGATCGGAGATTTTTCTCATATTTCCGTCGGCACTCATCTCGGCGGCACTGTTACGATCGGAGATCATACATGGGTCGGTATAGGTACGAGCGTAAAAAACAACGTTTCGATATGCAGCGGCTGTACGATCGGTGCCGGAACCGTGGTGGTCAGGGATATAAAGGAGAGCGGAACATATGTCGGAACACCCGCAAGAAAAGTCAAATAAGCGCGTTCTGGTTCTTGCCAATTACGATCTGGGACTGTATCAGTTTCGCGGTGATCTTCTGAAAGCGTTGATCAGCGAAGGATGCGAGGTCTATATTTCGCTTCCTGACGGTGAATGGATAGAACGAATGACGGCGTTCGGGTGCCGCTTTATAAACACTCCGCTGGAACGGCGCGGAATGAATCCGCTCAAGGATGCGGCGCTGCTTTTCCGGTATCGCCGAATCATTGCGAAGGTCAGACCGGAGCTTGTAATAACATATACAATAAAGCCCAATATATACGGAGCGCTCGTGTGCCGCATGACGCATACTCCGTGTTGTGTAAATATCACGGGGCTCGGCGGTGTGTTTGACAAAGGCGGGCTGCTGAAACGGTTTGTGCTGGCGATGTATAAACCGGCATTGAAAAAAGCGCTGTGTGTTTTTTTTGAAAACGCTCAGAATTGTAAGGACCTGATGAAAACAGGCGTTGTACCGGACGGCAAAGCTCATGTGCTCCACGGCGCAGGCGTCAGCCTTGAATGCTTTCCGTTCGTCGAATATCCTGCCGATAACAAAACTGTACGCTTTCTGTTCGCCGGTCGAATAATGAAGGAAAAAGGCGTAGATGAGCTGTTCGAAGCGGCTCGCCGGCTTCGCTCGGAGTACGGCGACAGCGTAAAGGTCGCGATGGCAGGACCGTTTGAGGACAGCTATAAACAGACGGTCGACGAACTGTGCCGGGAAAAAATCATAGAATACCTGGGATACGCCGACGATATGGCGGCGCTGTATGCCGACGCGCACTGCGTCGTGCTTCCCTCATACCATGAGGGAATGTCGAACGTCCTTCTTGAGGGCGCGGCGACGGGCAGACCGCTTATCACGAGCAATATACACGGCTGTCTTGAAGCGGTGGACGACGGTGGAAACGGCTTTCTCTGCGAGGTGCGCAGCAGTGAAGCGCTGTACGAAGCGATGAAGCGCTTCGTCGAAACACCGTATGAGAAGAAAAAAGCGATGGGCGCTCATTCGCGAACGGTCGCCGAGCGTGATTTCGATAAAAAGAAGGTCGTCGGCGAAACGCTGGCGGTCATAAAAAAAGCGCTTGGGCAATGACGTAAAAAAACACGGAAGGACACGGCGTAGCATGGAAACGATAAGAGTACTTCAGGCAGTCACACACATGAACCGCGGCGGTCTTGAAACGATGCTCATGAATTATTACCGGAACGTCGACAGAGACAGAGTGCAGTTCGATTTTCTTACGCACAGAAGCGAAAAGAAGGATTACGACGACGAGATACTTGCTCTCGGCTCAAGGATATTCCATCTTCCGGCGCTCAATCCCGTTTCGCCTGTCTATCTTCGTGCCCTCAACTCGTTTTTTGCGTCGCATCCCGAATACAGGATCGTACATTCGCACCTCGACTGCATGAGCGGAGTCGTGCTGAAATCGGCTATGAAGCACGGCGTCCCCGTCAGAATAGCACACAGTCACACGACGTTTGTCAATTCAGGCATCGGCAAAAGCATCAAGCTCGCTTATAAAAAAAGCATCCCGCGCTACGCCACTCAACTGTTTGCCTGCAGTGAACAGGCAGGGCGTTTTATGTTCGGGAACGAACGGTTTTATATATTCAAAAATGCGCTTGACACAAGCAGATTCGCGTTTTCTCCAGCCGACCGTGAGCGCATACGGACACAATACGACCTGAGAGACGATACCGTGATCGGTCACGTCGGAAGCTTTTCAGAGCCGAAGAACCACCCGTTCATCATCGATGTGTTCGCACAGTATCTCAAGCTCGACCCGTCCGCGCATCTGCTGCTCGTCGGCAACGGCGAAGCCGGACAGAGCATCGCCGAAAAGGTCAACAGGCTGGGTATCGCCGACAGGGTGATACTCACCGGCGTGAGAAACGATATACCGGCGCTTTTGTCCGCGTTCGACGTCTTTCTCTTCCCGTCGCTGTTTGAAGGCTTTCCCGTGTCGCTTATAGAGGCGCAGACGTCCGGACTGAAATGCTTCGCTTCAGACGCTATCACAAGCGAGGCAGTGCTTACGGACACTGTAACGATGCTTCCTCTCAGCATGAGCAAAGCCGAATGGGCAAAGCTCATAAAAGCGTCGTTGCCCTATGAACGGCGCTCGCACGCTTCGGAGATAGCTGCGTGCGGTTATGATATAAAGCAGGCGGCGTCAGAGCTTGAGGAAGGTTATATCAGACTTTGGGAAGGAACGGAGAGGGTTGAAAATGAATGATAAAAATATCGTTTCCGTGATCATAGCAGTATATAATATCGCTCCGCTGCTGAAAAAATGCATAGTGTCAATAACGGAGCAGACCTACGATGATCTTGAGATAATAATAGTCAACGACGGCTCGACCGACAACAGCCTTGAAATATGCAAAGAGTATGCAAAAACAGACGCAAGGATAAAGATCGTCGACAAGAAGAACGAAGGCATTGAGAAAGCAAGGCTGACCGGGCTTGAGCACGCGCACGGCGAATGGGTGCGCTTCGTCGACGGCGACGACTGGCTCCCGAAAAGGTCGATTGAAATACTCGTCGAAAACGCGCTCAAATACGACGCGGATGTCGTGGTCGGGACGCTTTACAGGGTAATAGACAAATATGCGCTCATAAGAAAGAAGAGCGTAATGCACGCCGAAAAAACAGAAGTCATCGACAACGCCACCTTTATGGAAAAGTATTACAGAAGCTTTTTCGGCGTGAATATCGTATCCGTAGGCCTTTGTGAGAAGCTCTATCGCCGCGAGGTGATCGTGTCGGCTTCACTGCACGCTGTCGGCGTCACCCATTCCGAGGATCTGAATTTCAATGTGCGTGTGATGCCGCTTGCGAAGAAGATCGTGTGGATACCCGATAACGTGTATTATTATCGCTACGGCGGCATGACCAACAGGGTCAATCCGAGAATGATGGACGATGCGTGTACGTCGTATTCGTTCAGAAAACCGTATGTACAAAGGTATTCTGTCCCCGACGGAGAATTGTATCTTGCGTGTGAGCTGAAGAACTTTCTTTATACGTTCGCCGTTTCACTGACCGTGTTCAACGCAGAAAACGCATCGCAGCTCGTCGCAGCCGCTATGGCAAAAGAAGAACTCAAGGAAGCCGTACGCATATGCATTGAAAAAGGACGCATCGGCAAACAACAGGGTCTTACAATACTCAACGGCGACGCGGATGGCTATATAAAAAGCATCGCTCCCGATATCGACAGGGCAAAAAAGCTTCATAAAATAAAGAAGACTGCCGTTTCGATACTTCAGCACCTGTGAAAAGAAAGGAAATATGATGTTTTTAAGCAATATTTCAAGGCTGATACGCGGTGAGATACCTACGAAAACGCTCATAAAGCGCGGCATGAAGGTCGGCACGGGCTTCAACCGTCAGCAGGGCGTATATCTTGATCCGACCCACTGCTGGCTCATCGAGATCGGCGATAACGTCACGATGTCAGTCCATGTCACGCTCCTTGCGCACGACGCAAGCACCAAGGCGATATGCGGTTATACAAAGCTCGGCAGGATCACCGTCGGCAGCGGCACTTTTATCGGCGCAGGCGCAACGCTGCTTCCCGGCGTAACGGTAGGCGAAGGCGCGATAATCGGCGCAGGAAGCGTCGTGACGCGCGACATCCCCGCATATACCATCGCGGCAGGCAGCCCGGCGCGTGTGATAAGAACACTTGAACAACAGAAGCAGCGTTTCGAGGAAAAACGGGAAAACAGCGTGTTTCTCGGCGAGGAATATACGATGCGCGGGAACGTGGACGGGCAGAAAAAAGAAGAGATGAAAACGCTCTTATCAAAAAAAGACGTTTATATAATCTGAGATCTATCATATCACGAAGGGAGCGATCCGAATGAAAACGACGCTGACGGTGTTTACACCGAGCTATAACAGAGCGAATACACTGCCGGCGCTTTACGCTTCGCTCAAAAAGCAAAGCCGCAAGGATTTTGAATGGCTCATAATAGACGACGGCTCGACAGATAATACGCGCGAGGTCGTCGAAGCGTGGATCGAAACGGAGAAGGATTTTCCGATCTACTGCATACATAAGGAAAATGGCGGTCTGCACACCGGCTATAATACCGCGATCGCAAATATGACGACGGAGCTTTCCGTGTGTATCGATTCAGACGATATGCTCGCGGACGGCGCTGTCGAAAAGATTTTCAATATATGGGAAAAACAGCGCGGCGACGATATCGCCGGAATAGTCGGTCTCGATTTTGCAGTCGGCGGTGACAGGATCGGCTGTGAGCTGAAAACGGGTGAAATTATCAACGCGGCGACGCTGCTGTATCTCGGCGGCGGCGATAAAAAATACGTCGTGCGCAACGATCTGCTTCGAACGGTCGCTCCGATGCCAGTATACGATGGCGAAAAGAATTTCAATCCGCATTATCTGATAATAAAACTGTCAAAAAACTATCGCTTCATTTCGCTCAACGAGGATCTGTGCGACGTGGATTATCAGCCGGACGGAATGTCGGCAAATATAATGCGGCAGTTTATCAACTCTCCGCGCAGCTTTGCCGAGCTGCGGCGCGCGATAATGGAGCTCGGCGGCATAATGAAGCTTTCGTACAGATACAAAAACGCCGCACACTACGTTTCAAGCTGTATGCTTTCGCGGCAGAAGCGTTTTCTTGCGTCGTCTCCCGATAAGCTCATTACAGTTTTGGCAGTACCGGCGGGCGTTGTCTTAACGCTTTTCGTTAAAAAAAAGGTCAGGAGGATGGATAAATGATACCGAAGATCATCCATTACTGCTGGTTCGGCGGCAAAGAAAAGAGCCGCCTTGCAAAAAAATGCATCGAAAGCTGGAAGCGCTTCTGCCCCGATTACGAAATACGCGAGTGGAACGAAGAGAATTTCGACGTCAATTCGTACAAGTTTACCGAGCAGGCGTATGAAGCGGGCAAATACGCGTTCGTCAGCGACGTGGCGCGGCTTTACGCCGTCTATACCTGCGGCGGATTCTATTTTGATACCGACGTAGAGCTCATCAGATGTCCGGATCAGCTGAGGAACGAGCCGGCTTTTATGGGCATGGAAAAAAGCCTGTATGTTGCGACGGGGCTCGGCTTCGGCGCTCAGGCAAAAAACGAGATCATCGGCGGCAATCTCAGAGAATACGAAAAAATGTCGTTTATCAACGACGACGGCTCATACAATTTTGCCGGCTGTCCGCGCGTAACGACGAGGTTTCTCGAATCATACGGTCTCGTCCGTGAAAACGTATACCAGCGCCTTCCGGAGCTTACCGTTTTTCCCTCGGAATACTTCGACCCGTTCGACAGCACGACGGGGATCATGAAAAAAACGAAAAATACATATTCCGTACATTGGTATAACCAGTCGTTCCTGAGCGTCGGTACGCGAATCAGGAGCAGGTTCGCACGCCCTTTCCACCGCCTGTTCGGAAAACGGAAAGGCGGCGATGCGTAGATGGATGATATCACTGTTGCCGCGTTGATTGCCATAGCTCTTGCATTATGCAGCGATCTTGTCAACGCACGCCGCCGCAAGGACGGAAACGAGAAAAAAGAATGGCTTTTCGCGATAGCCGTTATTTTGTTTCTCTCGCTGTACGGCGGGCTCAGGACGAGGTTCAACGATACCGGAACGTATATCAAGGCGTATGAAGGGATAGCAGGCTTCAGCAGTATCTCCGATTACGATATGTCCATCGGCTCGAACCCGGGCTTTTTCGTGTTGATAGCGATATTTAAGCTGTTCACAAAAGACTATCACGTCTTTATATTCGCGACGACGCTGTTCTGCGTGGCGTCCGTTGTGCTGTTTTTCAGAAAGTATTCACAGTATCTAAGCTTTCCCGTCGCGCTTTATATCATGACGGCAGCATACCTTTTTTCCTGCGCGGCGATAAAGCAGTGTCTTGCGATGGGGCTTTGTCTGATAGCAACGCATTTCTTCATTGAGAAAAAATGGGCGATGTATCTGATCTTCGTTTTATTGGCGGTGCTTATCCATCCGTATGCGGTGCTCTATCTGCTCGTTCCACTGATCGCTTCGAAGCCGTGGAGGACGCAGACGTACGCGGTCCTCATAGGAGCAGCCGCCGTGGCGTTTATGCTTACTCAGTTTATGGACCTGCTGCTCGACCTGACGAACGCGATAGGCGAGGAATTCGTTGAAGAAGATCTCAGCGGCGAGGGCGTCAACGTGATACGTGTTATCGTGTACGCGATACCGACCGTCCTTTCGTTCGTGTTCCGAAAAGAGCTGTACGAGAATTCTACTCCGGCAGAAAACCTCATAACGAATCTGTCAGTGCTTTCGTTTGCACTGATGTTCGTAGGTATGTTCGGGACGGCGAATATGTTTGCGCGGCTGGCGAACTATTTTCAGTATTTCTATATCATTTCTATCCCGTGGATATTGCTCAGACTGAAGACGAAGCTCAGGGAGGTCTATATTTACGCCTGCCTTGCCGGATTTGCCGGGTTCTACTATTACAGTTACTATATAAGCGTGGATTTCAACGCAAGCTTCGACCGTATAACGACCATTGAATTTATAAAAGGATTATTTTGATGAAAAAGGTTTTGATCATTCATCCTGATATGGAGCTGGGCGGCGCGGAGACGAGTCTTATCGGGCTGCTCGGTGCGCTTCGCGAGAGAGGGTGCGAGGTCGATCTGTTTTTGTACAGACAGAGCGGCGAGCTGCTCAAAAGCATACCCGAAGGCGTGGCACTGCTCAACGAAAAAAGACAGTACCGCGCGCTCAACGTATCGATAAAAGAGGCTCTCGGGCTGTGCTTTCCGATCGCGTGTGTACGTCTCGCGGTCAAGCTGTGGACGAATATATACAGAAAAAAATGCGACAGAACGTATTGGGTCAAACAGCTTGTGCATAAACACTCACTTTTGTTTCTCCCGCGCTTCGAAGGAGACTACGACGTGTGCCTGAGCTTCATCGATCCGCATTATATCGCGTGCCGAAAAGTCAACGCCGCAAGGACGTTCGGCTGGCTGCACACGGATTTCAGCCGTATCGGCTGCAAGGGCGAACGCGACAAACAGATGTGGGATATGCTCGATGTGATAGTAAACGTATCTGAAAGCTGCAAAAAAGCGTTCGACGCTGTGTATCCGTCGCTGAGGGAAAAATCATACGTCATAGAGAATATTCTGTCCGAAAGGCTCGTGCGTGAGCGCGCCGGCGCCAATATCGGCTGCGAGATGGATAAAGGCGCGGCGAAGCTGCTTTCGATAGGCAGATTCTGCGAAGCGAAAAATTTCGACAATGTGCCGGATATATGTATGAAAATACGCCGCGCCGGGATCGACTGCGTATGGTATCTCATCGGCTACGGAGGCGGTGAAGCACTCATAAGAGAGAAGATAAAACAAGCCGGCGCAGAAGACTGCGTCGTGTTGCTCGGCAAAAAGGAGAACCCGTATGCGTATATTGTACGGTGTGACGTTTACGTACAGCCGTCACGGTACGAGGGAAAATCCGTCACCGTAAGGGAAGCACAGATGCTCGGCAAATGCCCTGTCATAACGAAATATCCCACGTCGGCCGCGCAGCTCACAGACGGCTTTGACGGGTATATCGTTCCTATGGACAACGACGGCTGCGCCGACGGAATCGTGAAGCTGATCAACGACACAGAAAAGATCAGACGGGCAGAAAACAACTGCCGCGCCGGCGATTATTCTAACGCGCAGCAGGCAGATAAGATAACCGGCGTTATCTGAAACAGCTCAGAGCGTGCCGACGGAGCGTTAAAGAAAGGATAGCCGCGAATTGAAGATCTATACAATAACCTGTCATGATGTATACAATGCCGGCGCGTCGCTTCAGGCGTATGCGCTTGAAAAGTATCTTTCGGGCTGTCGGGACGGGAATGAGGTCGAAATAATCGACTATAAGCCGCCATATCTGAGCAACCATTATAAGCTGAACACCGTGGGCAATGAAAAATACTCAGGCTTTTTAATAAAGCAAGCATATCTTGCCGCAAAGCTTCCGGGACGGCTGCTTTCGCTCGTCCGGAAAAAAAGGTTTGATGACTTTTCAAAAAAGTATCTCGTGCTCACGAAAGAGAAATATACTTCCAACGAGGAACTGAAAGAACGCCTCCCCGAAGGAGATGTGTATTTTGCCGGGAGCGATCAGATATGGAACACACAATTTCCCAATGGGCGTGATAAGGCGTTCTATCTGGATTTTGCGCCGGATAAATCAGTAAAAGCGTCGTATGCCGCCAGCTTTGCGACAAAAACGGTAGCAGATGAATACACTGCATTCGTAGCACAGATGCTTTCGGGACTTGATTTTGTTTCAACGCGTGAGCAAAGCGGCGTTGAAATAGCTTCGCGTTTGGGCAGACCCGACACGGTTCATGTGCTCGACCCGGTTTTTCTCCTTGAAAAAGAGGAATGGTACAGCCTGATCCCGGAAAAAACAGAGAAAGCTTTTCAAAAGCCGTATATTTTCGCTTATGATTTTGACAAAAACGACCGGCTGCTTGAATTTGCATATGAATCAGCAAAAAAACACGGATGTGAGTTATATGTTATATCTTCCGCAAAACGAGTCAAGCACGGGAAGCGTATCACCAATCCGGGTCCGTTGGAATTTTTAACGCTCGTTAAGAACGCACAAACGGTTGTCTCAAATTCATTCCATGCCACGGCTTTTGCGTTGATCTTCAACAGGGATATGTATACTTTCGGGAGAACCGAAAAGATCAATACACGAATGAGCGATCTGCTTTGTGCGTTCGGCTTGGATGACAGAATGATCGACGACAATAATGCTTTTGAAAAAAAAGCCGCAGACTTTTCATTCGTAAACGAAAAGCTTCGTGAACAAGCTGCCTTTTCAAAGGGCTTCATCGATACAGTATTGAATAAGGGCATAAAATGAGTTCAATCCCGGCGTTCTCGCCGGAAAAACATAAGATGAAATAGAAACGCTCGGTAAATACGAAAAAGCTTCGTTATATAAAAAAATAATTGCATTTTCTATTGATTTTACGACTATAATAATGTACAATATCCGTATAAAAGCGGAAAGATATACGAAAAGAGGCGTTGTTTTTTCGCAGAGGGCCTCACAGCGAGTGAAAAAACGCCTAAAGCCCGAAAATGTACGAAAGGAATGGTAAAGAAATGATTTGTTCAAAGCCCGGATGCGGAACCGTTGTTGACGGAAAAAAATTCTGCCCTGCATGCGGCACAAAGGTTGAGCCTGTTGAAACGGCAGATGAAAAAACTGACGCTGAAATCCCTGCTGTACAGCAAGAGATTCATGAAGAAGTAAAGTCAGAGCCTATACCTCAGCCTGTACCTCAGCCTATACCTCAGCCTGCACCTCAGCCTATACCTCAGCCTGCACCTCAGCCCAGACCAGCGCCTCAGGCAAATCAGACTCAGTACGCACAGACGCCGCCTGCGCCTGTTGCACCCGGTAAGGATTCACCCTACGCTCCCGTGTCGGTCGGACAGTGGTTCGGAATATTGCTGTTGCTCGCGATACCGTTCGTCAATATCATTATGATAATTGTATGGGCTTGCTCAGCAAAGAGAAAGAGCCTCGGCAACTTCGCGAAAGCACAGCTTATATGGATGCTTATAGCTGTGATCCTTCTCATCCTCACCTCGATAGTCGTAGCGATCGCAGGAGCCGCGTTATTCGGTTCGATTGTAGATCAATTCGGCTCGATTGAAGAATGGATTAAGAGCATCATCGACAGCTTCACAGTTTAATCACAGAAAAACTAAAAAATATACTGAAGGAGAATTATTATGGCATTTTGTTCTTCATGCGGCGCACAGTTGTCAGAAAACGAAAAATTCTGCCCCGCGTGCGGTGCCGCACAGGCTCAGGCTGACCCTAACGCTCAGGCAAATACTCAGCAGGCAGCTCCCGCTCCCCAGACTACAGAGGCATTCTCGAAAAGCGATGTTGAATCCGGCAAGATCATCGCAATACTCATGTACATATTCCCGATACTCTTCTTCCTTCCGCTCGTCATGGAGCCGAAGACCGCTTACGGCAAATTCCACGCTAACCAGGCACTCCTTCTGCTCATACTCGGAGCTGTCGCGGCTATAATCAATGTCATCCCGATACTCGGACAGATCGTATCCGTCGCTGCGTATATATTCTCGTTTGTATGCATCATCCTCGGTATAATCAGCGCTGTCAAGGGCGATAAGAAACCGCTTCCGCTTATCGGAAAGATAGTCATAATCAAATAATCAAACGTAAAGAGAAAGCCTGCACAGCCGTGCAGGCTTTCTTTATTTTACCGTTATTTTCACTTAAGATATGTCTCAGGGTCGCTGACGATCTTTTCTATGATCGCCGTTTGCCCCTGCTCAGTGTACAGATCGACCGATTCGCTGTATTCGGAAAGCTCGGCATTATCGTCGATGATGATTTGCAGAAGGAAGGTCTTCCAAAAGTCGTTGCGGTCGTACCAGCATTCGTTGACAGCGATATATTTGTATGCGGTGTCGCCTGTTATGAGGTCGCGAAGCTCCTTGAATGCGTCTGTCTCAAGTATCAGAGCCGTGTCATGAAAGAGTGACATGTCTTCCTTCGTCTTTGCTATGAAAACATTCATCATGTTTTCAAAATTCGTATAAACGCCGTCCGGTATATCGGCGAGCGTTGACGTGAACGAAGCGGTCGGTTCGACGGGCTCCGTCGGGCTGTCGATGTATTCGTCGACGAATGGCTTTGCGTATTTCCAACACAGCTCATTGACTGCCGCGGTGAACTGCAAGCTCACGCATTTGTTGAAATACGAGGTTTCATACTCGGAATTGCTCGGTTCTATTGCGGCAAGCTCCCCGCTCGGATCGTTTACGGGTAGTATGATCGTTGTGCCGTTGTTCAGATAAAGCTCGTAATAAAACAGTGAATCAACCGCGTATAATGTGCTCTGAAGCAAGTACATATCTGCCGTGTGTGCGTTTTTAAGCATATCGATCAACGCCTTTGCGTCGTCGTCCTTGATGTCTGCAAGCACAACTGAACCGAACTGATCGTTTCCGGTGAGACTGATGACAATATGATCCGTGTCAAAATAGCTTTCCGTGAGCTTCCATTTGTGTGGGTCTTTATCCGCAAGCTCAGGTGTCGGTACGCACACGGCGCTGTTTTTGTAAAATACGCACGTCTGATTAAATATATATCCGTCGGACAGCACGATAAGCGGATATTCAAGCTCAGCGTCCGCAAGAGCCGGATATGAGTAGCTTCTGCTGTAGGGATCGTACCAAGCGGTTGAACACGCTTCAAACTCTTCCGCGAGCGCCGCCGCGTACTTCTCTGCGGTATCAAGCTCTCCCTTCGTGTCAATGAGCATAACATAACAGTCATTGGCAAACTGAAAATGAGAAGAGATGAAATAAAAGCTTTCTCGCCTCTCATTCTTTATCTCGTCGATCGCGTCACCGAGATACAGCTTTTGCGAAAATCCATACATACCGGAAAGACTGTCTAAAGTAATATATCCTTTTTCAAACCCGCTGTCGAGCATCAGCAGCCGGTAGCGCACTATAAGCGAAATGTCGCGTATTTTTTGGAGGTACTGCGCGTTAGCGCTGTTATAGCTGAGCGAGGAATAATCAGTGTGCAGGCATTCTACATAGTGGGATTCGCTTTGCCGGACTATATCATCGGGAACAAAACCGTATTCGAACGCGTTCGTCAGACATACGGTGTCGTATGTTTCATACAGCTTTATCGAGTCATTCATCAAAAACAGAACCTCATCATAGGTCAGTGCATTGTCCGTGCTTTCGTGAAGCGTCTGAGCCTGCTTCTGTGAGAAGAGAGTCAGCGTGGCTCCATCGGCGCTGACGTGGTTGTAGACACTGAACTTCATCTGCATTTCTGTTTGCGTGGAAGGCGCTTCGCCGGTAAGGCTGAGCACTCTGTTGTCGTAAGCGCTTTGAAAAACATCAAAATCAAATCCGTCAGTCGCACTGTACCAGTCGGCGGACAGTTGTGTGTAGGAGCTGTCGAGTCTAATGATAAACGCGGTGCCGTCTTCGGAAATAGAAAGCACGACGGCTTCAAAAGCGCCGTTGCTGATATGCTCAAACATGAATTTGAGTGCTGACTGTCCCGGTGCGAACGCATCCGCGGACTCTTCAAACGTCATCGCTTCGTATGAAATCACCACTTCCTTCGCCGCGCTGTCAGATGCAATAAAATCATTGCTTATCCACGAGTTGAGCATGGTGTCGTGTTCGTAGGTCGAAATGTATACTGTTTTGGACGGTATTTTTGAGCCGATATAAGGAGTGAAACCGTCCTGCTCATACGGCTGCGCGCTCTCATTCATGGCGAGTGCATACGCGCCGCCCAGCAGTGCCGCAGAAAAGAGCATTATCGCCGCGAGCGCGAAGGAAAGCGTTCTTACTGTGTTTGTGTTTTTCATTTTTGCTGTTTCCTTTCCTGTTTATGCTCTTATCGTAGCACCCGTTTGTTTCAAAGCTGTTGTGAAGTTGTAAAATCGATAAATACTTTCGTGCCTTTTCCGACTTCGGACTCGAAACGCAGCTTCGCGGAGTGGGAATCGGCGATTTGACTGCACAGTGCAAGCCCCAGCCCCGCGCCGCCTTCGACACGCGAGCGCGATTTGTCGGTGCGATAGAACGGCTCGGTGATATGTGTGAGCTGTTCAGGTGTCATGCCCTTTCCGTCGTCGGCAACACACGCCGTCTGACCACTGTACGAAAGTGTGATATTTCCGCCGTCGGCACAGGCCTTGATCGCGTTTTCGACGAGATTGCAAAAGAGCATCGACAGCAGCGTTACATCGCCTTCGACGACGCTGTCTGCGGCGTTCACTGTGATCGTGATGCCGCGTGCCTTTGCCTTCTGCGAGAGCTTTTCGGACGTATCTTGCAGTACTTCACACAGGTCGACTTTTTTTCGCTCTATGGCGGTTTCACGCAGGAACGCGGTATCCAGTATTTTTTCGGATATTTTTCTCAGCCGGTCGGTTTCCGTCACTATCCGTCCGGCGGCGTCGTTCTTTTCTTCGTCGGGTACGGCTGCTTTTTCAATGTATTCCGCATAGCCGCGTATCGATGTGAGCGGTGTACGCATTTCGTGCGCCATATTGTCCACGAGCCTCTGCTTGAGGTGCGCGTCGTCTGCCAGCTCGTTCATCTGACATCTGACCTTGCCGACCATCTTGTTAAAGCTTTTTGCAAGCGCGGAAAACTCGTCGTTCCCCGTCTCGTCTGCCGCGACCGTCATATCGCCGCCGGCGATGGTTTCCGTCGTACTTTTGAGCTTTTCGAGCGGCAGCGACAGCTTCTTGAGTATGAAAAGCAGAATCACAGCCAATAAAACGGAAACACCGGCAGCCACGAGCGCATATGTTATTATCAGCGAACGAAATTCATCGTCAAGGTCTCCGGCGTAACGCGCATATACGAAGCCGTATTTATCTGCCGCTGTTCCATGAATGACAACGTATTTTTCGCCGTCTATCCGCAGCGTTTTTACTATACCGCTGTTTTCCTGCACGATAGTGTTCTTGAAGCCGGAGCAGACTGCGGAGCCGTCCTCGAAGAAGGCAAGAAGTATGCCGCGCGCTCCATAATGAGCAACATAGGACTGCATCAGAATCGAAGGGCTGTAGCTGTCGGTGATATCCTCGTAATCGCGTTCGAATGACATTACAATGTAGCTTTGCTCTGCCACGCAGGCGTTCTTTGTGTTTTCGGAGCTGCGCTCGTACGTATAATATGCGAGCACGAACAGCCCGGTGTAAAGGCACGCGAGAAACAACGTGAGAGTGAGGATATATGTTTTCTGCCAGAAGCGCATCTTCATGCTCTATACCTCCAGACGGTAGCCGGTTTTATATACTGTTTTAAGCACGCTCTCGATCCCGAGCTTTCTGCGCAGCCGCTGAACGTGTATGTCGACTGTCCTGTTGTCGCCGTCGAAATCGTATGTCCATACGAGATAGATAAGCCTGTCGCGCGAAAGCGCCAGATTGCGGTTTGTTATGAACGCTTCGAGCAGCGCGAATTCCTTCGGAGTGAGAATTACCTCGGAACCGTCCCTGTACACGCGTTTTCCGTCGAGATCGACCGTGACACCGCTGAATTCAAACGAGTGTGCCGTGCTCTTTGTGCGCCGCAGCACTGCATCGACACGTTCTACAAGCTCAAGTATTTCGAACGGTTTGACGATATAATCGTCCGCACCGAGCCGCAGCCCCTTAATCCTGTCGCTGAGCGCGTTTTTCGCAGTTACGAAGATCACCGGCGTGTCGCCGAGCTGCTTTATTACCTCAAAGCCGGACATGCCCGGCAGCATAACGTCGAGTATAAGCAGATCAAAATGCTCCGTCAGCGCCGCGTCAAGCGCCGCGCCGCCGTCAAATACCTGCGTGCATTCGTGCCCGACAAGACACAGATTCTTTTTTACAAGATCGTTTATCTGCTCTTCGTCCTCGGCTATAAGTAATTTTGCCATTCTTTTCTGCCTCCTCTTTTTTCATCTGTAGTGTACAACGGTTTTGTTTCGAAAATGTTTCAGCAAAGCCGCGAGCCTGTATATACAAAAGGCCGAAGACTCTGATGTGCCTTCTGTCAAACAGCCCCGGTACACATCATAAAGGTCTTCAGCCTTTTTGTTCATCTCAGATCCGGCTCATTACGCAACGCGCTACGTCTTTTTTTGTCCGACGTGTCAAAATACTGGCCGACGCACATTCCGCCGAGCAGCCCGATGCACATACCTATGACAGGATTGTCAAGCATCGATCCGATCGACAGCCCGATCGCCATTCCGAGACACATGTATATTGCCGTCCATTGCGGCGCAGGCTTTTCGAGCCTGAAGCGCGGCCCCTCTTTGCCTTCACCGAACGGCTTGAACGAGAGCTTGTCAAGTACGCGCTGTGAGGCTTTGTTGGACGGTTCGGTCTCAGCTTCGGCAAAATAAACGTCGTCATGTGAAAACGCCCAGCTTATGAGCGCCTTTGCCGCCTCCGTCGCGTAGCCGCGCCCTTCATGCGGCGTGTAGATTCCGTAGCCGATCTCGACGGCGCCGCCCGTCTGTGGGCCCTTGAAGCAGGCGTCTCCGACCGGTTCGCCGCTCTTGTTGAGCTTTATATTCCACGGCGCGTACCAGAGCCTGTCGTCGGGATGCTCAGTGCATCCGCAAAGCATTTCAGTATACGCCTTCCTCATCTCGTCGTCCGGCGCGGAACCGATAAGTTCGTTGATTTGTACATCCGTCATCGGCGTGAGCGTCAGACGCTGCGTTTTCAGTTGCGTTTCGTGCTTTTTCAACGTTTTTTCTCCCGTCTTTTTTCATCCGAGCCTTTGCCGCAGCAGTGTGATCCATTCCATAAGCGCGCCGCCGTCCATGGTCCTGAGCGCGGCAAGATATATTTTATATGCTTTGATGTCGTTTTGCATCATATGGATAAGTGTTTTTTTCGGTCCGAAATAGAAAATCCCGGAAATACCGCTGTATATTTCAAGACTGTCCGTCAGAAGCCAGTGCCATCTGTAAAACCCCTCGGCGTCGTTCCTTGCCGTCCTCAAAAGCATTTTTTCACACCATTCGACAGCTGTGATGTTCTCTTTTTGTGCCTTTGGTGAACGCAGCTCCAGCAAGCGTGCGGCGACATATTCGTTTACTGCCGTCATGAGCTTTGCGCCGAGTCCTGTTTTATCGAGCACGAGCCTGCCGCCGTAAAGCTGAACGTACCGAGACGCGTCAATGCCGGCAAATTCCTCCGGCGCGTATATAAATACGTCAAGGAGAGTTTCGCATATTTGTGACGTGTCGTGCTGTCCGGCGCACTGCGCACCGGTGATGACGAGTGCGTCAAAATCGCTGTTCGCGCCGTTTGTGCCGTCGGCAAACGAGCCGTACGCTATTATAACGTCCGGCGTATATTTTTCCGTAAGATATGCAATTATTTCTTCTCTTCTCATATCCGCATCATGTTAGATTGACCGCGAGCATTATAACAAACGCGACAATGCCTGCTCCGGAAAGGATCAGCAGTTTTGAATTTTCCGAAAGCGTTCTACTTGAAAAAAGGCACGCCGCGGCACCGCCGCCGCCGAGCAGCGTCGGAATGAGTACGGCGAGCAGCTTCGGCATCGTCGTCGGTGCGCCGGATGAAGATATTTGAGTAACAACAGTATCGGGCAGCACAACATACGACACGATGGCGAGTACAATGGAGAGCAGCAGAATCGCCGCGTATATAAAAACGTCTCTATTTATGGGAAACACCCTCTTTCGATCTCGTTTATTATAACATTAAAACAACAGCTTTTCAAGTCCTATGTGTTGCAAAAGGTATCACTTTATGGTATATTGTACTTGAACAATAACAAAAAGGAGCGAGCCATGCAGTATAATTATCTTAAATCGTTTTCGCTCGCAAGCGAGGATGACGAGGTCAGCTATATCCTTTCGTTCCCGGCGAAGCTTGAAATGACCTGCTATGGCACGAGCGCCTATCCGTTCAAAATTTTTCCTCAAAAGGGGTTGCATACCCTTGAATTTGAGCCGGTGACGCTTATATACGGCTCGAACGGATCGGGCAAGTCGACGCTGCTTAATATCATAGCGCAAAAGCTCGGCGTCCTGCGCTGTGCGCCGTTCAACTATACACCGCTTTATGAGGATTATCTGCGCTATTGCAGGTATACTCTCGCATACGGAAGAAGCGTTCCGCCCGAAAGCCGCGTTATTACGAGCGACGATGTGTTCGACTTTCTGCTCGATCTTCGCGCGATAAACAGTGGGATTGAAGGCAGACGGCAGACGGTGTTCGAGGAGTATGACGAATACACCGACCCGAACAAGCCCGCATTCGTGCTTCGGTCGATAGAGGATTACGATGAGCTGAAGCGCCGCAACGAAGCACGCAAAGGGACAAAAGCGTCGTATACACGCCGCCGCATACCTAAGGACATCTGCGAAAAATCCAACGGCGAGAGCGCCTTCGCGTATTTTACATCTCAGATCAAGGAAAACGCACTGTATCTGCTCGACGAGCCGGAAAACAGCCTTTCCGTGCCGCTTCAGCTTGAGCTTATGCGCTTCATCTCCGATTCGGCGCGTTTCTACGGCTGCCAATTCATCATCTCTACTCATTCGCCGTTTCTTCTTTCGCTCGGCGGCAGCGGAGTATACGATCTTGACTGCTCGCCCGTATGCAGAAAAAGCTGGACACAGCTCGGCAATGTCACGGCGTACCGCGATTTCTTTGAGTCGCATAAAAAAGAATTTGAGAATAAAGATAAATGAAAGAGAAACAGATATGAATGAAAATTTCTGTACTCCCGTGCCCGCGAGACGTATATCGGCGAAAGCTCAGGTCGAATGGCGCGTCGCCTCAAAAAATTGTACCCGCATTAACATCACTGTCCGCCAAAACGGAGCCGTCGTCAGGGACTGCGGCACGTTTGAGATCACGCCCGATCTTGCGCTCAATAAAATAGTACCCGACACAAACGGCATAGTCGGCTCAATAACATTCGTGCTCAGCTTCCTTCGCGGCGATACCGTGTGCGAAACGATCGAGCAGGACTACCAGATTGTATCATCTGAGGTTTGCTCAACGCGGCTGCTCGACGGCTGCTGGGTGTCGATACTCCACTTTTCGCCCTCCGAGTCAAGATATTTCAGAGAAGGTCTCCTGAATATGACGGCGGACGACTGGCGCAATCACGTTCGCTCTATGAACAAGGTCGGCATCAAGAGCATACTCATCCAGAACGTGTTTGACAGCCCTTATTATGCGTATCAGCACGACAGAACAGTCGATAATTACGACGGCGAAGCCTTTTACGACAGCGCGCTGTACAGCGGCAGAGCAAACATAAAATGTCTCGATGCGATAGAGGCGATCCTCTCCGAGGCAGACAAGTACGACATGACCGTTTTTCCGGGTGTCGGGCTGTTCGCGTGGTTCGATTTTTCGCCCGAATCACTTGAATGGCATAAGCGTGTCACGAAGGAGCTGCACGATAAATTCGGTCATCATAAATCCTTCTACGGCTGGTATATTTCCGAGGAAATAATGGGCGATCTGTATTTCAGCTATCAGCCGGTGCCGGACGAAAAATATAAGGATATACAGGACTTTTTCAGAGAATACAAAAAATACGTTCACGCCCTCACGCCGACGAAGCCCGTCGCTCTTGCGCCCAATAACATAGGCTTTCATCTGCACGAGAAGCAGTGGCTGCCGATACTCGAAAACCTTGATATCATCATCCCGTTCGCCTTTGCGCGCAGCTATTACAACGTCGCAAAAATAGCGCGTATATGCGCCCAAACGGGCACTCATTTCTGGGTCGACATGGAGATGTTCGCGTACCCCTTCGACAACGGATTAAAGCCCAAAAAGCTCGATGAGATGCTCACCGAAATGAAAAATTATGACTCGCTCGAGCAGGTGTACGGCTATCAGTACACCGGGCTGATGAACGAGCCGGGGTTCAGAAACGGGCTCGGCGAGGAAGACACCGAGGACCTGTTCTGCGACTATCTCAAATACTATAACGAAAGAACGGCAAACGATTGAACAACGACGCTTCGTTCACAATAAGAAAAGCGACTGCAGACGATCTGCCTTCCGTTTTGGCGCTTTACGAAAACGCGCGCGCCTTTATGAGCGCACACGGCAACCCTGACCAATGGGGAACCGCCTATCCGCCTGCCGGAACAGTGCGTGAGGATATAGAAAACGGCAGACTTTACGTCTGTACAAAGCGCTGCGAAACGGCGGCGGTGTTCTGCTTCTTCTGCGGCATCGACGAAACGTATCGCGCAGTGGAGGGCGGAGCGTGGCTCTCTGATGCACCATACGGCGTCGTACACAGGATTGCATCGGGCGTCAGGGGCGCCGCGTCGTTCTGCCTTGATTGGGCGTTCGGGCAAGCACACAATATTCGGATCGATACTCATGCCGACAATATACCGATGCAAAGCCTGCTCGGAAAGCTCGGCTTCGCATATTGCGGAACGATCCGCCTCGCGGACGGCTCGCCGCGAATGGCGTTCCAGAAGGAAGAATAAATATTGCAGCGGACCGCAAGGCTCGTGTGAAAAATTCGCGCCGACCGACGGCACAGGATTCATTCGTACGCCCTGATCTCAATGATCCTTGCACTCGCATCGCCCCACGTTTCGTAGACGGTTATCCTTATCAAGTCCGTAACAACGGTCGGAAAATGCAATGAACGCTTTCCGAGAATATTACCGCTGACCTCGGCAACGGTCGTAAAAGCTCCGTTTACGAGCGCGCTGACGGAAAATGAGCGAACCGTTTTTTTGCATATTTTCACCGTGCTGTATCCGTAGGGCGGATTGACTCTGTCAGTGTCAAACGTACATTCCACGCACGAGATCGCCGTTGGAGTGTCCCACGAAAGCTGCGCATACGGTTCAGGGTCGTCCGGGGAAGACACCCAACAGTAATTGTGAGCGTCGATGATCCTGTTATATCCGTTCGTCAGATTGCTTTTGCCGCAGTCGGCGAACGGAGTTTTTTGTTCCCCGTATTCGAGCGCAAATGCGGAGTCATAATCGTACTTTGTATAGTCGCCCGGCGCGCGTTCGGCGAGTGTGCGCGTGTAAGAGGTGCATTCTACGCGCCGCCACATAAGCCCCTCTTCACATTCAAGCCGGACACCGAACGGAACAGAAGTCAAACTAAGCGGCAGGTCAAACAGTCCCTCGAAATGCGGCGGAACTGTCACTGCGATCGTTTCGCACACGGTGCTTTCACTCATTATGCCAAATGGCTTCGTGAGTGATGCGAAAACGCGAAGCGCACCGTCAGTCGTGTTTTTTATGTCGGCGCGGTAATACGACACATCAATGTCCATTGAGCTATCGGCTGACGCGCTGAATACGCGCGTTTCGGCCTCACCGCGTACCGGGACATATTCGCCTTCCAGTCCGGGGCGGACGGAATACCTTTCGTGTGCTGTGCTACTGACATATACTGTGCTTTTCTGCGCCTTGTCGGCCTTGTCGGTGCTTTTTACGCCGGGAATCGTCTGATTGTCTCTGAGCAGAGCGTTTTTCAGAGCTTCCATGTGCCTGAGACGTATCTCACGCGGACTTGCTGAATATTTCACGCACAACGCAGCCGCTGTCCCGGCAGCCTGACCGAGCGTCGCAACGGTATTCTCGACGCGTACTGTACCGAGCGCAAGATGCGAGACAGAGACGTTTCTGCCTGCCATGAGCAAATTGGTAATGTTTTTTGAATAGATACAGCCGAAGGGTATTGGCGTTATAGGAATATGCAATGACGAATGGAATGCGCCCTCCTTTCCCGAAAACAGCCCTTTGACGCTGTGGACGTCCATCGTCCAGCCGGCGTAGGCTATTGCCTCCGGGTGAAAGTCTTTGCGTGTTATGTCGTTTTGCGTAAGCAGCGTGTCGCCTATGATACGGCGCGACTCTCTTTTTGCGTTATAAGCGGGGAAGCGGACGATAGCGAGATTTCTCGCGCGTTCGCGATGCTCCCATTTGTTTTTGAGCCAGTCGAAATATCCCAGAGAAAGGCGAATCAGCTCGTCTCTCGCGCGCTCCTGCTCCCAGAGGTCGTCAATGTCATTCCTGTTTTCCAGCCACCATGCGCCGCTTGTTAGCTTCAACGGTTCACGTCCGAGATCCCCGGACAGCACAACAGCCCATTCCGGCGCGCGAAACTCTACCGGCGAGCCGGTGTCGACGGCACGGTACGAGAGCGCCTGCCTGCCGTTGAGCGTGCCCATAAGGCAGCCGCTCATCGTACATTCGTCCGGCGCTTCCGGTGCGTACGATTCATCGTACATCCATTTTGGCTCACGTCCGACGCGATACTGTGCTCCTGCATAATACGCAAGCCAACCGTCACCGGTGCAGTCTATGTATTCATTCGCTGTAAAGCTGTGCTTCGTCCCGTCAACGCAGCCGACACAGCTTACCTGCGTTATTTCTGAACCAACGGTATCGGCGCCGGTTACGAGAAGGTTTGTATACAGGCGGATGTTTTTTTCTTCGCTTACGAGCCTTTCAAGCGTTTGCTGCCACGAGAGCGAATAAAAGTCGTGTGTACGCTTTATTTCGTCCGCAATGCCCGTCTCGCGCATACCGCTGTGAAACGCGCCTGCGCCGTCAAAGCTGACAAGCGCTTCGTCGGACGCATTGCCGCCAATGTGCGGCCTGGAATGGATCAGTGCAACGCTGCATCCGTGACGTGCGGCGGCAAGCGCTGCCGGAACGCCGCCCGGACCGGCTCCGGCGACGAGAATATCAAAATGTCCTTCGTCAACGGTGTCGTCACAGTGCAGAAGTTCACTGCGTGTTCTCAACAGTCTCTCCGTTTGCGGCGAAGGGGTGAAATCAAAATCGTCTGTAATAATTACGGCGGCGAAGCGCGCAAACCAGCCCCCGACATCACATACACTCAGCGTATTTTCGCCCGCAGTAAGATATACATCGCACGCTGCCTCCCAGTGCCATGCATAAACGTCCGCTTTGGCAACAAGGCGGCTCTGACGGATGCTGTTGACGGCAAGGCAAAACGTTCCGGGTGAATAATCCGGAAGCCAGTTTTTAGTGCGCACCCAGAAGCGGTATGTTCCGCTTTGCGTGAGCGTAAAGCGTACAGATGCATCGTCTGCAAGCTCACCCGGTATATTTGACGCGAGCAGATACGCCTGACCCATTTCGCCGACGAACTGTGTTTCGAGCGTCCATCCGCCGAAGTCGTCAAACGCGGCGGCGTCAATCCATAATTTTACCATATTATACCTTTCCGGATAAAAATCAATTTTGAGTCAGAAACCCTTCTATGGCTTTTCCTAACGCTCTGCCGAGCGCAAGGTATCCGTCGATGCTCGCGATGTTTTCTTTCGTTCCGAAATATGATGTTTCGAGCAACATCACAGCTTTTATTCCGGGGCTTATCTGATTGAAGAAGCCTGTCGTCTGTTCAGGGACGAATGGCTCCGGGCTTACCCAACCCTGGCCGGGATAAAGATCATCCGCCGTGTGATAACAAAACGCTCCGGGCTCTGCGAGCGCGGCTTCTTCAAACAGCCTTCCGAAAGAGCGCAGAGCTTCTTCACGTACATTAATACACGGCTGGCAGCACAGCACAGCCTTGTCATGCGCTCCGCCGCATTGCCACGGCGAATGAAAATCAATCATCAGTATAGCCTTATGCTGTTTTGCGAGCTGCTTTACAGCTCTGACGGTTGAATATATTCCGGCGGTGTAGTCAATGTAGTGATCGTGCGGCATTCGTGCCTTCCCCTGGTCACCGTCGACTACACCGTCATAATCGACGAACGGAACGGTGACGATTGAAAACCGATTTGTAAGATGCTTTGCAAGATATGATAAAGCACCTTCAAGCACATACGTTCCGCTCGATTCACAGGCGTGATGGCGTGAGAGCAGAAATATCGTTTCATTTACGCTACCGCAGACGTAGTACGGACATTCGCGCCCCTTTTCGGTCGTACACAGAACACGCCGGCAGAGCTTAATTTCTCTTGCGAAGCGTGCAAAGCGTTCGACCGGATAATGTAGATCGTGACAGAAGTACACTCTTTTCACCCCTTCGGGGAAGCGATATCTGAACGCTCTCGCGTGATACCCGTCAGACGTTCCGACAACGCTGCTTGCACCGAGCCAGTGCCAGTTTTCTTTGTCAAAGCTGATCGCCGGACCCCAGTATCCAATGCGACGCTCGCAGCCCATATCAAAAAAACATTCCTCTCCCGGTTCTCCTTCGACTGCGAACATCCAGTAAAACCAGTCTTCCCCCGTACCGCGCAGCTCGTTTCTGATATAAAATGAATTTCCCGATGAATTGAGCAATACGGCGTTGCTGTATTCAAAATCCGCATATACTTTTGCCATGTCTTGTCCTCCGTAAGCAGAAATGCCGAAATACGGTTAATAATCCCGGGCGCTTCTTATATTAATTATAACATTTCATATCTGCTTTTTCAATGGTCCGTATTTGTCAGAAGCGTAGGAATTTCGTTGCTTGCTCACTCGCAATGGCTTTTTCGGGATAACACACAAATCCGGCGAAGCGGTCTGACGGATTACACTTTGTTTTTATGCCGGTTCACATGATTGTCATTGCTTTTTTTCAAGAAGGCTGTATAATATATATATGAAGGTGCGTATCAACGCAAAAGAAAGAAGGAGACCTGCATGAATGTTTTCTCAGCTGTATTGTCCGAATACCTTCCGTTCTGGAAGCAGCTTTCGGACGCGCAGAAAGCGCATCTTGAGAGCGTTGCGGTAAAGCGTTCGTTTGGTAAGGGGGACGTGCTGCACAGGGGTTCGGATGACTGCATCGGACTTTTGCTTGTGCTCAAGGGAATAATACGCGTATACACAGTCTCCGACGAGGGGAAGGAGCTGACGCTTTACAGACTGCTCGAACGCGATGTTTGTCTGTTTTCCGCCGCGTGTATGCTCAGCGAAATACAGTTCGATGTTTTCGTTTCGTCCGAGGACGAAACGGAGGTAATCGTCATACCGGCGCGCGCCTATAAGCAGTTGATGGAGAACTCGCTTGACGTAGCAGTATATACGAACAGGCTGATGGCTTCGCGCTTTTCCGATGTTATGTGGCTGGTCGATCAGATACTCAATAAAAAAATGGACCAGCGGCTCGCGGCGCTGCTGCTCGAGGAACGCTCGCTTCGCGAAAGCGACGAGCTTGCGACGACGCACGAGGAGCTTGCAAACCATCTCGGAACGGTCAGGGAGGTCGTCACGCGGATGCTGAAGTATTTACAGGAAGAAAAGCTCGTCGTTCTCAGACGCGGAAGCGTGACGCTTACGGATGCCGGCGGACTTGAAAAGTTCGCGGGGAGCAGTATGCGCTGAATACATAGCGTAACAATGTCACCGAACCGGTTTGCGTGCCGGTGTATAATAAGATCAGCAAAAACGGAAAGGAAAGTCAATAAATATGAAAATAACGGAAGATATTAAATATGTCGGAGTGAATGATCTAAGCATCGATCTTTTTGAAGGTCAGTACCCGGTGAAAAACGGAATATCATACAACTCCTATGTCATACTCGACGAAAAGATCGCTGTCACCGATACGGTGGACCGCCGGTTCCTGAACGAATGGCTCGACAACGTGTCCGCAGCGCTTCAGGAGCGCAAACCGGATTACCTTATCGTCCACCATATGGAGCCGGATCACTCCGCAAACATCGCCGCCTTCATCGCCGCGTATCCTGACGTGACGGTCGCGGCGACCGCGAAAGCGTTTTCGATGATGGAGCAGTTCTTCGGAAGCCGCTTTGAATGCAAACGCCTTACGGTCGCGGAGGGCACTGTGCTTTCGCTCGGCAGGCATACGCTCACCTTCTATACGGCTCCGATGGTGCATTGGCCTGAAGTCGCCGTCTCTTACGACAGCTGCGACAAGGTGCTTTTCAGCGCCGACGCGTTCGGCAAATTCGGGATACCCGGAACGGATGAGCCGTGGGACGATGAAGCGCGCCGGTATTATATCGGTATAGTCGGAAAATACGGCGTACAGGTGCAGG
>CAZFZL010000005.1:0-12272 GCA_964523005.1 uncultured Oscillospiraceae bacterium
GGCGGGGGTCGAACCCGCACGGTATCGCTACCACTGGATTTTGAGTCCAGCACGTCTGCCAATTCCATCACACCGGCGTATGCGTTATTATATCACGGCGCAGGCAGAATTTCAACCTCATTTTTTCCGTTTTTGTCTTCTTCAGCCGTTATTTTTTCAAGCTCTGCGAAAAGCGCCTTCGTCTTATCCTCCGTGCTCAGACTGAACACGAGCGTACTGCCGTCGCTCATATGCACGCTGATAAATGCGTCGCTGTTTTTATATGCGATGAGTGTATAGTCGCCGTACAGCACGGTATAGAAGCTGCCGGCGCAATAGCGGAGCGTATTTATTCCGCTCTGCTGCGAGCCGCGCTTGAAGCTCCCGTCGAGCAGCTCGACCGATTCTATATCCTCCGCCGCGGCGATTCTTTTGATGAACAACCCTCTCACGGTGAGCACCGTGTCGCCAGTTTCGGCGCTCACGAAGCCCGCCGCAGCGAAAAACAGCACCGCCGCAAGCAGCACGCACAGCAGTATTATGCTTCTTGTGCGAAGCTTTTTCGGTTTGAGCTCAACATTCTCGCCGTCAGTCAAAGCGCGCCTCCGTAAATATGCGGCAAAAGCAGCAGAAGTAATGATATTATACCTCTGCTGCTTTGATATGTCAACTGTTTTTATTGCTGTGTTTCGGACGCCTTCGGGAGCGTCACGACTGCTTTGAACATATCGCCGTCGATGCTCAGCGCCAATTCACCGCCCTGAAGCCTCGCAAGGCTCTGCGCTATCGAAAGCCCGAGTCCGCTGCCCTCCGTGGCCCTCGATTCATCACCGCGCACGAATCGCTCCATCAGCTCCGCCGCGTCTATATTGAGCTTCTGCCGGGATATGTTGCGAAGCGATACGAATACTTTTCCCTCGCTCTCGCCGCAGTCGATATACACGCGCGTGCCCGGCGCCGAGTATTTGCACACGTTGTTGCAGAGGTTATCGATTATCCGCCACACGAGTCTGCCGTCAGCGAACGCAAAGAGCCCTTCCGGTTTTCCTCCGGTCACCGGCTCAATACCGGCCGCTTCAAAGCGCTCCGCATATTCGCCGACCGCCTGGTGCAGCGCTTCAGCTATGTCGATACGCGCGCATTCGGTTTTCACGCTGCCTGACGATGCCTTTGACGCTTCGACCAGATCAACGACGAGCTTTTTAAGACGCGCCGACTGACGCTGTATGACGCCGATATATTCAAGCGCTTTTTCGTCCTGTATATCCTCTTTTGCGAGCAGGTCGGTGTAGTTGATTATCGATGTCAGCGGCGTTTTTATGTCGTGTGATACGTTCGTTATCAGCTCGGTTTTGAGCCTTTCGCTCTTCATGCGCTCCTCGACCTGCGTTTCGATCGATTCGCCGATTCGATTCAGATCGTCCGCCTGTTTTTTTGTGCTGCCGTGCAGCCCTGCCGTGTCGAGCTTATAACCTGTGTTGCCGTCGGCGATCCTTGCCAACGCATCCTTGAGAAGCACGAGATGGTTGAGAAAGCAGATCCATGCCGCAAACATCAGCACGTTGACAAAAAACCAGAGCAACAAGACGGTTCCGCCGCCGTATACTGCCAGGCCGCACAGCGCGCCGGACACGAACGCGAACACAAGATACACGACAACGCCCTTCCAGATGTCGTGAAGGTTTGAGAAGCTTTTCGCCGCCCAACGAAACAGCCTTCGGAATATCCGGTAAAAGAAGCGAAGCACGATGTATATGATCGTTCCGCGCCACCAGCCGCCTGCCTTCACCCTTGCGGCGAAGCTGAAAATGAAGCTGTATATAACGAGCTGCCCGAGCGACACCGGCACGAACGCAAGTATCGCCGCAAGCGGGATATACAGTGAATCTACCATTACCGCCGCTGCATAAACGCACGCACCGCCGACAGCTGCGCTGAAGATCGCATACAGCTCAAGCGGCAGCCTGTCGAGCGTGCTGAGCGTTATCCCCTCTTTACCCGGACGGTGTCCTGCGCCGCACATCAGAAATATAAACAAAGACAGCGCCGCAACAAAGCACAGCGCCACGCCTGCCGCAAAAACGTATTTGTATTTCATCACGATCGAATGGAGCTGCGCTCCATCGCTTATCGCGTCGGTGGCGGTGAAATCGCTCACAGCATAGCACGTTACGGTGTATTGTGCTTTCTCGACCGAACCGCCCATATTGAACGTCTGAGAATATGACGCAGAATATTCCGGCACTTCGTAATTGAAAGCAAGCAAAGCTCCCTGCGTGTCGGTGACGGTAAAGGCGATATTCGAACGATCCGCCCCCCACGAATCGACGAACTCCTTCAAGCCTGCCGTGTCACCGTAGGCATAGTAAAACTCATGGTATATCTCCTCTGCCGATTCCTGAAGAACGCTGCTGCACGCAAGGCTGTCAAAATAGCCGTTTGCGTTCCCCCCGTACGCGCCCTCGCTGTAAGCGTAGATCGTTACGGCTGAAAAAAGGATCCCAACGTATACTGTTATGAGCAACAGGATTATCGCTATTGCTCTGACTATGCTTCTGCCTTTCATTTCGCCGCGCCCCTTTCGATTTTATACCCCTGTCCCCATACGACCTTCAGATATTCAGGCTCCGCCGGATCGATCTCGATCTTCTCCCTTATGTGGCGGATATGCACGGCGACCGTGTTTTCCGCGCCGTAGCCCGGCTCGCCCCATATGCTTGAATACAGCTCCTTCGACGAAAAAACGCGCCCCGGATTGTTCATAAGATGCCTGAGGATGTCGTATTCTGTCGGAGTGAGCGTCACCTCGTTCCCGTCGACGCACACGCGCTTCGCGCCGTCGTCAAGCTCTATGCCTCCGATGCTCAGGGTTCCTTCCTTCTTCTGCGTGCCGCCGAGCGTCATATATCTGCGCAGCTGCGAACGGACACGCGCGACCACCTCGACCGGATTGAAGGGCTTGGTGATGTAATCATCGCCGCCGATGTTCAGTCCGAGTATCTTGTCCGTGTCCTCGCTTTTCGCCGAAAGAAAGATTATCGGGACGTTGCTCGTTTCCCTTATCCTCGACGCCGCCTGTATACCGTCCATGACAGGCATCATGACGTCCATGATAACGAGGCTGACGTCGCCGTGAGCTTTCACGCATTCGACCGCCTGCGCTCCGTTATACGCCTTTCTGACGGAATACCCCTCAGAAGCAAGATATATTTCCAGCGCGGAAACTATATCGCTCTCGTCGTCGCATATGAGTATGTTTATGTTTCCCATGAGTTTCCTTCCCGGCGAAGGCATCGGCTTCGCTTCAATGTGATCATTATATCAGCGTTTCCATTAAGAAAAAAGAGCCTAAATATTTAAAAGTTTATTAAAATGAAAGATCCCGTGTCCGTCGGCCGCCGAAAAACGGACTGCCTCGGAAACGGGATCGTGCCGCGAAAAGCTCAGGAGACAAAATCGTAAAAGTTGAGTGCAGAGGTGTAGGAAATATATACCTCACGCATATCGTACGACGATGATTCGTCCGCAAACAGATCCGGTTCGATATACGCCACTGTGTCATCGCGGATGTTGACGATAAGCTCGTACATCGCTTCGCTTTCCGTTCCCTCATTGAAAACTATTCTGTAATTCGGTTCTTCATCCCCGGTCACATATCCCCACGGTGTTCCGCCGGTGGTCGCCGTGATGAGAAAATCGAATTCATCCTCGTCTTTCTCGCTGATCTTCATTTTCAGCTCCCATTCACCGTTCTCCAGCGCATATACGCACGTTTTGCCGCTCGTTGACGAGCATCCGGTGAGCAGCGTGAGCGCCATAAGGCACGAAAGAACGAAAAACAGTATTCTTTTCATTGTTGAGTTCCTTTTCTGTTCAGTTGACGGATGATGCTTCTTTTTTGCGTTCATACACTCCGTCATCGCCGAGCTTATCCCAGTCGACAAACAGAAGTGTTCTTTTCGTGCCGCCTCTCATCGTGACGGTGCGCTCAGTAAGATAATTTTTTGACGTAAGCTCGGCCGCCGCAGTCTTTACGTCTTCAGGTCTGACGCGGTTTTTTTCGGCAACGGACGAGATGAGCTTTGAGAGATTTGCCGAACCTGATACCTCTCCGGTATCGAGCGACGAGAGGACGAGAGAGACGTTGTGCGCGGTAAGCTGCTGCTGTGTGGGAAGGATTATACTCTTTGAAGCGGTGTCCTGAAGCTGGCGTGAAAAGCTGTTTCTTACGCCGTATACCCATATTTCCTTGCCGCGTATGTTCTTTATAAACGAACAAACCGATGAAAAATGACCGTCGCCGGTGAAAAGAACATACACGTCCGTTTCTTCGGACGATATTGCTTTCTGATACATATTGTCGAGTATTATAAAATCCGTATAGTCCTTTGCCGTTGCGCCGTTGGTGTTTCTCGTGTCGATGATCTTGTTTGAAAACGGGCGTATTCGCCGTATCTCGTCTGAAAGCGATTTGTGCGAGAAGTCGGCGAAGAAAAACGCTTCGGTCAGGTTGACCGACTGAGCGATCATTGAAAACCACTCACCGATATCAGGTCTCATGTTGAAATTTCGAAGCAGCGAAACGTACCAGTGTTCGTAATCGACGAACGCCACTGCCTTAGGAAGTGTTTCGCGCCCCGATGTCTTTTTTAAAAAAAGTCCTATCTTTTTTTCCTCCTTTCCGGCACGGCGAAAACGCCGGCTCAGAATTATTTATAAAAGTATATAAATCAAAGAAATTACCTCTTATAATATACACCTGATCGAACGCCGTGTCAAGTAAAATAATCCGCACTTACGGCGAGAGAAAATAATGCTTGCAAAAAACGCATGGTGAATATATACTTATAGAAGAACATAAAGAAAGGCACGGTCACGGCTTTGAAAAAATTTCTTTCACACCCGATAGCGCAATACAGCTCATTCAACATCGGCAAGACCGCAAAGGAAGTCTATCTTCCCGAAACGCGCGAAGAATTGATCGAGCTCATAAAGCGGCTCGACGGCGAAGGGCGCAGACGCATAGTACTCGGCAACGCATCCAACGTGGTTTTCCCGGACTGCGAGCTTGACGCGGCGCTGATATTTACCGGGGAGCTGTCGGATATAATGATATATTCCGACATAATAGCCGCCGACTGCGGCGCATCGCTTTCACGCGTCGCCATCACCGCCTGCCGCGCCGGACTTTCGGGCGCGGAGTTCATGTACGGGATACCCGGCAGCGTCGGAGGCGCTGTGACGATGAACGCCGGCGCGTACGGCGGTGAGGTCGCCGATATACTTTGCAGCGCAACGGTCTTCACAGATGGCAGGATACGCGAGATGACGAACGCAAATATGTGCTTCGGAAAGCGCAGCAGTATGCTCCAAACCACAAACGGCGTGTTGATCTCGGCGCGTTTTCTGCTTTGCGAAAAGGACAGCACCGCCATTCAGGAGAAGATGGACGCAAACATGGAGCAGCGAAAAAACAAGCAGCCACTCTCGTATCCGAGCGCCGGAAGCGTATTCAAGCGGCCCGAGGGTCATTACGCGGGCGCGCTCATTGAGCAGGCAGGGCTTAAGGGATATTCCGTCGGCGGCGCAATGGTGTCCGAAAAGCACGCCGGATTTATAATAAACACAGGCGTCGCAACACAAAGCGATGTAAAAAAGCTCGTAAACCACATCAAAGAAACGGTGCTACACGACAGCGGCATAGAGCTTGAATGCGAAATAAAATTCATTGACAACTGAGGGAAACGATATGTCTTTCTCTTCCGATATAAAGGAATATCTGCTTTCGCTGCGCGAGAAGCGCGATTGCTGTATGCGTTCGCTGCTGTACGGTATATACGTCGGCTGCGGAGAAGACACGGGCAGCGAGATCGTTTTTTCGATGACCTCGGAGAAATGCGCGCATATGCTATGCGAAACGATCGCAACGATATTTCCCGTATTTCCTGCCGTTTCGGGTAGACGCACCGTCGCCGCCGGCGCCCAGGAGCACGATTGCCTTGTTGATGAGCTCGGTATTACGAACGGTCTGAATCTTTCCGTCTGCAAATGCGAAGCGTGCCCGGAAGCTTTCATACGAGGTCTTTATATCGGCTGCGCACGCATAACCGATCCGTCGAAGGGGTATCACCTTGAGCTTGCTGTCAGGGAACGCTATTTTGAGGCGGTCAGATCACTGCTCGGTGCGACGCTGCGCGAGCCGAAGGTCATCACTCGCCGCAGCGAGAAGGCGCTGTACTACAAATCAAGCGCCACGGCGGAGGAATTTTTGACATATATCGGCGCAGGCAAATATGCGCTGTGGCTGATGGAAGAAAAGATAATCAAGGATATGCACAACGAAGCGAACCGTAAAGCGAATTGCGAGATCGCAAACCTTGACAAGGCGGCTACCGCCGCCGCCGCGCAGCTTGCCGCCGTAAAAAAGCTGCAAAAGAGCTGCATGCTCAAGGAGCTGCCGCCCGTTTTGTATGAGACCGCAATGCTGCGGCTTGAGTTTGAAGAGCTTTCGCTCGAAGAGCTTCGGATGAAATTCGATCCGCCGATAAGCAAATCGGGACTTTCGCATCGCTTTGAGCGTATAATCGCGCTCGCGGACAAATCACAATAACACACTTTGCGCTCAGAACATGCACCTGATGTATCTGAACACGAAGCGGTCAAATCCGCTCAATGACGCGTCTATCGTTGCCGCTGAAGAGCGTGCGAAAGACGTGACGATGTTCGCTTCCTCTTTCGTGAGCGCGTGAGTGCTGAATACGGCGCGCTCGGCGACAGTATATATGCCTTCGTCCGGCCGCGCTCCGAACGGAACGAGCGTTTCAATATATACCCAGGCTGCCGCGGCAGCCTTATTTTTATCCTTCTGCCTGAAAGCGTATGTGCGTACGCGATTGTGCTTTGCGCGTCTGACGGCGAGCATAATCCATATGGCAAGCAGAGCAAAAACGGCTACGCCGACCGCAATCAACGCCTTCGGGAATTCCTTCGGTCCGAACGGCGGAACGCTTATTTCACCGCTCTCGTTTGTGCTGACCGTCAACGAGGTTTCGAGGCTTTCCTCCGGCTGCGAAACGTACGATTCGTCTTTTGATTCATCGCCGCTTTCTTCGCCTTCGACATACCTGCCATCACTTATGACGTTTTTATATACCGGCGGTGTTACATCGACGGGATACCAGCCCGTGTTGGGTATATATATTTCGACCCACGCATGAGCCTGTTTGTCCGTAACGTCCGCCATGATAAGCGGCGAGGTGTAATCGTTGTCCGGCTTCGGGATATATGTGCTGTACCCCGTCACGAGCCGCGCCGGTATACCGCAGCAACGGAAGGCAAGAGTAGCTGCCGTCGCGAAATGCAGGCAATAACCCTCTTTGCTGTCAAGGAGTAAATATTCGAGAAATGTGTTGTCTGCCGGCGGAGCCGCCGCTTCAATATTGTATTTAGCACAGCCCTTGACCCTTTCGGTCACGAGCTCGACCTTTTCCTGAAACGTCATGCCTTCGCTGTAACCGCTCAGCAGCTCTTCGTCTACAAGCGCTCTGTCATAATCATCAACAAAAAGATAAGAATCGCGGTTGCTCGTCATATACGTTTTCTGACGCTCTTTTGCTTCTATCCACAAGGGATCTGTGGAAGTAATACTTGAATTTAACAGCTTTTTCGTGTCAATGTCTTTATAAATGTACGTCACGAAAAACTGACCTGTATGCGTAGCATAAAACGCGCTGTCGCCGTAGGTGCGCAGCTTGTCGGAGGCGTATAGCGTGAAGAAATACGGAGTCATTACGCAGTCATCGGCGTTGTACGGCGCGTCAACAACGAACTTAACGCTCCTTTTATTGCAAAACTGAGCCTTGACTGACATGAACGTCAGCGGCGAAAGGACGACGGTCTTACCCGATAAATCGTCGTAAAACGTCTCACAGGCAAAAGTCTGCACCTGCTGAGGGTCCACCGCGATCCATATGTTCCCGTCAAACCAATAATACGAATTTTTACGCACGAGATACCATCCCGGTTCGTCACACCTCACGCTGAAGACCTTTTCTCCCGAAAACTGCGGTGCTTCGTCTCTGATCGAAAGCGTGGTCGGAAGATTATAGATTTTATTCGAGTTATCCTGTTCCGGCTTCGATGTTTCATTCGATTCTTCCGGCTTCGACGGTGTCACTTCCGAGATAGTCGGAACGCTCGTTTCGGTTCGCAGCGGAAATATCTCAGCGAAGAAATCGTACAACGTCTGCGCTATATCATGCCGTTCATAAGTTTCTGCGGGAAACAGCGCACTCACGCAGGTCAGCAGCAGCGCTGCACAGACCACCGCGGCAAGACCGCCGCGCATCGGCGCTTTTCCCGAACGCCTTCGAAGCGCCGCCAGGAGATACGCCGAGAGCACGAACAACAGATACATCGACACGAACAAAATACTCGGTACCGCGCGAAGATAAAACAGCGAAAGCCCGAACAGCGGCGCAGTGAGCGCGATCCCGAGAAGCGTCTGCTTCTTGCGCACGACGACAAAAGCGATGATCATCGATACAAGAGCGCTCAGTGCGACGAAGAACGTGCTCAGGTACATCAGCTCTTCGTATTCGGTCATATCCGACAGCGGAAGCGGTGTCACATTGTTGTTGAAGCGAGAAATAACCTCGCTTATTATTGTCACATAGAGCACCGTGCCCTTGGCGATCCGGATAAAGAACACCGCGTATAGCGCCGCGCTTATTCCCAATGTAATAAAAAGCGATGTTTTTTTGCCTATGCCCCTGCCGATAACGACGGTGAATACAACTCCTATCGCCACCCAGCAGACGTAAACGGCAAGGGTGTGATGGAAATTGAACGCGGTTATGATGCTGAACACAACACCGCCTGAGCCACACAGCACGAGCAGCAGGTCAGAGATAAATCCGGTTGCCGTTCTGAGCTTTTTCATCTGTCCGCCGCCTTTCCGGATTCATTGCGCGGTGTCAGGTTCGGTACGACATGATACGACCAGTCGATCTTTCTCACCTTTTCCGGCGCTGCCTTCGGATTGTCATTGGCGGCGTGTTCGGGCGCGGCTAAAAGACGCGACAGATAACGGATATACTCCTGTCTGTCCGTTATGACTGCCGTATCGCATTCATCATCTTTTTTATTTTTGTTTGTGCTGCGCTTGAGGCACCACATATACAGCGGTTCCATTCGCGCGATGAAAATATTCGCAAGATAATCTATCTGACCGAACACACTGTCAAGCTCATCTGCCTTTTCCGGAATGGAAAAGATGAGTCGTATATTTCCCTTGTCCAGGACGAGACTCTCGCGTACTATAAGCTCATCGTGCTTCGATGAAAGCTTCCAGTGGACGAGGTTCATCGGGTCGCCTTCTCTGTACGGACGCAGATCGTGATCCTCGGAAAAGCCGCCGCCGGGCTTCGGCTTAACAGCGCTGCCTGCGGTTTCGCCTGCCGGCAGCGTCGGCATCGGCTCTGGCGTTTCCGGAATTGGCATGACCGTTATGCGTCTGTCGGCAGGCGGTTTTACGCTGCGAAAAAACAGACCCAAATAGTCGTATATCCTGATTTTCTCTATCACAAGCAGCCGGCATCCGACATGTGAGGTGTCGATCGGTATTGAAACGCAGCTGTCTGTGCCTATATATGATGTCTTTTGCCGTATTTCTTTCGTGAGAGTGATGTTTGTGTCAGAATAGCGCAGCATCGCTTCCGGCAGCGTGTATATCCAGCGCTGTCTGAGCTTTACTTCGAGTCTTGCCTCGTCGCCGCGGACTACCTCGCCGCCGAGCATACTGTATTCCACCCTCATGCGCACCATAGCCGGAAGGCTGATCAAGAGCGAAAAGAGTGGAAGCAGCAGCACCGCGGCTAAAATATAGAACGATATGTATTTCGTGTAGGCACCGTAGAAAGCAATCGCTCCGGCGAGCGAAAAAAGGTAAAAGAGCCACCTCTTGAGCATCAGCTTATTCCCCTTCCGTTCGATGTTTCACAGATGAAAATCCAATTACCTGACAGGCGGCGCGAACACCGAAGAGAAGACCTTGTCCGTAACGTATTTCACTCCGCGTTTGCTCTCTTCGCCTTCGGGCGTGAGTATAAGTCTGTGTTCGATACAGTCGTGAAAAACAAATTTGACGTCGCCCGGCACGATGTAATCCCTGCCGTGCAGCCAGGCTGTCGCTTTCGCCATTGAAGCGATCGCCAGCGACGCACGCGGACTCGCGCCCTGACAAATATATTCGTTGTTTCTCGTCGCCGCGACGAGATTGACTATATAGTTCAACAGCAGCTCGTCTATATAGACCTTTGCCGCCTGTTTCTTCATTTCATTTAGCTCTTCAAGCGTTATGACCTGTCGTACTCCGGCAAGCATATCTCCGGCGCCGCGCCTTTTGACGATTTCGACCTCGCTGCTCAAATCCGGATAACCGAGCGAAATGCGTATCATGAAACGGTCAATCTGAGAGTCAGGCAGCAGCTGCGTACCTGCCGCGCCCTTCGGGTTCTGCGTGGCGATGACGAGAAACGGTTCGGGAAGCGTGTGCGACACGCCGTCGACGGTGACCTGTCCTTCTTCCATCGCCTCAAGCAGCGCTGACTGCGTCCTGCTTGTCGCGCGGTTCAGCTCATCGGCAAGGAAAAGATTTGCCATTACTGCGCCCTGTTTATACTCCATCGAACCGCTCTGCTTATCGTACACAGAAAAGCCCACTATATCCGACGGCAGCACGTCAGGCGTGAACTGCATACGGCTGTAACTGAGCGCAAGGGCCTTCGAAAAAGCAAGCGCCATCGTAGTCTTGCCTACCCCCGGTATGTCCTCCATCAGAATATGCCCGCCGGCGATTATCGCAAGGTATACACGAATGAGCGTTTCATCCTTCCCCACGATAGCTTTCTTGACCTCGTTGATGATCTCTACGGATTTTTCCATAGTCACTGCCCCTTCTCTTCTTTTTACGCTTGCTCCGACCAACATGATGCGTTTGCTGTATTATAAGGTATATTAACAAGAAGTTCAAGGTGTTTTACATTCTTTGCACAACAAAGTAAGGTATTTAACTTTCAGTTCGTAATTTGTAAACAATCGCGCAACAATGTATCGCTGATCGTTGTATTTGATATTTGTTGTGATATACTTATGTTATTATAGGCTATTCTATTCGTTCATATTGCGTCTTTATTAACAATTTGTAAACATCATTGCTTTTTTCTTGACTTTTTTCTTATGATGTGATATTCTCATGTAAGAAAGCAGGGGAATTATCAGTGTTCCGCTTTCAAGTGAATATTGGCAAACCGGTCGAAAGGCCGGGACGCAAAGCTCAGGGCCTAAACCGCGAAGCGGCACGGCAGTCGGTTGCGCAAAGATATCCGTTCAACAGCGGATTATGTTTGGTTAACTGCAGCTGCCTGAGATTTCGGGCAGCTGCTTTTAATATCACAAAGACGTTCAAAACAAGGCCGATAAGGACATCGGCAGCGGATGTTGAAAGAAAAAGAAGTCAAAAGCAAGGATGTTAACAGAGCACAGACGTAAGGACGTGTAAAAATGCCGCCCGTACAAAGTACGACAGTACAAAGTACGGCAGTACAAAGTACGGCGGCGGATGTTTGAAAGAAGATCTTTCAGACCGGGCGGATATGTCCCGCCTGCGCAGGAAACGCAGGCGGGACCCGGCTTCCCGGATGGGATCGTACGTAAAAAGGAATGGTCGTTAAATGAAGAAAAAAACAGTTATAAAGCTGCTCGCAGGCGCTGCAACGGTTATTATCACCGCTTTTATATTGACGTTCTCTTCTGCCGGAGCGACTGACAGATATGAATCCCCGGCGATAAATTCGCTTCTTTCGCTTTTCACCGCCCGTGAAGACAAAACGACATCTGAAACGCCGGTCGAAAGCAGCGTACTCAGTGCCATATCCGAAGCACCGGAGGGATCACAGGAAGCGCCCCGGGAAGAATCCGATGTGAGCGCTGCTGTATCCGAAGCAACAGTAAACGAAGCCGTCTCTACCGCAGATAAAGTCTCGGAAGCCGAATCGCAAAGCAGCAAAATGTTCGCAATAATCTCATTCTTCAAAAAAATGTTCAATAAAAACACGCTTCCGGATTTGTTCACAAGCGTGTCTCTGTCGGAAGAGTCAGAAGAAAGCAAGGTCAGCATTCCTGCCGAAACCTCGAAGGAAGAAAGCAAGGTCAGCGTTCTTGCCGAAACCTCGAAGGAAGAAAGCAAGGTCAGCGTTCCTGCCGAAACCTCGAAGGAAGAGAGCAAGGTCAGC
>CAZFZL010000005.1:12372-25456 GCA_964523005.1 uncultured Oscillospiraceae bacterium
AAACCTCGAAGGAAGAAAGCAAGGTCAGCGTTCCTGCCGAAACCTCGAAGGAAGATAACGACGTTTCATCAACTCCAACCTCCACGTTTCCGGTAGTGACCGTCGTCAAAACACCGCTGAACGAAACGGTATACGCAACAACGGCTGTGTGGCTGCGCTCCGATTGGAGCGATGCTCCGGTCAAGATAAAAGTACTCGACAAAGATGAATCGATAACGAGAATAGCAACGTACGACAACGGCTGGAGCGGACTGCTTTACGGTTCGACTGAGGTTTTTGTAAAGACGAAATATCTCACCACAGACAAGCCGGCGCTGCTGCCGACGGTCGTTATGGGTGACAGTCACTGGGCTTACGAGCGCGAAGGGCTTTCGATTTCAATCGACAAGGTCAGTGAAAACGGCATCGTCTACTTTGTTGCAAACATATATACTGCCAACCCTTCGAAAGACATAAACACGCTTCTCGCCGGAACGGGCGGAACATATACCTCATGTCTTGCGATAAAAGAAACTGTCTCCGTGCTCGCAGAGCGTGCGGGCGCGATACTCGCGATAAACGGCGATTCAGTCGGTTCTCGTTCATCCAAGAGCCCGTACCAGAACCCGATAGTCATCCGCAACGGACTGCTCTGGTTTGAGAAGGATGCCAACATCGGAGAAATGATGTGCATCACCGACGAAGGCGATATGTTCTTCGTTGAAGGCAACGAATACACCGGCAGCGAACTGCTCAGCATGGGCGTCACCGATATGTTCTGGTTCGACGGTTCTTTGATAAAAGACGGCGTGAACCAATACGAAGGAAGAAGCTTCACATGGAAGAACCCGAGCACAGCGATCGGTCAGAAGGACGCCAACAACTGGATCTTCATCGTTGTCGACGGACGCGGCTCAAACGGCTCAGCCGGTGTCGACTATGCACAGATGGCCAAGCTGATGGAAAAGCACGGCGCGATAAACGCCGGTCTGCTCGATGGCGGCGGCAGCTCAACGATATGGTTCAACGGCGAAGTCCTCAACAAGCCGTCCGACGGACAGGAACGCAGGATCAGCGATATTATCTATATAGCAAAGTAAAGATTACATTTGTTTTTTCATATTTTTCCTTCTATTTTACACCCAAACAACGGCAGCCCCTACAGGCTGCCGTTGTTTTTTATATGTTGTTTATGCTCTTGATTATCGCACGCGCCGCGCTTCGCGCTGTCGAAAAGGCGATCTGAAGGTTATAACCGCCCGTATACGCGTCCACGTCGATGACTTCTCCTGCAAAATACAGCCCCGGTACAAGCTTCGAGCACATCGTCTTCGGATCTATCTCACTGCATTTCACGCCGCCTGACGTTATTATGCCCTCTGCCATCGGACGCTTTCCGGTTATTTCCACCGGGAGCCTCTTGAGGAGGCGGACGATCGCGGCACGTTCTTCCTTCGTAATAGAATTGACCTTTTTATGCGCATCGATGCCGGTAAGACGAATAAACGGCGTGATGAGCTTCTGTGGAAGAAGAGCAAAAAGCGAGTTGTCGAAATTTCTGTTGAGCTCAGCGGAAAAATCTCTGAGTATGCGTCTGTCAAGCGTCTGCGCATCAAGCGCAATCTTCAGGTCAATACACGCCGTTACGGGAAACGCCGACAAGTGTGACGAAGCCGAAAGCACGACCGGTCCGCTTATCCCGAAATGGGTGAACAGCATGTCGCCCGTTTCGGCGTAAAGCGCCTTCCCGTTTTTTTCAAACGAGACGCGCACGTTATTGAGCGTTAGTCCCATACATTCTTCACACAGCGCATCCGGTGAAACGAGCGGCACGAGCGACGGTGTGAGCGGCGTAACGGTATGACCGAACGATTTTGCGAATTCGTAGCCGTCTCCGGTCGAGCCGGTCGACTGATATGTCATTCCGCCCGTACAAATGACCGCGTTTCGCGCTATAATCGTCTTTTCTCCGTTTACCACGACATAGAACAATCCGTCCCGTTTTTCTATCGCTGTCACGACGCCCTTCGCCGTTTGAACACCGCCGCGGCGGCAATAGGAGACAAGTGAATGCGTTATGTCTGCCGCTTTGTCGCTGACAGGAAATACGCGCCTTCCGCGCTCGGTTTTGAGCGTAACGCCGATACTTTCGAAAAAATCCATCGTATCATGCGGCGAAAACGAATTTATCGCAGCATACAGAAACCTCGGATTGGTCGGTACGTTTTCAAGAAACTCAGCAGGAGAGCAGTCGTTCGTGACGTTGCATCTGCCCTTGCCCGTTATGGACAGCTTTTTTCCCGGCTGTGCATTCTTTTCAATAAGCACGGTCCTTATGCCGTTTTCGCCGCAGCAGCCGGCAGCCATAAGCCCGGACGCACCGCCGCCGATGACGGCTGTGTCAAATACGTTTGTCGTAGGTGTTATATTCATCCCATATCCCTTCAAGCAGCGAATATGCCCTTGCCGCGTCGTCCTTCTTCTCCTGGCAAACGCCTACTATCAGTGCGTTTATCATTGAGAGCGGCGCTACGAGCGAATCGACGACAGATGCCATATCATTTTTTGCGATAAGCACACAGTCCGCGTTTTCCGCGACGGGCGATTCCATGCTGTCGGTAAGAGCGATGACTGTCGCTTTGCGTTTTTTAGCGAAATCCATCGCGTCTACGGTGCGTTTTGAGTAACGCGGGAAGCTTATTCCGAGCACAACGTCGTTTTCACCCAGACGCAGCAGCTCCTCGAATACCTCTTCCCCGCTCGACGCACGCACGAGCGTCACATTTTCAAGGATAACATCAAAATAAAAATACAAAAACGAAGCAAGCGCCGACGAAGAGCGCACGCCGATTATATAGACGTGTGAAGCCTTTACGATTCCGTTGACTGCTGAGGCGAACGCCGCCCTGTCGACTTCCGCAAGCGTCTGACGCAGGTTTTCCGTATCGTTTGCGATCACGGTACCGAGAATATCGCCGCTTATGCGCTCGTCGCCGAGCTTTATGCGCTGTACTGAGGTGAGCTTACGCTTTACGGTCGCTCTCACTGCGTCCTGAAGCTCCGGGTATCCGGCAAAGCCAAGCTCCGTGGCAAACCTTATGACCGTCGATTCGGAAACTCCTGCCGCCTGAGCGAGCTTCGTCGCGGTCATAAACGCCGCGTTTATACAGTTTTCCTTTATGTATTGGGCGATCCGGCGCTGACTTTTCGACATTTTCGGAAGATCTTTTTCGATCAGAGCCAAAACGGAAACATTCATTTTTGAGTGTTGCTCCCACAGGGCGGAAGCTTCCTTTCATCGCCGCGACCGGCGTTTCTCTTACGAAAAGTTCGCCGTGAACGCACAATACGCTCACGGCGAATGAGTTTGTGGATTATTTCTGTGCTGCCGCGATTATCACTGCGAAATCAGGCGCTTTGAGCGATGCTCCGCCGATCAGTCCGCCGTCTACATTTGGCTGAGCGAGAAGCTCATCGGCGTTCTTCGCGTTCATCGAGCCGCCGTACTGAACGGTCGTATCTTCCGCGATCGTATCGCCGTAAAGCTCGCGCACGACTTCTCTTATCGTGCCGTTCACTTCGTCCGCCTGAGCAGATGTTGCCGTCTTCCCCGTTCCGATAGCCCATACAGGCTCATAGGCGATGATTATATCCTTCATCTGCTCCGGCGCAATGCCGCCGAGCGCTATTTTCGTCTGCATCGAGACGATTTCGGTGGTTATTCCGAGCTCTCTCTGCTCAAGCAGCTCGCCAACACAAAGAATGACCTTGAGTCCCGCTTCAAGCGCTGCTTTGACGCGCTTGTTTACGGACTCGTCCGTCTCGCCGAAGAACTGTCTGCGCTCGCTGTGTCCGATTATGACGTACTCCGCGCCGACTTCCTTGAGCATATCCGCACTGATCTCGCCAGTGAACGCGCCTTTTTCAGCCCAATGCACGTTTTGCGCACCGACTTTTATCTGCGTGCCTTCGCATTCCTTCGCAACCGCCGCTATGCTTACGAACGGGACACAAAGGATTATTCCGCATCCACTCGTTTCTTTGCCTTTAAGCTCTGCCTTCATTGCGCAAACGAGCTCCGCCGCTTTCGCAGGTCCGAGATTCATTTTCCAGTTGCCGGCTATTACTGTTTTTCTCATTTTTCGTTTCTTCCTTTATTATTTGTCAAGCAGGCATGCTATGCCGGGAAGCTCGATTCCTTCGAGGAACTCAAGTGAAGCACCGCCGCCTGTTGAAATATGGGTTATTTTATCTGCATAGCCAAGCTTTTCCACCGCCGCCGCACTGTCGCCGCCGCCTATGATAGAGATCGCGCCGCTTTCTGCGACTGCTTTGGCTATTGACTTCGTGCCTTTTGCGAAGTTATCAAACTCGAACACACCCATCGGTCCGTTCCAGATGATCGTTCCGGCGCCTTTGATCTGCTCTGAGAAGAGCTTTATGGTTTCATCGCCGATATCAAGACCCATCCAGCCGTCTGCTATCTCATTAGCCGGGAACACCTTTTGCTCTGCGTCGTTGCTGAATTCCTTTGCGCAGACGTTATCCACGGGGAGAAGGAAATTCACGCCGTTTTTCTTTGCTTTTTCGACGATTTCTTTCGCAAGCTCGATCTTATCGTCCTCACAGAGGGACGTGCCGATGCTGCCGCCGAACGCCTTGTCAAAGGTGTATGCCATGCCGCCGCCAATTATTACTGTGTCGACCTTGTCAAGCAGGTTGTTGATGACGCCGATCTTATCGGAGACCTTTGCGCCGCCGAGGATGGCTATAAAGGGACGCTTGGGATCGGCGAGCGCGCCGCCCATAACATTGATTTCCTTCTGGATCAGATATCCGCACACCGCGGGCAGGTAATCAGCTACGCCGGCAGTCGAAGCGTGTGCTCTGTGCGCTGTACCGAAAGCGTCGTTGACATATACGTCTGCGAGAGAAGCGAGCTCTTTTGCGAACGCGGGATCGTTTTTCTCCTCTTCCTTATGGAAGCGCACGTTTTCAAGAAGCATTACCTGACCGTCCTTGAGAGCGTCTGCTTTCGCTTTTGCATCCGGTCCGATGACATCAGAAGCAAGCTCTACGTTCTGGCCGAGAAGCTCACTGAGACGTTTTGCAACAGGTGCAAGAGTGTATTTCATGTTGAATTCACCCTTCGGACGACCGAGATGTGAGCAAAGTATGACCTTTGCGCCGTTCTTTACGAGATATTTGATGGTCGGAAGCGCACCGACGATACGTTTGTCATCGGTGATGGTGCTGCCGTCGAGCGGTACGTTGAAATCACAGCGTACGAGCACTCGCTTGCCTTTTACCTCGATATCTTCTACTGTTTTTTTGTTAAGCATAACAAAATTTCCTTTCATGTATGGTATTTATTGTTGTTTATTTGAAGGTGTCGGCAAGAAAATCCTCGATAAGAGTCAGGTTGCTGCTCGAAAGGAGATATGATTTTATCTTTGACGACGCTTTTATGAGCGAATGCACAATATCGGTCGTCTCTTTTCCGAGCTCTTGCATTCCCGTGCCGTATATGTGTACAGGGTCGAGCTGCGGATTTGCAAATACATAATTGAAAAGCATCACCGCTGCCCTGTTGTCAGTCAGGTAGTAATTCAAATACGTTTCTTCAACAGCCTCTCCGGTCTTTTCATACGATGAAGCGCAAAGTGCTCTGAGTATCGTTCCGGTAAATTCCGTGTCCGGATCACTCGCCGCCGCCGCTATTGCGATCGTCTGCGGATCGACCCAGCAATTGTACACCTCCTGTGCTTCACTAACCTTCGGCAGCGGCGCAACGCCCCACGATGCCTCGCTGTCTATGAGTGTTGACGCAAGTCCGACCTGATAGACATAAAACAATATTCGTCCCGCTGTAAAAGCTTTTATCGCGTCCGTTCCTTCGCCGCTATAACGTGCGTCATTCGAAAGCGATGCTTCCTTCATGTATGCCCTTATGCTTTCGGCGACATCAATATCAATGTTGATCGTTAGCTTTTCGCTTCGAAACGTCGTTCCGAGATACGACAGCCCTGCTGACTGCCACATCGCGTCCGCAAGATCGTAATCGGCAGCACCATTGAAATAAGAAGCATACCCGTAGATGTCCGTATTCAGATCAGGAGATTTCTTATTAACCGTCTCTGCTGCCGCCGTATACGCCATATCAAGAAATGTTTTCCACGTCCACGTTCCGTTTATTACATAATCGTACGGATCGTCGATGCTGTATTCCGTGAGCAGGTCTTTATTGTAGAAGACAGCCCAAAGATTGTTCTTTATGTCGTATACTGTTCCGTACATCGCGTACATCGTGTTGCCTACGGTTGCCGACTTCACAAGCTCAACGTCCATATAATCCGCGAGCGGATCGAAATACGGGAGTTCGTAAAGGCTTAAAAGCAGCTTGTTTTGCGCCATGACCGCGATCTCTTCTCCCGGCGCAGCAATGATGTTCCCTATCGCCGTTCCCGAGAGAGAGGCGTTTTTCTGCTCGGTTAGAAGGTTCTCTTCTTCGTATAGCTTTTCAACGATCGTAATGTTGTATTTGTCTTCGACCAGTTTGTTACGGTCAATTACAGCCGTGCTGATAAGGCCTGCGTTTTCTTCGTCCGGCACAAACGTGTTCTGCCTTGTTGTAGCGACTGTAAAAACAGCGCCCTGATAATTTTTTGTTTCAAACGTGTCGAGAAGCTGCTGTGCTGTGAGATAGCTGTCGCCTATCGAAGATGTCGTCCCGGCTTGTGATACTCCGGAAGGCGTATCAACGGTTTGGCCGGGCGATCCGCCGAGCGAACATGCGCTCAGCGCAATCAGCGCCGCCGCAACAAGCGGTACGCCAGATCTGATAATTTTTCCGTGCAAGATAATCCTCATTTCGAAATTGTTCCACGTGGAACATTTTATCTGTGGGGAGCAAAATATGCTCTTCCCTCGTTATAATTCAGCTCTTCGAACACGACGGTAATATACGAACCGAATTTCAGCTTGGTGCCGCGGTAAAACACGGTGTTTGTATCGGAATCGTAAACCGCTCCTTCGAGCATTCTCGACTTTATCCAGCCAACTCCGCCGTTTGCGAGAGTAATCGCCAGCTCTTCCCTGCTAATTCCCGAAACGACTGCCTCTGCAGGATAATGCCGGTAGGAAACATACGCTGCCATCGCAAGGTCATACAGGCGTTCCTCTATCGCCAGATGGTATGCGTTGTGCTGTTTAAAGCTCCAAACGCCGTCCTCGGCTATTTCCTTGGCTAAGTCCTTGTCGCCGGCGAGATATGCCTTAAAAATGCGCAGCATGCATAAGCCGCCGTAGTTTGTGCAGGGTGACGGCATAAGCGCAAACGCATTGACCTTATACATATGATGCCTCGCCGGTACGGACGAAGCGCTCGTTTTTGATACGGCGCGGAACATTTTTATATACTGCGTTTTCTGTGCAGCGCTTACGGTTACTGTTTGATACAACGTAGACAGCACCGAGCAAAGGTTTTCCTTTGAAAGCTCGCCGTCCCAATATTCGCCTATCTCGCGCATGACCTCTGCTCCCGGCTCAGGGTTCTCCTGATAAATGAGAGGGAAGCCGTTTTTTCCGATGTGGTCGGCGACAGCAATACCGGTCGCGACATAAATACATCTGCGAAGCAGCTTTATGTCGCAAAGATCGGTTTCAACAAGGTCTACCGGCTGCCAGCCATCGAAGACGAACGCGGGAATAAGGTCAGTGCCTACGAACGCACCGGAGTTATCAAGCTTACGCATTAGAACGGCGCCGAAGCCGTACATCAGCTTGAGCATATCCATTACCGGCGCATATTTGTCTCTTATCCTCATCGTTGAAGACATATCGCTGTTCTTTATGAGCGCGTCGAGCTCGTCGTATTTGCCGTTTACCGTGACGTTTATAATCGATTCGGCGCACTCAACGCCCGTGCAGCTTCCATCCTTCGTGAAGTGCATGACGAGTGAAAGCGCAAGCTTGTCCTCGCCGGCGGTAAACGATACTATTTTAAAAAGCTTATCAGGAAGCATTCCGACACTTTTATGCGGCATACGCAGATTTCTCATGCGTTTTTTCAGCACATCGTCAAGAGCCGATGACCGCTTGACATATTCATCAAGATCAGCATAATGGACATAAAGCGTGTAGCCGTCGCCATCGCGTTCAACAGAATAAGCTATTCCGGGGGACGAATCACCGCCCTCTACCGTTACAGCGCTCTTAGAGCGGAGGTCTTTTCTTGCTTTGTTCTGAGAAGGCGTTTCGAAAACATTGATCGCATCAACCTCGTCGCCGCCGAAGCCGAGATCGCCGTAGACGGCGTCAAGCTGAGCGTTATAATTAGCCTCAAAAAGTCTGCTGTTTCCGTATGTCTTTTCGATAGCGGCTTTATACTCCTGAGCGTACTTCTTTCTGCTGATGGTCGCAAGCACTTTTTCGCCGTCAACGGCGTTCTGACGTCTCGTTTTAAAGATCGGAAGGCGCGGTATGCTCCTGTCGTCAGGCACGAAAAACCCGTCGCCTTCGGCGACATAATGACCGATACAATAGTTATTGCTATATTCCAGTATTCTGTTTACGGCAGCGTATTTTGCATAGGGTTTTCCGCTCTTTGCGAGGGTCGGGACTATTTTAAAATTGTCCGGGATCCTTGAGGCGGTGCGGATCTGTATCTCAACACAGTCTCCCGTCAGCGCTCCCTGCGTAATGTGCGGAGGTATGAAAAAGTCGCGCTGACCGTCGATTTCCTTCGGTTCGATCAGTCTCGCATAGCGGTCTGAGAATATATCCTCATAAATTATAGCCTTTGCTTTTTGCCTTATCATGAGCCTTTTCCTCCTGTTTTATATGAAAAAAGGATAAAAAACATAAAAAGCTTCCGCGGCGCGTGTTTTTGCGCGTCTTCCGGAAGCTCTTTTGTGTCGTATATCCAGGCGTCAGTCATTCCCGGCATGTCCGTGACCGGATATGTGCCTTCCGGTTGTTATTCAGCTGCGGATTCTTCCGTTGATTCATCAACTGATTCATCAACTGATTCATCAACTGATTCATCAGCGGACTCATCGGCGGATTCATCAGCGGACGTCGCGGATGTGGTGGAGGTGGTGGAGGTGGTGGACGAAGCGGAGGAGCTGGTATCAGCGGTTGAGCCCGACGAAGGCTGTACTATAAAGACGACAAGCACAAGCACGGCGAACGCAACCGAGCATATCAGTGTAACTTTGTCAAAAAACTTGTCCCATTTTTTCGCTCTGTCCTTACCGAGGAAGGTTTCAGCGCCGCCGGCTATCGCGCCGGACAGGTTCTTCGTCTTGCCGCTCTGAAGGAGCACGGTGGCAGTTATAATTACCGCAAGAACTCCTATTATACTGCAAAGAACGATTTGAAGAGTGTTCATAAATCTATTTACCTTTCAGAGTAACCGGGCGTTTTTCTTCTTCGCCCTGAAATTGTGTGATGTGCAACATTGTGATTATATCACGGCGTTAGCATAATTGCAAGTGCTTTTTTTGAAAACAACGCCGGTTGAACGTGTTTTCTTGGATTTATTCGTAATAGTCGTCGTCAGCATCATCGTCGTCATCATCTACATAATAATACACGCGACGCTTTCCGGAACCGCCTTCCGCTTTGCGTGCTTTTTTCCGTTTTATCCGCCGTACTGTCTTTACAATTTTGAGCACTATACTCAGCAGGATATACAACGCAATGAGTGAAACGAATATAATCCCGGCTGTTTTCATGCCCTTGCTGAACAGCACTGACTGTATTTTTGCCCATATATAAAGCATTTCGCTTCTGTCGACGGAGGATGTAAGCACAACGTCGGTCGTTCCCATCAACGTATTGCCGTACCAGATTTCCACAATTCCGATTTTATCGTCCTTCGTGACAGGTGCCTCAAGTCCCGCCTGCGCTTCATCGGTGAGGGTAATGACCCTTGAGATCTTTTCCGCGTCGAACTCAGTCGTCTTGACGAGAAATTCTATCGTCTCGGCAGGGTGGTAGGACACCGCCTCGCTTGAGCTCGACATGGTTACTTCGATCTGTCCGAGCAGATTTGACGAAGAAACGAGCGTTTGGTATCCGAAGCCGCTGCACCAGCCGAAAACATCGGCGGCATCGTTAAAGCACATTATGTGATCTGTGTCTTCGGTTGAAACCGCGACAGACGTTGAACCCATGAGCACCACGAGAAAAGTAAGCTCATCCTTGACAACGGCGGTAAACAGGCAGTGACCCGCTTCCTCAGTATAAGTATACATAAGTCCCACAGCTTCCGAGCTGTAGTATTTAGAGGTAAGTATCTTCGAGATGAGATGGTTTTTATTGTTCATTGCGCGTGACGACGATTTATTTGTCGCACGCATCGTATATCTTGTGACCTTGGTCATCTCGACAAGCTCGTTACGGGCGTAAAAGGCGCTCAGCACGAGAGACGCGTCGTATGCTGTAGTTTCACCGCCTGCGCCGTCGAAGCCGGTGCAGTTGATATAATTAGTATTTTCGGCGCCGAGCTCGTCCGCTTTTTTGTTCATCAGCTCAACGAATTTTTCTTCAGTGCCGGCAACATACATAGCCAGCGCAAGGCATGCGTCGTTCGCGTTGCTCACGAGAAGGGAATACAACAGCTCTGCGATAGTGACTTCCTCATCTTTTTGAAGATTGATGTTTGCCACGCCTGAAAACTGCTTTGAGATTTCACTCGGTATAGTATATGTTGTGCTTGAAATGTCTTTCCCGACGGTTTCCATATATTCGACCACGAGCAGCGCCGTCATAAGCTTTGCGCTTCCGGCGGGAGCGGTAGGTACGAGCGGATTCTTTTCAAGAAGCTTCTGATTGTTGTCCGCGCACGTCACGACAACCTGCTTGCTGTTGAGGGTGTTTTTAAAAACGTCATCGGCTTCCGAAGCAAAGCACACAGAGGAAAAAGACGAAATAAATATTAGAACGGCTGCCAGCGCCGTAATGAACCTTTTGGTCATCCTGATGCTCCTTCTCAAAAACATTCTTTTTAGATAATACCATAAAAAGCGCAGATTGTCACTCTTTTTTTAGAAAATAATTGTATCTTTTTTATGAACGGGCAGCTGCAGCACCGTCTGCTTGTCCTTTTCTATCTGCCGTGCGAGTTCCTCAAGCGAAGCAAAACGCTTTTCCGGTCGTATATAGTCGGTCAGAGAAACGGTTATTTCTTTTCCGTACAGCTCATCCCCGGCATATCCGAGTATATGTGTTTCGGCGTTTGGCACGCCCGCGCCTACGGTAGGACGCACGCCGACGTTGGTGACGGAACGGTAAGTGCCGCTGTCTGTCGTACAGACAGAAGCATAAACGCCGTATCGAGGCTCCTGACAGCCCGAGTACAGCGACTGGTTTACCGTAGCGGCGTTTAGCCTTCTGCCAAGCCGATTGCCGGCATTCACCTTTGAATGTATAAAGTAACAGCAGCCGAGCATTTTTGCCGCGTTTGCGGGGTTTCCGAGCGAAAGCTCTTTTTTTATCGCCGTCGTGCTCACCGGCTCACAGCCGAGACTTACACACCCGACGGTGACGAGCCTTACGCCTCGCGCGCCGAGCAGCGCTCCGAGCAGCTTTGTGTCGCCAACTGCGCCTTTACCAAACCTGAAATCGTTTCCGCATACTACGCTGCGCAAAGAAAGAGGGAAGAGCACTTCGTTTACGAAAGTTTCCGGCTCCATCGCACACAGCGACGCAAAATCAGCGCGTATGATTTCTTCTGCACCGACCGCCGGCGAGCGAAGGATCATATCGTTTATTTCAGGCGGATACAGGCGAGCAAAATCGGGTGTTCCTTCGCGAGTATGGTGTGTAAAAGTAAACACCGTTCTGCGCGCGTCGTCTCCAAGCAGGGCGATAAGGCGGCGATGTCCTATGTGTACGCCGTCAAAATTCCCGATCGTGATATTACGCTCCCCGGGCGTTTCAATAAAGCTCAATGCGTTATTCCTTCCGCTTCGGCGCGTCTCTGACGCGCGGTACTCATTATCGTATATATTATATTTTTTATACGCGGTTCTGTCAAGTAATTTTTCATTTATGTACGAAGTATAGATATGTTTTGCCGTGAGTACAATAAAAGAAAAAAGCAGAGGCTGTGAAAACATGGACGAAAAAGAAAAAGACACCTTAATGTCGGGAATAAACGCGGTCGTGCTCGCGGGCGGGCGCGGAACACGGCTTTCGCCGCTGACGGATACTATTCCGAAGCCGCTCGCGCCGATCGCAGGCAGGAGCGCATTCGAACGGATACTTGATCTGCTCGCCGACAACGGGATAACGCACGCCGCAGTAACGACAGGGTACATGGCTCAAAAGCTCAAATCCGTCACTCACCCTCGCGTAAAGCTTACTTTTTTCGAAGAAAAAGCCCCTCTTGGAACGGCAGGCGCGGTAAAAAACGCACAGAGCGCGCTCAAAGATACGTTCCTCGTTATAAGCGGCGATGCTCTGTGTGATTTTGACCTGCGCGACGCGGTGCTAAGGCATGCCGCTTCCGGCGCGAAGCTCACCGTCCTTCTCACCCGAAGTGCCGACGTAACGGAATACGGGACGGTGACACTCGACAGCGATGGCTTTATAAAGCGTTTTGTCGAAAAGCCGCCGCTGTCAAAGGCGGTCAGCGACCTGGTCAACAGCGGAATATATATAATGGACAAAAGCGTGCTTGAGCTGATAGGAGACGGGGAGGTGTGTGATTTCTCAAAAGATCTCTTTCCTCGCGTGATGAAGACCCAGCGCATCAACGCCGTCGTATGCGAGGGCTATTGGTGCGATATCGGCGACCTTTTTGCTTATTACCGTTGTAACGAGGACGCTTATTCCGGAAAAATCAAAATGAGCGGAAGGCGTTCTGCCGCAGGCAAAAATCTACGGGTGGGGAAGGGCGCAAAGCTCATCGGAAGCATCATCCACGACGACGTGAGCATCGGCGAAGGCTCCGTCGTGTGCAGGAGCATTTTGTGTGACGGTGCGCAAATCGGCACTGACTGCAGGATCGGGAGCGGAAGCATAGTGGGTGCCGGAGCGCACATTTCCGACGGCGTATCACTCGGACGCAGCAGTCGTATAAAGCCGGGCGCTCATG
>CAZFZL010000006.1:0-25123 GCA_964523005.1 uncultured Oscillospiraceae bacterium
CATCTACTGGATCTACAGAAGTGTGCTTTCGATAGTTCAGACAATGCTTCTGAACAAAGCTATGCCGATACCGCAGATAACGCAGGAGCAGATAGCGGTTGCCGAGGCAGCGCTTAAGAAGAAGAAAAAGAAGAAAAAGGTGCTTCTTATCGAGGTCGATGAAGACGATGATTCCTATGACGAAATGGTAGTGTCGGAAGAGCGTGCGGCGAAGATAAAAGCAAAGAACGAAAAGCTCGCTCAAGAAGAAGAAGAAGAAGATAAAGAAATCGCCGCGCTTGCGAAGAAGGCTCAGGAAGAGCATCGCGCGAACAGCGACAGCAATGACGGTAACAATGAGGATAATAAATAATCATGACTAAAGAAACGATCGTAACGGCGAAAACCGTTGAAGCGGCCGTTGAAGCGGGCGCAGTCGAGCTTGGCACAGACGTTGACAATGTGACATACGAGGTTCTTGATGAGCCGAGCAAGGGCTTTCTCGGATTCGGAGCAAGCGACGCAAAGGTAAAAGTTATTTATGAGAAAACGAGAATGGCGCTTGCTGAGGATTTTCTTCGCACGGTGCTTGACGATATGGGGCTGGACGCTAAGGTCGAGTCCGAGCAGACTCCGGAGCGCATAATGCTTTCCGTCAGCGGCGAAAACATGGGCGTTCTCATAGGAAGGCACGGCGACGTGCTTGAAGCACTTCAGTATCTGACCGGATTTGCCGCAAACAAAGAGGGCGGCGAATACGTCAGAGTTCAGGTAGACGCGGAGAATTACCGCGCAAAGCGCGAGGAGGCGCTCAGAACGCTTGCACGAAGAATGGCGGAGAAAGCAAAAAAATTCCGTAAGCCGTTCACTCTTGAGCCGATGTCATCCTACGAAAGGCGTATAATCCACTCCGAGGTACAGGAAATACCCGGCGCGACCACATATTCAGTCGGACAGGGCGCCGACCGCAGAGTCGTTGTCACGCTTGAGAAGGCAAAGAAGGATATATAAGCTGTCGGGCTGCCGTTTTTGCGGCAGCCCGTTTTCTCATAATAATTCAGAAGGTTTTTATATGGAAACGATAGCTGCGGTATCTACGCCTGCCGGAAAAGGCGGCATAGCCGTTATACGGATCTCCGGAGACGGCGCATTTGCGCTCGCCGACAGGATATTCTTCCCTGCTTCGGGGAAAAAGCCGGGTGAATACCCGCGCAGATATGCAATATACGGAAAAATAGCGCTCGGCGGCGAAGAGATCGACGACGGGCTTATAACGCTTTTTGCCGCAGGCCGTTCCTTCACGGGCGAGGACACGGCGGAGATCTCGTGTCACGGCGGAATGTACGTTACCTCTCGCGTGCTTGAAGCGGTGCTCGCGTGCGGCGCACGCCCGGCACAGGCAGGCGAGTTCACGCGGCGCGCCTTCATGAACGGCGTTCTCACGCTTTCACAGGCAGAGGCAACGGGCGGAATCATCGATGCGAAAACACAGGTACATCTGTCTGTCGCTCATGCGCAGCTCGGCGGCGCGCTGACAAAGACCATCGATGCTATGAGCAGTGAGCTGCGGAACATCGCCGCTTCGGTGTACGCGTATATCGATTATCCCGATGAGGACATGACCGATCTGAGTATAGAAGAAATGCGCACGCGGCTGACGAAATGCCGCGAAAAGGCGGACAGGATGCTCGGCGGACGAAAATATATGAAGGCGGTGTCGGAGGGCGTCAGATGTGCGATCATCGGAAAGCCCAATACCGGAAAATCGAGCCTGCTCAACGCGCTTGCAGGCTATGACAGAGCAATAGTGACCGACATAGAGGGTACGACACGCGACGTCGTTACGGAGCAGGTGACTGTCGGCAGCGTGCTGCTGCTGCTATCCGACACAGCAGGACTTCGCGAAAGCTTCGATCCCGTCGAGAAGGTCGGAATAGAGCACACGAAGCGCAATATCGCTTCTGCAGAGCTGCTGCTCGCCGTATTTGACGCGTCGGAAAAGCCGGATGCGCTCGACGAAGAGGTCATATCGCTTATTAGCGAAAAGCGTGCTTGCTGTATTGCGGTGCTCAACAAGAGCGATAAAAAAGCCCGCTATGCCGGCGAATATTCGTCACGCTTCGAGAACAGTGTAATCGTCAGCACGAAAACGCTCGAGGGGTTTGATAAGCTCGCGCACATGATAGGTGAGATCTGCGGCGAAAACGAGTTCGGCGGCGCGGATGAGATAATGCTGTCAGCGCGGCAGAACGCTGCGCTCATACGCGCGCGCGACGCGATAAACGACGCGCTCGTCACGCTTGACAGCTTCACACAGGACATCGCGGTTTCCGATATAGAATCGGCGCTCGGCGCGCTCGGAGAGATCGATTCGCGCTCGGTTTCCGAGGATATCGTAAACGAGATCTTCTCAAAATTCTGCGTAGGCAAGTAAATTTATTGCAGGGAGAGCATAGCAGGTATGGTCGAATATACCGTAAATGATATGGATATAGCCGTGATCGGAGCAGGTCACGCGGGAATAGAGGCGGCGCTGGCAGCGGCAAGGCTCGGATGCCGGACAGTGCTTTTCACGCTGAGCATGGATCTTATAGGCAATATGCCGTGCAATCCGTCGATCGGCGGAACGGGCAAGGGACAGCTCGTGTGTGAGTTGAATTCGCTCGGCGGCGAGATGGGCAGAGCGGCCGACTTTGCAATGCTGCAAAGCCGTATGCTCAATTCGAGCAAGGGCCCTGCCGTTCACTCGCTCAGAATGCAGGAAAACCGGCGCGCATACAGCGCGTACATGAAGCGCACTCTTGAAAACACGCCGAACCTGTCGCTTGTGCAGGCGGAGGTAACAGAGCTGCGCACAGATGAAAACGGCGCTGTAGCAGGCGTTCTGACGCGCTTCGGAGCGTTTTACAGCGTCAGATGCGCTGTCATTGCGAGCGGAACCTCGCTCGGCGGGAAAATTATTGTCGGCGAAACCTCGTATCAGGCAGGACCGGACAACACGCTTGCCGCGTCGGAGCTGACGCGCTCGCTCGAAAATGCCGGGGTGAAGATAATGCGCTTCAAGACGGGTACACCGCCGCGGATCCATTCCGACAGCATAGATTATACTGCCCTTGAGCTTCAGGAGGGCGACAGCGATGTGCCGATGTTTTCCGACGAATACGAACGCCGTAACACCGCCGTATGTCATATCGCCTATACGAATGAAAAAACGCATGAAATAATACGCGCGAACCTTTCGCGCTCGCCGCTTTTTTCAGGTATGATAAAGGGCACCGGACCGCGCTATTGTCCGAGTATAGAGGACAAGGTCGTACGCTTCGCCGACAAAACACGCCACCAGCTTTTTGTCGAGCCGCTCGGCGACGACACGAAGGAAATGTATTTGCAGGGTCTGAGCTCCTCGCTTCCCGAGGAGGTACAAAAGCAGATCGTCCATTCGATACGCGGCTTTGAGCACGCGGTCATAATGCGCCCGGCTTACGCGATAGAATACGACTGCTGCGAGCCGACGCAGCTCGACGCCTCACTTTGCTTCAAGGATATACCCGGTCTTTACGGTGCCGGGCAGTTCAACGGCTCGTCAGGCTATGAGGAAGCGGCAGTGCAGGGGCTTATCGCCGGGATCAACGCTGCGCTGCGCGTAAAAGGCGACGCACCGTTCACACTTTCGCGCTCTGAATCGTACATCGGCACGCTCATCGACGATCTGACCGTCAAGGGCACGGCTGAGCCGTACCGTATCATGACCTCACGCAGCGAATACAGGCTGCTGCTCAGGCAGGACAACAGCGACGCAAGGCTGCTCGAAAAGGGATATGGACTCGGACTTGTCAGCGCGCAGCGGCATGAAAAATTTCTCGCTCAGGAGAAGGCGCTCGCCGCAGAGCTCAAACGCGTGAGAGAAACGACGCTGCCGCTGTCCGATGGGCTTCGCGCACTTTTCGCAGCTCATTCATACGCTGAGCCGGAGGGCGGGATCCGCGTCGCCGATGTACTCAGGCGGCCCGGAATAACCTACCGCGAAACAGCGCCGCTCGACACGTCGAGACCGGACCTGTCGGAGGATCTCGCGTTTTGCGTCGAAACGGAAATAAAATACGAAGGCTATATAAAACGCCAGAAAGCCGAGGTCGAACGTTTTTGTAAGCTCGAAAACAAGCAGCTTCCGCCGGACATCGATTATACATCGATAAAGGGCATACGCATCGAAGCGATGCAGAAGCTTCAGATGCAGCGGCCGCTGAACGTCGGTCAGGCTTCGCGCATAAGCGGCGTAAGCCCTGCCGATATATCCGTGCTTCTTATCTATCTTGCCGGAGGTGCACGCAGCTGATGAATGTATCCGAATATCTCGGCAAATACGCCGCGCTTGACGAAACGGCGGCAAAAAAGGTCGATCTGTTAGCCGATTTTCTCGTCGCCGAAAATGAAAAGTACAACCTGACCGCCATTACGGACGCGAAAGACGTCGCCATGCTCCATTTTTACGACAGCATAACGCCGCTTCGCTTCATCGCGCACAACGCGTCGCTTATAGATATAGGCACGGGCGCAGGCTTCCCCGCGCTGCCGATAGCGCTTTTCAGACCCGATGTGGATGTGACGATGCTCGACAGCACGGCGAAGAAGCTTGCGTTTGCACAAAGTGCAGCGGCGCTTGCCGGGCTTGAAAACACCTCGCAGCTCTGCGGCAGAGCCGAGGAGCTGTCACACAGACCAGAGTGCCGTGAACGCTTCACCGTTGCTACCGCACGCGGCGTCGCCGTGCTTAACGTCCTGTGTGAACTGGCGCTGCCGTTCGTCAAAACGGGCGGATATTTCATAGCCATGAAGGGACGAAGCGGCGGCGAAGAAGCTCAAAACGCCCACAGCGCGGCAAAAGCGCTCGGCGCGAAGCTCGTCGAATGCGAGTCCGTTATCATCCCGGAAACCGATCATACCCATACGCTCGTCGTATTTGAAAAAACGCGCCCGACACCGGAATGCTATCCGAGAAAATACGCTGCGATAACGAAAAAGCCCCTTTAGGGCTTTTACGCGATGTATTTGTCGAACGTGAGAAGATATTTATAATACCCGTTCTTTATTCCCGAACGCTCGAATTTCAGCTTTTCAAAAAGCCGGATCGAGCGTTCGTTTTTGTTGTGGATCGTTGCGGCGATCGCTTTTGCACGCCGGTCGAAAAAGGCGCTGTACAGGCATTTTTTCACGGCATCGGTACCAAAGCCTATCCCCCACGCGCTTTCTTCTCCGATGGTGACCACGATCTCATATTCGTCTTTGCCCGATTCGACGAGCTTGATGAACCCGGCAGGAGCTTCTTCGACATCGATCATATAAAAGATCCCCTGACTGTTGAGCTGCATAGCCCAAAGATAATCGGGAAGCTGCCGCGTCATTATTTCCAGCTCCCTCGCCGAAACGCTTGAGTCGGAGAGAAACGCGGTAACATTGGTATTATTGAGCCATTTTATTATATGGTGTGGGTCGTCCGTGTGTATGTCCCGGCGCAAAAAAACAGAAGCGGCTTTATCCATACGCTTTACCTCACAGTAAATAATACAGAAAAGCCCTTCCTTGCTGACAACGACGGTTCTTTTCTTGTTATTCTATTGCTACCATGATACCATATATTTTACTTTTGTCAATAATAAAATGCAATAAATATGACAGGCAGAGACAAGGAATGAGTCTCTGCCTGTTTTTTGCCGGACATTCCGTTACGGCTTGTCGTATTCCGGGTTGTATGCGTAATAGTTTTTGCTGTCGAGCGAATCCTGCGCTATGCGCATGGCGTCGCCGAAGCGCTGGAAATGCACGATCTCGCGCGCGCGCAGAAAGCGGATCGGATCGCGCACGTCGGCATCGTCGCAGAAGCGGAGTATATTCTCATAGGTCGCTCTCGCTTTCTGTTCTGCCGCAAGGTCTTCTGTCAGGTCGGCGAACACGTCGCCCTTCGACTGGAACGCACACGCACCGAACGGCACGCCGGAAGCGGCGACGGGGTAGAGCCCTGTGGTATGATCGACGAAATATGCGTCAAAGCCCTGCTCGGCAAGCTGCTCCGGCGTCAGGTCGCGCGTGAGCTGGTAGACGATGGCGCAGACCATTTCGATATGAGCAAGCTCCTCCGTGCCGATGTCGGTGAGTATTCCCACGACCTCCTTGTAGGGCATCGTGTAACGCTGGCTCAGATAGCGCATTGATGCACCTAGCTCACCGTCCGGGCCGCCGAACTGGGTGAGGATGAGCTTTGCGAGCGCGGCGTTGGGATTTTTGATGTTTACGGGATATTGCAGTTTCTTTTCATAACCCCACATATGAGAGCCTCCTTTCGATGTGTTTGGCGCTGTCGGTTATTATGATGTTGCTTTTCATTCAGACATCCTCCTTCGAACGCTGCCACGGCCACGGTGAATCCACCCAATCCCACCGCGTCTGGTTTCCCACGCGGTCGGGAGTGAGCGGCCCGTACTTTTCGGCATACTCGGTCATTAGCCTGTCGCGTTCCGCTTTGATCCTTTGATAGTATTCGAGCGCTTTTTTGTTGTCCGGATGTCCGTCAAGAAAAAGCACTGTTTCATAAAGCGCGAAGTCTGCCGCCTGCAGACGGCGCATCAGAAGTTTTCTGTCGTTATTCATCTTCCATGTCCTCCCATTTTGCGCCGAGGAAGGGCTTGTCGAGCGCGCTGAACAAAGTGCCTCTGTACAGCGCTATATCGGTATCATATATTCCGTCCCAGCTTTGAGGGAGCGAGTAAACCATTGCGAGCGGCAGCGAGGAGTGCGGATCGCCGTCAGGCATATCCATCGCTGTTCGCAGTATCTTTTCATTCATGCTGAAGCGTCACTTTCCTTTCGCAGATTTCCGCCTTGCGGCGGCTTTATACATAATATGCCGCCTCGGCGCGGCACGTTCCGACAGAAGACGGCAATTCATTTTTTTTATTGACAAAAAGCGTACCCTTGTGCTATCATGACTGCATCAGTAAATAGAAAGGGTCATATATATGCTGAAGGTGAAAAGAATCGGAGACGAAGACGTGCAGTTCGGGTTTTCGGTGATGGCGTGCCGCTACGAAGAAAAATGGCTTTTCGTAAGGCAAAACGACCATATGACATGGGAGACACCGGGCGGCCATATAGAAAAAGGCGAAACGCCTTATCAGGCGGCGCTGCGGGAGACTAAGGAAGAAACAGGCGCTGATGAATTCACCCTCACGAGGCTTTTCGCCTACGAGGTGGACATAGACGGAGCTCTCTCCTACGGTGTGTTCTGGCGCGCCGATATAAAGACGCTTGGAGAGATCGGCGACAAGGACGAGATAGCGGAGCGAAAGACGTTCGTGTCGCTGCCGGACGCGCTGACTTATCCTGAAATACAAGGCTGGCTCTGGCAGGAGCTAAACGAAAAAACTTGATTTTGAAGGAAAAGGGTGATATACTCTTTTCGGAAGGGCTGTGGACAGATGGCTGTATTGACCTATAAATGTCCGAGCTGCGGCGGCGGACTGAAATTCGATGCGGAAAAACAGACTTTTTTGTGCGAATTCTGCGAGAGCACATTTACGAAGGAACAAGTGGAGTCGTTCGACCCCGCATCACAGGCGGAGATCAAAAACGATACGCAGGAGAGCGACAGCGCAAACGAAAGCGATACTACGATGCTCTATACCTGTCCGAGCTGCGGCGCGGAGATCGCGACCGACGCTACGACAGCGGCGACGTTCTGTTATTACTGCCATAACCCGGTCGTGCTGTCCGGGCGGCTCGACAAGGAATATCTGCCTTCAAAGGTGATACCGTTTGCGTTCGACAGGGACGAAGCAGTCAAACGCTTCATGGCATGGATAAAAAAGAAAAAATTCGTACCGAAGGACTTCTTCTCACAGTCGCAGGTTGAAAAAATAACGGGCATTTACTTTCCGTATTGGCTTGTCGACAGCGACATCGACGGTGCATATAGCGCCAAGGGCATTAAGACGCGCGTATGGTGTGTCGGAGACATCGAATATACTGAAACGAGCACCTATGATCTGCAGCGCGCCGGCAGTGTCCACCTCGAGGACATAACAAAATGCGCGCTCAAAAAGCTCAACAAACAGCTCGTCGAAAGTGTTCAGCCGTTCGACGGCACGGGGATGCTCGATTTTTCGTCGGCGTATCTGCTGGGTTTTCAGGCGGAAAAACGCGACATAGAGCGTGAAGCGCTCGAGGCCGAGGTCAAAACCAACATAAAAGACTATACAGAGCGGCTTTTTCGCGACACAATAAACGGTTACGTTATCCGTTCGCAGCAAACGAACGCAAGCATCGTCAAGGCGGATTGGGAGTACACGCTCCTGCCGGTCTGGGCGCTGACCTATAAAAAGAACGACAAAATGTTCTATTACGCAATGAACGGACAGACGGGTAAGATAAACGGTGAGCTTCCCGTCGACAAGGCAAAGCTGTGGCGCGTCGCCGGGATCGCGGCGGCTGTGCTGCTCGCGGTATCGCTTCTCATAGCGTACCTGATATAAGGAGGGCGGAAGATGAAAAAATTGTTCTCATCGGCGCTTGCCGCTGTGCTTCTTATCGCGTGCATGATATGTGCTTCTGCCGATGCTGCGCTCGTCGTTGACAGTGCAAGCCTGTTCACGCAGGAACAAGCCGTGGAGCTTGCAGTGCGCGCACAGGGGATGTCTGAGAAATATCAGACCTCGGTCGTCATAGTTACGACGAACGATGCGGGCGGCAAAGAATCGTCAGCATACGCAGACGACTTTTTCGATTACAACGGCTACGGCTACGGTTCGACATACGACGGCGTGCTGCTGCTTATCGACATGGATAACCGCAAGGTGTTCGTCTCGACCTCAGGCTACACAATCAACAATTTCGACTATGACCGCACGGAGGCTCTGCTCGACAGAGTGGTACCGTACGTGTCGGACGGCAGTTATTACGGCGCGGCATGCGCGTTTCTGAACGTCTGCGAGAATTATCTTGAAAACGAAGATAAAAATCCAAGCTATGTTTTCGACCCTGCAACGGGTACGATTGTAAAAAACAGGATGCTCACGTTTTTTGAAACCGTGATATGTCTTGCCGCCGCTGTCATTCTTATGCTTATCATTGTCGCGGCGGTAAAGAAAAGCTACAAGGGCAACACAAAGGCAGATAACTACGCGCTGCATGAGCAGGGTAAGCTCGACCTTACACAGAACTCCGACACACTCGTCAACAAAGTGGTAACGACGCGCCGTATACCGCGCAATCCACCGTCCTCCGGCGGCTCGTCAGGCGGAGGCGGCGGAAGGGTCTCTTCGTCGGGCAGAAGCCACGGCGGCGGAGGAAGAGGATTCTAAATGAAAAATGACCTGCCGGCGATAAAAGCACGGCAGGTCATATCCATTAATAAGCACATCGAATGAAAAGGACAAAGGCGTGAAGCTCATTTTTCGATATATCGGCAGGCACAAACGGATATTTTTCCTGTCGGCGTTTTTTCTGACCGGAGAAGCCGCCGCTGACCTGCTGCAGCCGACGTTCATGGCGAAGATCGTCGACAACGGTGTTGCCGACGCCGACACGGGGATGATAATTTCATACGGGCTTACGATGCTTGCGATAGCGCTTGCCGGCGCGCTCTGCGCCGTGATGCGAAACATCTTTGCCGGAATGACTTCTCAGGCGGTCGGTCACGAGCTGCGTTGTGATATGTACGACAGCGTGATGGCGCTTTCGACCGAAAACATAGACGCGCTTCGTCCGTCATCCGTGATAACGCGCATGACTAACGACGTCACTCAGGTGCAGGATTTCGTCACGAGCAGTATGCGTATGATGGTCAAAGCGCCGATCGTCTGCATCGGCGCGACGCTGCTGATAATATTGCAGTCACCGCGGCAGACGCCGGTCATTGCCGGTGTGCTGGCGGTGGGTGCGCTGCTGATATTTCTGAACATCAGGATCGGATATCCGCGCTTCGGGATCCTTCAGAAAACACAGGACGCTCTCAACAAGGTCAGCCGTGAGTTTCTTTCGTCCGTGCGCGTCGTCAAAGCGTTCAACGCAGAGCCGGGTGAGACGGAAAAATTTAATACCGCCTGCGCCGATACGGCGAGAGCAGCCACGAAAGCTCATCGCACGGCGGCTGTGTTCGTACCGCTGATAAATCTGACCGTCAATTTCGGCACTGTGTTGATTCTTGTGATGGCACAGAGCGGTGACGCTTCGCAGATAGGACGGCTCATCGCGTCCGTTAACTACATGACGCAGGTGGCGTTTGCGCTCGGTATGATTTCGAATACGCTTAACATCGCCGCGCGTGCCGCCGCATCGTCGGCAAGGATAAACGAGGTGCTCGAAGAGAAGCCAACACAGCGAGCCGCGGCATCGCCCGTTGTGCTCAGCAAAGACGGCTCACTCGAATTCCGGGATGTTTCGTTCGCCTATTCAGGCTCGGCGCGCAGTGCGCTCAGCCATATAAGCTTTTACGTGAGTCCGGGGGAGACTGTAGGAATTATCGGAGCGACGGGCAGCGGAAAATCGACGCTCGTGAGCCTTGTGCTGCGTCTATACGACGCAAACGGCGGACAAGTGCTCATCGACGGCACCGACGTTACGCGGGCGGACTCGTCATCGCTTCATGCGGCAGTGGCTGCGGTAACGCAAAAGACACTGCTTTTTACTGGAACAATAAGAGATAATATAGCGTGGGGCTGCCCGGATGCGCCTTTTGAAGCGGTGGAAAAGGCGTCGCGCGCCGCGTGTGCAGATACGTTCATATGCGCGTCGCCCGACGGGTATGATACTGTGCTCGGGCAGGGCGGCGTAAACCTTTCCGGCGGACAGAAGCAAAGGCTTACGATAGCCAGAGCACTGATAATGAAGCCGAAGATACTCATTCTTGACGACTGCACGAGCGCGCTGGACGCAAAGATCGAAAAAGCAGTGCTCGACAACATAAGGGAATACGCGAAGGACACGACTGTACTTACAGTCAGCCAGCGTGTCAGCTCAGTCATGCGCGCCGACCGCGTGCTGTGTATTGAAGACGGCGTCGTCTGCGGCTTCGCGCCGCACGGACAGCTGCTGCGCGACTGCCCGGCATACAGAGAGATATACCGTTCCCAGATCGGGGGTGCTGACGATGGCTGCGAATGATTTCACGCCGCCGCCGGCAAACTCAGGCGGCATATCGCGTCCCGGACGCATAAAAGTACACGAGAGGCCCAAGGATATGAAGGGCACGCTGCGCAGGCTTTGGACGCTCACGAAGGGCCATAGGCAGGGGCTCGGAACGGTGATGCTGCTGTCGGCGTTCGCGTGCGCGGCGGTGATAATTCCGCCGCTGGTTATAGGCAAAACAATCGAAGCGATCGAAGGAGGAAGTGCTGCCCGGGCGCTTACAGCGGCGCTTGCGGCAGTGTATATCTGCGACTGGCTCGCACGGTTTTTGCAACAGTATCTCATGGCTGCCGCAGCGCAGCGCCTCGTTTATCGGATACGCAGCGCGCTTTTCGCTTCGATGATAAAGCTGCCGCTTTCGTTTTTTGATAAACACAGGCACGGAGAGCTTATGAGCCGGCTCACCAACGACGTCGAAAGCATAAGCACGACGCTTTCAAATTCGCTCTCACAGCTTATGACATATTCGTTCACCGTCGTCGGAATATTTGCGGTGATGCTTTTTCTCAGCCCGTATCTCACTGCCGTCGCGCTCATCGGTGTCGGACTGATATTTCTGATCACACGCGCAGTGACAAAGCGCACGCGCAAGCTCTTTGCATCTCAGCAGCGAACGCTCGGGAGAATGAACGGCACCGTCGAGGAAAACGTATCCGGACTCAATGTGATAAAGGCGTTTTGCCGCACGGAGCGCTCGCGGAGTGAGTTTACAAAATGCAGCGCCGAGCTTCAGCACATCTCCACAAAAGCGCTCATATGGTCCGGGCTGCTTATGCCGATGACAAATGTCATCAACAATCTCGGCTTCGTAGCCGTCTCCGTCGTCAGCGGTATCCTGGCAGTTAACGGCATGATAACGGTCGGCATGATATCGAGCTTTCTGCTCTATGTCAGACAGTTCACGCGCCCGTTTGTAGAGATCGCAAACATCTACAACAACTTTCAGACGGCGCTTGCCGGAGCGGAGCGCGTGTTTGAGATAATGGACGAAAAGCACGAGCCGCCGGACGCGCCCGATGCGCTTCCTCTCGAAAACATACGCGGCTTCGTTGAGTTCAGGGACGTCGTTTTCGGATACGACGAAAAGCTCCCCATTCTGCAGGGCTTTTCGCTGAAGATCCCGGCAGGGACGAAAGCGGCGATAGTCGGCGAAACGGGCGCCGGAAAAACGACGCTCATAAACCTGCTCACGCGGTTTTATGACGTTCAGGGCGGTATGATACTGCTCGACGGTCACAGCATATGTGATTACAGACGGCACGATCTGCGAAACGCGTTCGGGACAGTGCTTCAGGACACGGCGCTGTTCGCCGAATCGATACGCGAAAACATCTGCTGCGGAAGGAAAAATGTGACGGACGGTCAGCTTCGTGCCGCCGCGAAGGCGGCAGGCGCGGATTCGTTCATAGAACGGCTGCCGGACGGTTATGATACAGTGCTCGAGCAGGGCGGAGCCGAGCTGAGTCAGGGCGAACGGCAGCTTATAACGATTGCGCGTGCGATGCTTACCGACGCTCCGTTGCTCATACTTGACGAGGCGACAAGCTCCGTCGACACTGTCACCGAGCAGAAAATACGCGCGGCAGTACTGAATCTCACGGCAGGACGCACGTCGTTTATCATCGCTCACCGCCTGAGTACGGTGCGCTCGTCCGATGTGATAATCGTCATGGATCACGGCACCGTAGCCGAAAAAGGCACGCATACCGCGCTTATGGCACAAAACGGACTGTATGCGCAGATGTACAGAGCGCAGACCGGTTCGTAAAAAAGCAAAACCGCAAAAAAAACAGCCGCGGAGACATAATAGGCTCCGCGGCGCTTTTTCGTGAAAATTATTTATGGAACAGTTTTTTCGTCTGATACTTCGGCTCGCACGTCAGGTTGATGCCGAGCTTCTTGAGCGTCGATTCGTCGACCTGCGACAGGATGACGCTTGAGTGCATTTCGCAGCCCTTGAGCATATGAAGCTTTTCGAGCGCGAACGCGGCGACCGGGTTCGTTGCCGCGCATATTGACAGCGCAACGAGCACCTCATCGGTGTGCAGCCGCGGATTGTGGTTGCCGAGATATGTCGTTTTGAGGTCCTGTACCGGCTCGATGACGACGGGAGAGATCAGAAGCATATTGTCCGATATTCCTCCGAGCGCCTTGAGCGCGTTGAGCAGCATCGCGGAGGACGCGCCGAGCAGTGCCGAGGTCTTCCCCGTTATTATTCTGCCGTCGTTGAGCTCTATCGCCGCCGCGGGCGCTCCCGTCGATTCGGCTTTGTCAAGCGCCGCTCTTACAACGGGACGGTCGTTTTCACTGACACCCGCCTGCTTCATGAGCAGCTCGATCTTGTATACCTCTTCTTCGCTGCCTATGCCCTTGCGCAGCGAACAGCACGCCGAGTAATAGCGTCTGATTATTTCGTCCTTTGCCGCCTGACGCACCACTATGTCGTCGGTTATGCAGTTGCCTGCCATATTGACTCCCATGTCGGTCGGAGATTTGTACGGCGAAGCACCGTATATGCGCTCGAATATTGCGTTGAGCACCGGGAAGATCTCAACGTCGCGGTTATAATTGACGGTCGTGACGCCGTACGCCTCAAGGTGGAACGGGTCGATCATGTTTACGTCGCTCAGGTCTGCCGTCGCCGCCTCATATGCGAGGTTGACCGGGTGCTTTAGCGGCAGATTCCATATCGGGAACGTCTCGAATTTTGCGTAGCCTGCTTTATTGCCTCTCATATGCTCATGGTAGAGCTGTGAGAGACACACCGCCATTTTTCCGCTGCCGGGACCGGGCGCGGTCACGACGACAAGGGAACGCGAGGTTTCTATGTATTGGTTCTTGCCGTAGCCGTCGTCGCTTACGATGAGCGGTACGTTCGACGGGTATCCGGTTATCGGATAGTGCAGATAAGTCTTCAGCCCGAGCGTTTTCAGGCGGTGCATGAACGAATCGGCGGCCGGCTGGCTGTTGTACTGCGTTATTACTACGCTGCCGACGAAAAGCCCGATGCCGCGGAACGCATCGATGAGCCTGAGAACGTCAAGGTCGTAAGTTATGCCGAGATCGCCGCGCAGCTTGTTCTTTTCGATGTCGGCTGCGTTTATGACGATGACGACCTCCGCGGAGTCCTTCAGTTCGAGGAGCATCCGCACCTTACTGTCGGGCGCGAAGCCCGGAAGCACTCGCGAGGCGTGATAGTCGTCAAAGAGCTTCCCTCCGAATTCAAGATACAGCTTTCCTCCGAACTGTGAGATGCGCTCGCGGATGTGTTCGGATTGTGTGAGGATGTATTTGTTACTGTCGAAACCGAGGCGATCCATTGTTATCTGCGGCATAAAACCGCTTCCTTTCATACTTTTCGGTCTATAGCACTATACCGGTGCACAGAAGCACAAGATATACGGCGTAAATGCAAAGCAGGATGATTCCCGTAACACGAGAGAACCTTTTCGTGATAAGTGCCGGAACGACAATGATCAGCGTCGCGAGCAGACACATCGGCATATCAAGCCTTATGCTCTGCGCACTGACCGGAAGGTCGCTCCCCGAGACGATTCTGCACAAAGGCATTATGAGGCATATATCGATCGTGTTTGCGCCGATGATGTTTCCGGCGGAAAGCGACGCCTGCTTTTTAATTATTGCTGTAATCGTCGTCACAAGCTCAGGCAGCGACGTGCCTATCGCGACGAAGGTCACGGCGATAAGGCTCTCAGGAACGCCGAGCAACGCGGCAAGCTTGCTTCCGTTGTCGACGAGCAGGTCGGCACCCACGACTATTCCGGCGGCGCCGGCGGCGAATTTTAATATGTTTATTACAACCGTCTTTGCGTCCTTTGCGACGGTGGTCTCTTCCTTGACTATTTTTGCGGCAAGCGGTGAATCCTCAAGCGAAACATCCAGCAGCTCGCGCCCTTTTTTGCCTGATATGAGGTTGTCCGTTATGAACACGGCAAAAAGCAGCATCAGAATTATCGTTCCTGTAAGCCCGAACGATCCGCCGAAAGAAAACGCCGTTACAACCGCGACCGAGACGCAAAGCAGGAGACCCTTTATCATATAATCCCTGCGTCTGATAACTGATGGGATGCAGGTGAGCGCGATTCCCATAATCAGCGCCGAGTTGGCTGTGACAGAGCCTATCGCGTTGCCGATCGCCATATCGTTTTTGCCGTCTGCCGCGGCTACTATCGAAACGATAAGCTCAGGCAGTGTTGTAGCAATGCTCACTATCGTCGCGCCGACGACAAATTGCGGTATTCCGGTGACCTCTGCGATCCAGCAGGCGGCATCTACGAACCAGTCACCACCCTTGACGATGAGCACAAGCCCGAGAATAAATAAAATAATTGTAAGAAAAATTTCCATATCTTATTTTGTCAGCTTTTCTATGCTGTCGTTCTGACCTATGATGATAAGCGTTTCCTCTGCCCCGAATTTCCTTTCGGGGTCGGCGAAAAGCTTAAAATCACCGGTGACATCGAGTGTTGCGATTATGTTGACACCGAAACGCTGACGTACATTAAGCTCCTTGATCGAGCGCCCGACCCATTTGCGCGGCGTTTTCAGTTCGACTATCGAGAAATCCTTTGAATATTCGATGAATCCGAGAACATCGGTCTTGCTGAGCGCGTAAGCGGTTTTGAGCGCCATGTCTTTTTCCGGGAATACGATCTGGTCGGCGCCCACGCGCGAAAGCACCTTACTGTGCCGGTCGCTCAGAGCACGCGCAACTATTTTGCGAAGACCCATTTCCTTGAGCATCAGCGTTACAAGGATGCTGTCCTGCATATGTTGACCGAGGCAGACAATAGCACAATCGTAGCTTTTCACGCCTGCCGCCTTCAGCACCGCCTCGTCGGTTGCGTCGCCGACGACGGCGTTTGTCACCTTGTCGGCGATCTCGCTTATCTGCTTGTCATCAATGTCGATTACAAGCACCTGATTTCCTCTCGACGCAAGCGTTTCGGCGAGTGTTCTGCCGAAGTTGCCCAGTCCTATGATACAAAACGACGTAAGTCTCATTTTTCATTGTTTCCTTTCATTTGCCGGGGTCAGCCGATAAGTATATTTGCAGTCGGATATTTTATCGCTCTGTCGCGGTTGATCCGAACGAGCGTGGCGAACGACACGGTGAAAAGCCCCACTCTGCCGGAGAACATCAATATCATAAGAACTATACGCGACGCGAGTCCGAGCGATGCTGTCATCCCGGTGCTCAACCCGACCGTACCGAACGCGCTTACGACCTCAAACGCCGAATCGAGCAGATCGTTCCCGTCAAAGGCGTATACGAGCACTGTCCCGATCCCCACGAGCGTTAACGCCAGCGAGGTGAGCGCAAACGCGCGAAGCACGTTAGAGCGGTCTATCTGTCGTCTGCAAAGGTCAATATCAGAGCGACCGCGCGCGATGTTGAACACCGATATGAGAACTATACCTATCGTAACGGTTTTTATTCCTCCTGCCGTTGATCCGGGTGAGCCGCCGATGAACATAAGCAGCAGCGTACCGAACTTCGACAGCGGTGTCAGCTTATCCATGTTTATGGAATTGAAGCCGGCTGTGCGTGTTGTTACCGATTGGAACAGACTGCGTATCATCTTGCTGCCGAACGAACAGTCTCCGAGCGTGTCGGGGTTGCTCCATTCGCAAACAAGGTAGAACAGCGCGCCTCCGAATATCAATATCGCGGTTATTGTGATCACGAGCCGGCTGTAAAGCGACAGAGGCTTCTTTTTGTGTATAAGCTCGCTTATCTCGCGCCAGACAATAAATCCGAGACCGCCCGACACTACCAGACATATTATAACGGCGTTGACATATACGTTGTCTGCATACGACGTGAGCGACGGCGTCGGCATCGTGTCGAATCCGGCGTTGCAGAAGGCGCTGACCGAATGGAAGACGGCCTTGACTATGCCCTCCGGAAATCCGAAATCCATGCACATCGGGAACGAAAGCAGCAACGCTCCGGCGCCCTCGACCGTGAAAGCAAAACGCACCATGTATTTGAGAAAGCTCGTAAGGCTTCCGTTTGTCGGAAGGTTCATCGACTGCGCAAAAATCAGCTTTTCACGCGGAGTGACGGAACGCCGCACCACAAGCGAAACCATGAACGCCATAGCCATGAAGCCCAGCCCGCCGATCTGTATGAGCAGAAGTATTAAACCCTTGCCGAACGCGCTCCAGTGAGTGAGAGTGCTGACGGTCGTGAGCCCTGTAACGCAGGTAGCGCTGACAGCGGTAAAAAGGCTGTCGGAAAAAGGCGTAAACGCCTTGTCGGCGGAAGATATCGGAAAGGATAAAAGCAGACCGCCGACAAAAATTATTGCAAGGAACCCGAGCGCTATGATCTGCGGAGCGCTCATCGTTCGCTTTTTTTCAGGAGAAGAAAACACGTATTTCAAAAGATAGCTCCCACAAAAACACATAATTACTCATTTTATTTTTACCTATTATACACCGCCTTATTACACTTGTCAAGAATGCATATAAAATAAGGAGGTCTGATAAAAAAACAAAAAAAGCATTGAAAAAACACATGAGGTATGATATACTCAGTTGAAAACGAAGGAAAAGGATGAATATAAATATTATGAAAGTAATTCTCAACGGCAGGATCATACTGCCCAATCAGATACTTGACGATATGGCGCTGCTTTTCGACGAAAAGATCGTCGGAGTGATGCCGAACGACAAGGCGGAAAGGCTCGATTGCGAGAAGATCGACGCTACCGGAAAACTCGTTTCTCCGGGTCTCGTTGACGTTCACATCCACGGCTATCTCGGTGAAGAGGCGGCAGAAGGCAGCGAGGAAGGAATGTACAAAATAGCGCAGGGCATCCTCGCAAACGGCGTCACTTCGTGGCTGCCGACGACTATGACCGTCGCCATGACGCAGATCGAAAAAGCGCTCGGCGCGATCAGAAACCTCAAGGAGAAGAGCGCAGGCACAAAGGAAGACTGGTGCGGCGCGCAGGTGCTCGGCGCAAATGTCGAAGGGCCGTTCATCAACCCTGCAAAAAAAGGCGCTCAGGCTGAGGAATACATTCTACCGCCCGACGCGAAATTCATAAAGAAGAACCAGGATATAATCAAGATAATCACGATCGCGCCTGAGATGGACAAGGATTTTGCCTGCATCTCCGAGGCGTCGAGAGACACGAACGTGTTGCTTTCAATGGGACATACCGGCGCCGACTACGACACCGCCGTCGCCTCAGTGAAAGCCGGAATAAGCCACACGACCCATCTTTTCAACGCAATGACACCCCTCATGCACCGCGCACCCGGTGTCGTCGGCGCTGCATTCTCCACGGATGTGACGGTCGAGATCATCGCCGATACCTTCCACATTCACCCCGGCCTTTATTCAATAGTAAACAAGATAAAGGGTGACAAGATGATCCTCATCACCGACTGCGTTCGCGCCGGCGGACTTGAGGACGGCGAGTATACGCTCGGCGGCCAGAAGATATTCGTCAAGGGCATCGAATGCCGTCTTGCCGACGGAACGATAGCCGGCAGCGTGCTCAAGCTCAACCAGGCGGTCAAAAACGTGCGTAACTATACCGATATGCCGCTCTGGCAGATCGTCGCAGCCGCATCCTTCAACCCTGCCGTGGCTATCGGAGAGGGCGACAGAAAAGGCTCGCTCGAAACGGGCAAGGACGCCGATATAATCATCACCGACAGCGATTTCAACGTCGAGGAGACGTTCGTAAGAGGCGTATCGTATTACAAAAAATAAAAATATATAAAAAAGCGGCAGCGGCCGGCCCGGAACGCGGGAACTCGGCGCTGCCGGCGGGAAAGGATTTTTGAACAAACATGGAACTTAAGGTAAAGGCGGTCCTTGACGAACAGTTTCAGCCTCTTGCCGTTGTCTACCGCGATTTTCTCAGCGCGGTCGAGGCGAGCGGTAAAGCACAGGAGGTAGTCATCGGCGTTGAGCGCAACAAAGGTCATGTATCGGTTTTCAAAACGAAATTGTTCGCGGACGGAGTTGACGACGCAGCCAACTTCAAATTTGTTGAGAGGATCGTCAAAACGATGCTCTGGGTACGCGGTGGTTACAAAGTGACCATCGCAGGCTCACCGCTCGTGGCGGACTATATAAAGAAGGCGTATACTGTCGGCGGACTTCGTGAATTCGATCTCGGATTCATGTCGCGCGTGTACGAAAGCAAATTCGAGGTAATTGGAACGACGCTCGAAAACGCTCCTGTCGAAAAGGAATCAAGCGAACCGGTCGGAAGACATCTCGACGGCTGCCGCATCGGATTCGACGCCGGCGGAAGCGACAGGAAGGTCAGCGCCGTCGTCGACGGCGAAACGGTCTATTCCGAGGAGGTCGTATGGTTCCCGAAGACGAACAGCGATCCGAATTATCACTATCAGGGCATACTCGACGCAATGAAAACAGCAGCTTCCCACATGCCGCGCGTCGACGCCATAGGCGTAAGCAGCGCAGGCGTGTATATAGACAACAAGATCATGATCGGCTCGCTCTTTTTGAAAGTATCCGACGCGGATTTTGAAAAGCACGTCAAAACAATGTATCTTGACGTAGCGAAGGATCTCGGAAAAGATATCCCGATAGAAGTCGCCAACGATGGCGACGTCACGGCGCTCGCCGGCGCAATGGACCTTGATGACGTTGACGTGCTCGGCGTTGCGATGGGTACGAGCGAAGCAGGCGGCTATGTTGATGAAAACGGAAACATCACGGGCTGGCTCAACGAGCTGGCGTTCGTGCCGGTCGATTATTGCGAGAACGCGATGAGAGACGAGTGGTCAGGCGATTACGGCTGCGGCGTCAAGTATTTCTCGCAGGACGCCGTCATAAAGCTCGCTCCCGCAGCAGGAATTGAGATCGACCCGTCGCTCTCCCCTGCCGAAAAGCTAAAGGTCGTCCAGAAGCTCATGGAAAAAGGCGACGAACGTGCAGCGAAGATCTACGAAACGATAGGCGTGTATTTCGGCTATGCCATAGCGTACTATTCGATATTCTACAAGATAAAGCACGTCCTTATAATGGGCAGAGTTACCAGCGGAGAGGGCGGCTCGCTCATCATCGCGAAGGCGAATGAAGTGCTTGAAAAGGAGTATCCGGAGCTTGCGAAGACGATAAAGCTCAACATCCCCGATGAATCGAGCAGACGCGTCGGTCAGTCTATCGCGGCGGCAAGTCTCCCCGAAATCAAGAAATAAATCACACCAAAAACAAGAGCTGCCGCTTTGCGGCAGCTCTTGTTGTCGCTCAAATATTTACAGATTGTTCATAAATGTTTTGACTGTAGGCGTTGACAAAATCATGCGGTATGATATACTGAAAATACAGTAATTGAAAGGGGTATGCATCAAATGAAAATAAAAACGATAATGTTTATGCTCGTCCTGCTGCTTGCCACAGCGTTGCTTTGCGGCTGCGGTGAAAAGGAAGAGAGCGCGACGGGAACGTCAAGCGCTTCGGAAGAGATAAGCGAGGTGCAGAGCGCGCCCGAAAGCACGCCCGAAGAGAGCGAACCCGAAAGCACGCCTGAAGAGAGCGAACCCGAAAGCACGCCTGAAGAGAGCGAACCCGAAAGCACGCTTGAAGAGAGCGAACCCGAAAGCACGCCTGAAGAGAGCGAGCCTGAAAGCACGCCTGAGGAAAGCGAAGCTGAAAGTGAGCCGGAAGAGAGTGAGCCGGAGGTAAGCAGACCTGCGGTAAGCGAGGCTGAATATCAGTATACCGCAAGGATAATATACACTAAGCTCAGAGACCTTGACGTGAAATATGTAAAAGGTCTCGCCGGAAAGGCATATGTTGACGGCTCTGACAGCGTTGAATGCAATGTCTTCTGGATATACGACGGTGCGCTCACGCGGTTTTTTGTCGATGACGGAACATACATCGGCTCGGTATCGGGTGAGGTAGACGTATTTTGCGCCGACTGCGGTGAATTTTACCGCTCCGGAGCATCCGGGGAAGAAGTGCTGAAGATAAAATACAGCAGCACGGACGGATATTCGTTCTTTTACGAGGCACCTGTCGGTCACGGCGTGAATAACGGTTATGTCTTCTACGACAGTACGCGCAAAAAACTCTTTACGCTCACTATGGGAGAAGGCTGCTCACTGGCGGCGCTTGTGGGAGGCGGTATTCCGGCGCTTGAGATAACGAGCGACGTCGACATATACGCCTACGCGAGCGGCATTGAAGACTGGTATGTAAAGGTCGAAGGAACAACGTATACGCTTGTTATGGGCGACGGAGAGGAATACGATTTCACTGCGAAAAAATACGGTGTCATCGCATCCGACGGCAGCACGACGCTTGATTTCGAATACGATCGGATCGTAAAAACGCAGAACGTATATCTTGCCGAAAAACACGGCGAGAGCAAGCTTTACGGAACGCAGGGCGAGCAGATCGCAAAGCAGCTGAATATCGTTATGTGCGGCGATCCGCTCGTCAGCGACGGCGGCGCGATCAGATGCTGGATGTATGACGGCACGAAATGCTACGTTATCCAGATAACCTCAAAGGAAGCCTGAGCCAAGGCAAAAGCTTATATGATCTTCAACGCGGCGACGCTTATGTCGTCGCGTTTTGTGTTGCCGGACGCACGGTCAAGCACGGCGAGCGCGAGCGCGTTTGTTGACGGGAACGTGCGCGAGGACAGAAATTCGCACATCTCTCTTGAGTCATCCGGACTGTCCGCGGCACCGTCGCTGACCATCAGGACCATGTCGCCCTTGCCGGGTTTGAAGCGGATATGGCACAGCGAAAGAGAATCGAGTATACCCAGCGGCGACGATCTGCCGGAAAGCACCGACGCTTTTCCCGCTCTTATCACGAACGACGGCGCGCCGCCTGCCTTCAGCAGCGAAGCAGAGCCGTCACACATATCAAGCTCAAACAGGTCGAGACTCGAAAAGCACTCATCGCCTTTTTTGATGAGAACTTTATTGAGAAGCGCAAACGCGTCTTTTTTGTCCGCACCGAGCGAGAGCAGCTTTTCAAGAAACAGACACGACAGCCGCGAGCACACAGACGCGTCCTCACCGCTGCCCATCCCGTCGCCGATGAGCGAACAGAAGCGGCCGTCATCGGTGGTGAACACCGAGATCGTATCGCCGTTCGCCTTTTCGCCCTGCTTTGCGCGTGAGGCGGTCGAATATTCGGCTTTGAGCGCGTTGACGGAACAGACACGCAGCGTCGTACAGTCCTGAGTGACGATAAACTGTACGTCGCCGAGCTTGCGTGCGCACGCTTTTTCGAGCGAAGCGCGCAGCACCGTCGATGAGCAGGCGATCTTGGTCGCGTCGGTATCGTATGCTTCTATTACGAGCTCGCGCTTTCCGCGAACACAGGCACGGCGACAGCCGATGCCGAGCGAAAAAAGAGTTTCTGCGACGGCGCGCGAAAGCTCCGTGTCCTCAAGCTGCTTTTCGTCCTCCTTCGTTCGTAGAGAGCCTAAAAGGCGCGAGAAATTGAGGTATTCGTCAGCTGTATGCGCGAGAAAACCTCCGCCGGCACAGTCTCTGAGCGAGGACAGACAGCCCGACAGCTCTTCGGCGGAAGGACATTTCGATACGATGTACGACGGGAGCGCGTCAACGGCACCGCCGACGAAGGCGGTGAAGTGTTTTTTCACTTCGCTTTCGTCGAGGCCGTGGGAGAAGCAGCCGGTGCAGCGGCGGCAGCATTCCGGCGGAGCGCTCAGCAGCTCTTTGGTGCGTGAAGTGCCGGTACGCGCCGCCGAAACGAGTGCGCACGAGAGCGAGGAGAATGATTTTTCGAGTTGTGCGCGAGTGTTGTGGCTGCTGCCGTTTCTTCAAGCGCCTTCTCTTCGTCGCTGCCGGCAAGCGCGAACAATGCAAGCAGTCCCTCCGGAAGTTTTCCGAACGCAGCGTATACGGGAAGCGCCGCAGCACAGCTCACAAGCGCAGGCAGCAGCATTTCCGGATCGGCTGCTGCCGAGAAAAGCACCGTCACCGCCAGTGAAAAGAAAACGGCGTAGTTTTTCGTGTACACGAACAGGAACCCGGCCGATAGCCCGCAAAGTCCGAACGCCGGGAAATATGACATATCGCCGCAGCCGAGCGCACAAACGAAGCCGCACACACAGCCCAACAACATTGAGACCGACGGCCGTGCAAGCGCCGCTTTTTTAGAGCAGAACAGTATCAGCGCGACCGACCACACGGCGCTGAGAGAAAAAACACCATACCTGACGGCAGAAAATACGCATGCGAACGTGAAGCACACCGCGATCTGGGCCACGCGCCTGTGAGCCGCTCCGAGCGGCGGCTTGACGGAGAAAAGCCCCATGAAAAGAAATGTGAAAAGCGGAAGCACTGTGCTGTACGCGCAGCTTTGCGAAAGCTCAAGGAAGGTGCGCGACGAAGCAAGATAAGAGCCGGCGGCGAGCGCAGCCGCCGCGGCAACCGACAGCAGTGACGTGAAGAGTGCCGAAAGCCGCTTGTGCGAACGGTGGAGAAGCCCCTTGACGAGAATGACTATCAGGCATATCAAAAGGTTGACCGCAACGGATTTTCCGGCGAAAGCGCATGAGAAAAACGTTCCGAGAAATATCGGAAACAGAAGCTTGTCCGTGCACAGCAGCAGCGCAAGCGAAAAAGGATTTATTCCGCTTCCGAAGCTGTATATTCCGAACAGAAACGAAACGAGCATCATCGGAAATGCATTCTTTTCGCCGAAAGCCCGGGCGGTAAACGATACGATCCGTGAGAGAGGGTTGAAGGAGCGTTTTGAAATATCCATACGAGACACCTTGTGTTTTGATAAAAGAATTCTACTCCGAACATGACGCGACGTATGTCGAAACAAAAAAGCCGGTACGGTATTGTTTCTTTATCTTTTGAAGGAATGCGTATCTTTACCGAAACATTTGACGTCTGCGGCGTTGTTAAGTCTTATTTTTATAAAGATTGTCGATTTTATCTTCAGTGAATGCGCAAAGCTCCCTTGCCGTTTCGGCGCTGACTGCTTCTGCGAACAGGCGAAACCCTTCCGGAGACGGTATCACTGTAACACAGCCGCTGTCGTACACGAGCCGCACGCCGTCGTCGCTCTCAGCGCTGTTTTCTTCTTTTTTCAACGCGCTCACCGTCAAGACGAGCTTATCAGCATCAGCCGGATGTGTCAGTTCGTTTACGGCAAAGGGGATTTTGCCGATTGCTTCCCCGAGCGTCTGTCCTGTTCGCGAAAGATACGAAACGAGAAGCTCTCCGAGCGCTCTCGCGTCACGAAGCATATGCATTGACGCGGCGACGGCACGCGATGCGTTTTCAGAGGAGTCGGCAGGTGTGTGGGTGTAGTGGACGACCGACGCGCCGAGGCTGACAAGATGTGCGGTCAGTGCTTCCGGAAACGGCGACGGCACGGCAAACGTGCGTATTTTGCGATGAATCGCTTCGGTCAGGCAAAGATAAAGCAGCTCATAGTGCGAGCACAGGCTGCAAACGAGATGTGTTCCGCAATCCGATATACGGCAGCCGTCGGGAAGCGGCGGCAAGGGATATTCCGCTTCATACAAGAGCGAAAGCAGATGCGAAACGTCGTCGCTTTCACCATAGCGTTCAGCCGGTTTTATGCCTGACGCCGAAAGCGACGTGATCTTTCTCTCGTCTTCGCGCGTCGGCGGCAGAGAAAACCTGTCGAACAGCGATATTTTACCGCCGCGGGATAAGAGTGCGCCTGCAAGCGAAAACCGTCGCACCGCATAGGCGCACACCGCTTCGTTTGCGCTTCCGAGATAAACGGCGCACTTCCCTGCCGCGCGAACACCTGCCATCATAATATCGGCGCACGCAGTACTGTCTGCCATTATTCCGACAGGATCGCCGAAGCACATCGCAGCGGCATACGAGAGCGGAAAAAGAAGCCTTGCGCTTCCGACGCCGCCTTCATCGCACTGTGCAACGCCTTCACAAACAAACACGCCGCTCG
>CAZFZL010000007.1:0-25052 GCA_964523005.1 uncultured Oscillospiraceae bacterium
CCTCCGGAGGGGTGATGGTCACGGTCACGGGAGATGAAGGCTGGTACTCTGTCGGCTTGCCGTTTTTATTTTCAGCGGGAAGAAACATTGTTATATCGTAAGCAAAAAGCACTTGTGCATCTGCGGCAACATACTCCTCAGCCTTGCTGAGCGCTATGGGCGATGCGGTGACATATACATCCTTCGGGAGTGCGCCTGACACGGTGATGAGTGTCGTTGACCCGTCAGCCTGTGTGACTGTGCAGGAGATCGTGTCGGTCGCCGGAGAGTTCGCCGTCTGAATGAACTGTATGGCATTTTTAATAACAGACATTTCCTGCGCGGCAGTTGTGAATGCACACACAGAAAGCATAAGCAGGAGCACAAGCAACAGCGCCGCTGCGCGACACAATATCGTGGTCGTATATGCTTTCATATGAAAACCTTCCATGATAATTCTTCCTTCAAAATGATATGAATCAAAGCGACTTTCTAAAAAGAACGCGCTGATCGCTTCTATATGTCTTTGGACTTATCCTTTGCTGTCATCGCTTCCCGCAGCTTTTTAGCCGTGATGGGCTTTACAGTATAACTGGCTGCTCCGAAATTTTCCGCATCGCGGCGAAGCGACTCATCACAAGCTATGAAATGAACAACACAGTGTTCTCCTTGTGCCTGACGGAACAGTCTTGCCACATCAAACCCGGTCGCCCGTTTCTGCTCAAGAGCAGTATAGAGCGTGCTGCTTTTGCAGCTGAACGCGTATTGTATGGCGAGCAGGGGATCCGAGAACGCTTTTATCTTTCTTCGAGGAAAAAGCTCGCGGATGCTGGCTGCCAACTGCTCGAGCGAGGCGATATCGGAATCTACGATTACAATTTCCATGTCGTTCATCCCCTTCCTGACGGCATAATATCACACGACTCGAACTCAATCGTGAAAAAAACGTACTCAATCATTACAAAAAAAGAAAAAAATCGACTTTTTTCGATTTTTTTTAAAATTTTTTTATTTTTTTTTATTTTTTTAAAAATAACGGTCGCACTGTAGCTTCTGCCACGGTCCGACCGCTTTATAGTTTTATATGTTTTCGAGCGAAGCCGCTGTTATCTCCGCCCAGCTGTATTGTGCCATATACTCGCTGTGATAGGCGTTCGTCGCCGTCACATCGCCCTGCATCATGCGGTAATAGTCACAGTCGATCAGGTCCTTGCGGATTGCCCATTGACCGTGCGCCCTGATCAGAACGTTCCCTGCCCCGATGCTGTCAAGCGTTCTTTTCAACTCAACCGTAATCGTTCGAAGATGGCTCTTGTGCTTTAGGATGTCGCCCTCGCCATCCCACAACGCCGTGATGATCTCATTGGATGTACACGCGCCGCCCTTGCGGTCGACAAGATATGCCAAAAGCTCCTTTGCATACTTACGCGGAAATATGACAGGTTCATTTCCCTTGAACACCTCAAAGTAGCCGAAGCACTGTACCCGCAGCACCGCGTCGGGTCGCGGCATCAGCGGACGGCGCAGCTCAGCCATTTCCCGGATGATCTTCTCCGGGCTTACCGGCTTCATTATATAACCGCTCGCATGAAGCTGTATCGCGTCCACGCCGTATTCTGTATAACCGGTGACGAAGATGATATTTATATCGGGGTTCATGTCTTTCAGAGCTTTTGCCAGCTCCAGCCCGGTCATGCCGCCCATTTTTACATCGAGAAACGCCACGTCGCAGTTGAATGTACCGGCGAACTTCAAAAGCTCCACCGGCCTTTCAAAAGCGTGAACCTGTGCGTCGGGAATCGCCTGTTCGATGCTTTTTACCAACATATTAAGCATCATCCGTTCATCGTCAGCGGCTAAAATATGCATCGATTTTTTCCTCCTTCGGGATTACTACAGTCGCCTTTGTGCCGAAGTTAATTTTGCTTTGAATTAAAAGTGTGCCTCCGGTCTGTGCCTCGATCCGTGCGCGTATGCCCTGTATTCCGCTTTGCGAATCTTTTGATTTCGGCACGTGTTCTGTATCAAAGCCTACACCGTTATCGGAAATGATGACCTCAAAACGATCATTGTATTCACGGGAAGCGATTGTGAGCGTGCCGCCGTCATCCTTGGAGCACAGTCCGTGAAACACGGCGTTCTGCGCTAAAAGAAGGGTCACTACTGCCGGAACGCAAAAATCATCGGCTTCGATATTGTATACAACGTCAAGCTTATTATTAAACCGTATTTTTTCCAGAGTGAGATACGCCTTGAGGTGCCGCAGCTCTTCGACGAACGGAATAGGATATTCTGTCTTGAGAGCCTTGATGTTTCCGCGCAGATATTCGGAAAAGATCATCGTTGTTTCCCGTGCCTGCGCCGGGTCTTCGTCGCAAAGATAGACTATCGAGCTGAGCATATTAAAAAGGAAATGGGGCTGAAGCTGCGCCAGCATAACGGCAAGCCTGTTTTTTGCGGCGTTTTTCTCCGTTTCGTTAAGCTCAGACTGCGCTTGAGCGTTCTGATTGATAAAGGATGAAAATTTTGCGCGTGTTTTTACCCATGAAAGATACACGCCCACCGCAAGAAAAGGAACAGTGTACATAACGTCCGCCGCAAACGCGTTCGGATCTTTGTTTACAAAGCTCAGCACGAGAAAAAAAGCATATATTACTGATACAAACAAAAGGTTGTCCGCAGGATAAGCGTTAAACACCACCTGCGCAAGCAGCAGAAAGCCGCACATCAAGACCGCCGGCCCCGTATGAAAAACAGTGCTTATAAGCACACAGGGAACGCTCCATGCCGAAAGCGCCAAAACGGTAAGCCATCTCACAGAGCGTAGTGTGTTTTCTTGGTGCTTTGATGAAACGCAAAGCACAAGTATAAATATACTGAACAACGCCGTGCACGCTGTTGTTATGACGCTATTTGTCGATACATAAGCTGTATTATCCGCGTAGATGAGTATGAGCACCGCACCACATATCTCCAGAAGCATCACGGCGGTAATCAGTGTCAAAAGACATTTGAGTACATGAAGATTGTCCTGCGCGATCTTCTCATCGAAGCGAGATGTAATCTTTTTTGTATAACCCAAATATTTCCAATACCGAATCTTTTCCTCTATCATAACGGCTGTCCCTCGAATGTATTTCCCGAACCTCAAATCGTTTTGCAATAATGGGAAACGTATAATGTCTTCATCTTATATAACACCTTGATTGATTATACCATGGTTTATTATTTGATGCAATAGCAGAATGGAAAAAACTGTTTTTTATGTTGGATTGCGTCAAAATACAATAGAATATATATAAAGCGTTGTGTCGGTCAAAAATGGCAAGAGAAAATAAAGCGTTAGGGTTTACTTTTATTTTACCGTGTGATATAATTTGATAGTATGGCGAAGAATGGCTGAAAGGGAGAGCTGGTGAGTGTTATGGACAAATTCATACTGAAAAGCGAATATGTGCCGACCGGCGATCAGCCCGAAGCAATTGAAAGACTTTGCGAAGGAATTGAACACGGCGCACGCGATCAGGTGCTTAAGGGCGTGACCGGCAGCGGCAAGACGTTCACGATGGCGAACATCATCGAGCGCATGAACCGTCCGACGCTCGTGCTTGCGCACAACAAAACTCTCGCGGCGCAGCTCTGTGAGGAATTCAAGGCGCTGTTCCCGCAGAACGCGGTAGAATACTTCGTTTCATACTACGACTATTATCAGCCGGAGGCTTACGTTCCCGGCAAAGATGTATATATAGAAAAGGATGCGGCTATAAACTCAGAAATCGATCGGCTGCGTCATTCGGCGACGAGCGCATTGTTCGAGCGGCGCGACGTCATAATTGTTTCCTCTGTCTCGTGTATTTTTACGCTTGGCGATCCGCAGGAATACAAAAAGCAAGTCATCTCGCTGCGTCCCGGAATGACGCTTGAGCGCGACGCTCTGACGAAAAATCTTGTTGCGCTTCAATACTCACGAAGCGATATCGCGTTCGAGCGCAACAACTTCCGCGTGCGCGGCGATATCGTAGACATATTTCCTCCCGGCAGCGCGAACGAAGCGGTCAGAGTCGAATTTTTCGGTGACGCCGTGGACAGGCTGTCTGTTATCGACACGGTGACCAACAGCGTCAAGGCACGGCTGAGGCACTGCGCACTGTACCCTGCGTCACATTATGTCACAGATGAAGAAAAACGCGAAGCGGCGCTCGCCGAGATTGAAAGCGAAATGAAAGAGCGCGAAATCTTTTTTTCAAAGCAGGGCAAGCTTATAGAAGCGCAGCGAATACATGAGCGCACGATGTACGACATCGAGAACATCCGCGAGATCGGCTTCTGCAGCGGCATAGAGAACTATTCGCGTGTGCTCTCCGGCAGAGCGCCCGGCAGTACACCATACACGCTGCTCGATTTTTTTCCGTCCGATTACCTCATGATGATCGACGAAAGCCACGTCAGCGTGCCGCAAATACGCGGCATGAGCGGCGGTGACACACTCAGGAAGAAAAACCTCATCGATTACGGATTCCGGCTCCCGTCAGCTTACGACAACCGTCCGCTTCGTTTTGAAGAATTCGAGCAGAAGCGCGGTCAGACGATCTACGTTTCGGCGACGCCGGCTCAGTACGAGCGTGACAAGGCGTATCAGATCGTCGAGCAGCTCATCCGTCCGACCGGTCTTACGGATCCGAAGGTAGAGGTGCGCCCGGTCAAGGGGCAGATCGACGATCTGCTTTCGGAAATAAACATCCGCAGCGCGAAGAACGAGCGCGTGCTCGTGACCACGCTCACGCGAAAAATGGCTGAAGACCTCAGCGAGTTTCTTGCGAACAACGGCGTGAAATGCCGTTATCTGCATTATGATATAGACACCATCGAACGCACTGAGCTTCTGCGTGCGCTCCGTGCGGGGGAATATGACGTTCTCGTCGGCATCAACCTGCTGCGCGAAGGACTTGACCTTCCCGAGGTTTCGCTCGTAGCGATCCTTGACGCGGACAGAGAGGGATTTCTGCGAAGCGAAACATCGCTCGTTCAGACTATCGGACGCGCGGCGCGAAACGCCGACGGTACGGTGATAATGTATGCTGATACAATGACCGGATCAATGGAACGCGCGATAAGCGAAACCGAAAGACGGCGCGAGAAGCAGAGCGAGTACAATAAAGAACACGGTATAATACCGCACACTATCATCAAGGAAATCCGCTCCGCACTTGAAGTATCAACAAAAGAGCAGCTCGACGCAGCACGTGACGGCAAGATACCTGTACGCGACAGAAAGAAGCTCATAGAGAAGCTCACCGCCGACATGAAGCGCGCCGCAAAGGAGCTTGACTTCGAAAGCGCCGCCGCGATACGCGACAGGATCATGCGCTTAAAATCAACGGAAGAAAGATAGATATTAATATGTCAAAGGAACAAATAACCGTAAGGGGCGCAAGGGTACACAATCTCAAAAACGTCGATGTGGACATACCGCGTGACAAGCTCGTCGTATTTACGGGGCTTTCCGGAAGCGGAAAATCCTCGCTTGCGTTCGATACAATATACGCCGAAGGACACCGCCGGTTTGTCGAATCGCTGTCCTCATACGCGCGCATGTTTCTCGGACAGCTCGACAAGCCCGATGTCGACACGATAGAAGGGCTGTCGCCCTGCATATCCATAGACCAGAAATCGACCTCGCGCAACCCGCGCTCGACCGTCGGAACAGTCACCGAGATATACGATTATCTCAGGCTGCTCTACGCACGCACGGGAACACCGCACTGCCCGATATGCCATAAAGAGATCGTACAGCAGTCGGTAGACGAAATAGTCAACGATGTCTTGCTGCTCCCGGACGGCACAAAATTTCTCGTACTCGCGCCGATGATATCCGGCAAAAAGGGCACGCACGAAAAGATATTTGAGGACGCGCGGCGCTCAGGCTATCAGCGAGTGCGCGTCGACGGCATGATATACGACCTTGACGACACCGCAGAGCTTGACAAAAACAAAAAGCACACGGTCGAAATCGTCATAGACAGACTCGTGATGAAGCGCGAAACGCTTCGGACGAGGCTGACTGATTCGCTTGAAACGGCGCTCAGGCTCGCCGACGGTACGGCGACAGTCAGTCTGCCCGACGGTGAGATCACTGACGGAGCACTGACTTTTGAGTGTGAGAAGACCTTTTCCCAAAACTACGCCTGCCGCGAGCACGGGGTGAGCATAGGCGAGCTTACGCCGCGTATGTTCAGCTTCAACAGCCCGTTCGGTGCGTGTCCCGGCTGTGACGGACTCGGAGAAAAATATGTTCTCTCGCCTGAAAAGATCATACCCGACAGGTCGCTTTCGCTTTCGCAGGGCGCCGTGGTCGTCAACGGCTTCCGTTCGCTCGACAAAAGCAGCTATTCGGGAAAATGGTTCGATAAAATAGGTGAGTTTTACGGCTTTGATGTCGACACTCCGATAGAAGACATGAGCGAAAAAGCATACACCGTGCTGATGTACGGTAATTCCGGAGCGCACGGCGTGAAACGCTCCTGCGCGCAGGAGCCTCTGTTTGAAGGTGTAATCGAAACGATAGAACGCCGCGTACACCAAAGCGAGGAAAACAGCTCCTCGCAGGAGTACTATGAGTCGTTCATGGACAGCATACCCTGTCCCGAATGCAAAGGCAAAAGACTCAAAAACGAATCGCTCGCCGTAACGGTCGGCGGTCTGAACATCGCCGAGCTGACCGATATGTCGGTAAAAAAAGCGATAGAGTTCTTTCGGACGCTCGAGCTGACGGAAACAAAAAAGATCATCGCACGCGATATACTCAAAGAGATCATGTCGCGCCTGAATTTCCTTTCGAGCGTCGGGCTCGACTACCTCACGCTCTCACGCAAGGCCGGGTCGCTCTCCGGCGGCGAAGCGCAGCGCATACGGCTTGCCACGCAGATCGGGTCATCGCTCATCGGCGTACTGTACATCCTTGACGAGCCGAGCATAGGACTGCACCAACGTGACAACATCAAGCTCATCAACACACTCAAAAAGCTGCGGGACATCGGAAACAGCGTCATTGTCGTCGAACACGACACGGAAACCATACTCGCGGCAGACTATATAGTCGATGTCGGGCCTTACGCCGGTATCCACGGCGGACAGATAACCGCCGTCGGTACGCCGGAGCAGCTCATGCACAACCCAGCGTCGCTCACCGGCAAATACCTGTCGGGCGAGCTTGAGATAGCCGTCCCCTCCGAAAGAAGAGCCGGAAACGGTAAATATATCACCGTGCGCGGTGCAAGTGAAAACAACCTCAAAAACATCGACGTCCGTTTTCCGCTCGGTAAGCTCATATGCGTCACCGGCGTATCAGGAAGCGGTAAATCATCGCTCGTCAACAGCATCCTCTACCGCACCGTCAACCGCGCAATATTCCGCGCGAAGGCAAAGCCCGGCAGGTGCGACGGCGTTGACGGTATAGAAAACATCGACAAGGTCATAGCGATCGACCAGTCGCCGATCGGCAAGACGCCGCGCTCCAATCCCGCAACATATACCGGCATGTTCAACGACATCCGCTCGCTCTTCGCTTCACTCCCGGAAGCAAAAAGAAGAGGCTACTCCGAAGGACGCTTCTCGTTCAACATAAGGGGCGGCAGATGCGAGGCGTGTCAGGGCGACGGAACGATAATGATAGAAATGCACTTTCTGCCCGACGTTTACGTCACCTGTGATGTGTGCAGGGGAAAGAAATACAATCGCGAAACGCTTGAGGTCCGCTACAAGGACAAAAGCATATACGACGTGCTTGAAATGACGGTCGACGAAGGACTTGTGTTCTTCGAAAACCTGCCCAAGATACGGCGCAGGCTGGAAACGCTGTCGCAGGTCGGACTGGGTTATATCAAAATAGGTCAGTCCTCAACGACGCTTTCCGGCGGTGAAGCGCAGCGCATAAAGCTCGCCGCAGAGCTGTCGAAGCGCTCGACGGGCAAAACACTGTATATCCTTGATGAGCCGACGACGGGGCTGCATTCCTATGATGTCGACAACCTGAAAAACGTATTGATGCGGCTCGTAGATGCAGGAAACACGGTCGTCGTCATAGAACACAATCTCGACCTTATCAAGGTCGCCGACCACATCATCGACCTCGGTCCGGAGGGCGGCGACGGCGGCGGCGAGATAATAGCCGAGGGAACGCCTGAGCAGGTGGCACAGTGCAAGCGCTCGTATACCGGGCAGTATCTCAAGCCGCTGCTTGCCGGGTCACAGGGGAAAAACAATGGCTGAAACAATGCAGGATCTTCTTCGCCGTGTCGAAAAGCCGGGCAGGTATACCGGCGGTGAATTCGGCGAGATCAGAAAAGAGAAAAGGCCGGGAGAAGTCACCTTTGCCTTCTGCTTCCCGGATTCATACGAGATCGGTATGTCGAACCTCGGAATGAAAATACTTTACGGCGCGCTCAACGCGAACGACTTCATTCGCTGTGAAAGATGCTTCGCTCCGTGGCCCGACATGGGCGACCTGATGCAGTCGGAAGACGTACCGCTCGCGACGCTCGAAAGCGGGACTGCTCTGCGTGATTTCGATATAGTAGCGTTCTCGATGGGCTACGAACTTTGCTATACGAACGTGCTGTACATGCTGCGCCTTGCAGGCATACCGCTGAGCGCTTCAGAGCGCAAAGGAAAAAGGTGGCCTGTTATTCTCGGCGGCGGCGTCTGTACTTACAACCCGGAGCCGCTCGCGGAATTTTTCGACGCGTTTTCGATAGGCGAAGGCGAAGTATCGCTGTGTGACTTCACGCGGCTGTACAGGGACTGCCGCGACGAAGGCAAAACCAAGGAGGAATTTCTCCGCCGTGCCGCTTCGGAGATGGCTGACGAAGGAATATATGTCCCGTCACTATATAATGCGAGCTACAACGACGACGGTACGCTGCGCTCGTTCACGCCGCGCGACGGCGCACCTGCAAAAATACGCAAGGCAGTCATTGAGGAGCTTGACAGCGCATTCTACCCGGAATGCCCCGTCGTGCCGTTCATCGAAGCAATACACGACCGCGTTATGCTCGAAACGGCGCGCGGCTGTATACGCGGCTGTCGCTTCTGTCAGGCAGGCATGGTATGTCGCCCGTACCGCGAACGCTCCCCCGAAAAGCTTCAAACGATGGCTCAAAGGCTCGTTAACAATACGGGCTACGATGAAATATCCATGATGTCGCTGAGCATAAGCGACTATACGAAGCTTCCGCAGCTTACCGATTCCCTGCTCGAATGGACCGATAAACGTCACGTCAGCCTTTCGCTGCCGTCGATGCGCGTCGACAGCTTTTACCGTGAGCTTATGGAAAAGGTCATGAGCGTGCGAAAAAGCGGAATAACCTTCGCGCCTGAGGCCGGAAGTCAGCGTATGCGCGACGTCATAAACAAAAACATCACCGAGCATGATATACTTACAGCCTGTGAAACGGCTTTCGAATGCGGCAAGAGCAGCGTGAAGCTGTATTTCATGAACGGTCTGCCCGGCGAGACCGACGAGGATATAGTCGCGATTGCAAAGCTCGGACAGTCGGTGCTCGACTGCTTCTTCACAAGCCCAAGCCGTAAAAAAGGAATGAGCATGGCGATAACGCTTTCCGTTGCCTGCTTCGTGCCGAAGCCCTTCACACCGTTCCAGTGGGTCGGGCAGACACCGGCAGACGAGCTGCTCAGACGGCAGAAGCTGCTTTCACACAGCATCACCAACAAACGCATCACCCACAACTACCACGATTCGTCCGTCAGCTTCCTCGAAGCCGTATTCGCCAGAGGCAACAGAAATCTCGCGGCGGCGCTCCGCAGGGCTTCGGAACGCGGATTCCGATTCGACAGCTGGGATGAATATTTCAAGCTCAACGACTGGGCAGCGGTATTTGCCGAAACGGGGATCGATCCGGCGTTCTACGCGAACAGGACGATGAGCTTCGACGAGCTGCTGCCGTGGGATTTCATAGACATCGGCGTGACGAAAAAGTTTCTTGTCAGCGAAGCCGAAAAGGCGCTGTGCGCCGAAACGACACCCGACTGCCGCACAAAATGCTCCGGCTGCGGTGCGATGTTTTTTGCAGGAGGTAACAGCGTATGCAGGAAATAAAGCCCGTAAGAGTATTCTTTCAGAAGATTAACAAAGCGTGCTGCTTCTCTCATCTTGACCTGAACCGCGCCGTTGCGCGGATGCTTATGAGGAGCGCGCTGCCCGTTTACTTCACAGAGGGCTTCAACCCTCATGCGAAGGTCGTTTTTGCCGTGCCGCTCGCGATATTCCAGCAGAGCGTATACGAGATATTCGATTTCGCGCTCAGTGAGGACGTGCCTTACGACGAAGCGTTCGACAGCCTGAGCGCATCGAGCGTCCCCGATCTTCCGATAATCCGCACCGCGCAGCCGGTCAGGAAGCTCGGCGACTGCAGATACGGCAGTTATTCGATAACCTTTGATACCGACGCAGACCCGCAAAGCATCCGGGCGCTCTTCTCGGGTGCGGTGACGGTGCTGAAGAAGACGAAAAAGACCTGTACCGAGACGGACATCTCGCCGCAGATAAAAAAATTGTCCGTGCGTGAAAGCAACGGACAGACAGAAGTTGAATGCGTACTCGACGCTGCCGCGAACCTGTATCTCAATCCGCAGTACATCGTCGACCACATAACGAAAAACGTCCCGCATACCGAACGCCCCCTGATAACGCGCACCGGGCTTTACTGCGAGGACATGACACTGATGATATAAGACCGCTTTGCGGCGCAAGGAAAGGAAAACCGAAAAATGAACCAGCAAAACCGCGGGAGAAGCACACAGACCCGCAATTCGGGAAAAAAGAAAAAAGGGAACGCAACGATGAGCATCTTCACGCTGCTTATCGTGCTCGTGATCGCTGTCATGATAATCGTGTTTCTTGCCGTCATGATAAACGGCAACGACACATCCGACCCCGGAACGTCGGACGTTTCCTCCGACGCGTCGCAGTCCGACACGAGCCGGATCGAAAGCACTCCGGCATCGACCTCCGGGACTTCAACGGGATCGTCTACGAGCGAATCCACAGACACGTCCGTAGCCGAATCGGCTGACGAGTCAGACGATACATCCGAGGTCGGCACCAAATACACCTACAAAACCGATATAACAGCCTACCTCTGGGCAATAGAGCCTGAGAACAGAGACGCGTATCTTGTGCTCGTCAATTCCGAAAGCCTGCTTTCGTCGACTTATATCCCAACAAACCTCACCGATGTACGCTATACGCGCAGCGACAGAAACGCACGGCTCATGGTTGAAAGCGCTGAGGTTGCGCTGTATGCGTTTCTCAAGGAAGCGGCAGAATACAATATTGATGATGTAACAGTCACAAGCGCGTACAGAAGCTATTCCGAACAGTCATATCTTTTTGAGAATAAAGTATCAAATATCCTTTCATCATACAACACGCGCGAGGAAGCCGAAGCCGCAGCAGCCAGAGTCGTTGCGCGTCCCGGTACGAGCGAGCACCAGACGGGGCTCGTGTGCGATATGCACAACATGTCCTCAGCACAGCAGTCCTTCGGGAAGACAGAAGCGGCGAAGTGGCTTGCGGAAAACGCGTACAAATTCGGATTTATACTCCGCTATGAAGAGGACAAACAGGATATAACCAACATCATCTACGAGCCGTGGCATTTCCGCTTTGTCGGACGCTACCACGCAACGCAGATGAAAGAGCTCGATATGTGCCTTGAGGAATATGTCGAATACCTCAAAAATCAGTGACTGAAAGGAACGGCTAAATGAAAAAGTCCGTATTGCTTATCGTTCTCGCTTTGCTGCTGATGTTTACAGCCTGCGACGATCTCACGGCGGAATCCAACAGCTCCGAAACATCAGCCGATGCCTCGTCATCCTCCGGAGCAGGAGTCGTCATCAATGTCCCCGATGCTCTCACGCTCACCGCCGGTACGGAATACCAGCTTGAAATTACCTTTGAAAATCTCGGTTCGCGCAGGGTCACATACTCCAGCGACCGTGAAACGATAGCCAAAGTCAGTGCAACGGGACTTATCACCGCTTTGAGCGGCGGCAGTGCAAAGATCACCGTCTCTGCCGGAACGACAAGCGCGTCATTCACCGTTACAGTACAGCGCAGCGTGTCCGCACTGAGCTTCGCACAGTCGGAATGCTCCGCCGCGGCAGGCAGCACGTTTACGCAAACATGCGATGTCGAGCCGGAAAAAATCGACGTCACGCTGACGTATGCATCATCTGACGAGGCAGTAGCCTCCGTCGCATCTGACGGCACTGTCACCGCTCTCACAGCAGGCAAAACGACAATCACCGCTTCTTTCGGCAGCTACATCGCATCATACAAGCTCACCGTGCTCCCTCTCGCGTCTTCGATAACGCTCGACAAAACGTCTTTTGCCCTGAAAACCGGCGACAGCGCAACGCTTTTTGCTTCAGTGCTTCCGGAGGACGCGTTTGACAAAGCAGTATCGTTCCGTTCGCTCAACGAAGCGATCGCGACCGTCACATCTGACGGCACTGTCACGGGAGTTTCGCCCGGCGACGCTGTGATCGAAGCATATATCGGCGACATCACCGCTTCCTGCACCGTCACCGTGTCCGAAAAAGAAACGGTAATAGAAGTGACCTCAATCAGACTGAGCGATACATCGCTGACACTCTACATCGGTGCCGGCAGCACTGTAAAGCTGAAAGCGACCGCACGTCCGTCCGACGCAACCAATACGTCTCTCACCTTCGCATCCTCGGACGCCGTCGTAGTAACCGTATCATCGAACGGCACGCTTACGCCGAAGAAGGCAGGCAGCGCAAAGATCACCGTCACCGCGTCGAACGGCGTCAGCGCCGAATGCAGCGTCACGGTAAAAAAAGCGTCTCAGACAGCAAGCCCGACCATTCTCGATTATTCGTTCCTCGACAGCAATAATTTTGCCATTATCGGCACCTGTGAGGACAACGCGACTGTTGTAGCCACGAACGGCACGGATGTATGCGAAACGACAGCGGATAAAAAATACTTCTCCGTTTCGCTGCCCAAAACCGGCTCATCCACGCAGATCACCATTACCGCGACAGCCGAAAACAAGACGCAGAGCGAGCAGATGACCTACACCGTCAATTATAAGACTCCAGCACCGGACAAGGGGCTTTGGGCAATGCTGTGGGGTAAAAACTATCAGTTCTTCATCTCGCATACCGGCAACACCGACCTGGGGCTTAAAGATATACTCAGGACGAATTCACTCACGTCCTCACAGATATCTACCTTCAAATCAAAGGTGGATACCAAGGTGGCGGCGCTGAAAAAGATAAACAAAAACGCCGAGCTGATATATATCATCATCCCTGCTCCTGCGAGCGTCTATCCCGAGCTGCTGCCCGATTCGATCACTCCGACAAACAACCCGAGCCGCCTCGAGCAGATATACGAAGCGCTTGAAGACACGAACGCAAAGTATATAAACGTCCTTGAGTTGTTTGAGGAGCATAAGTACGATAACCTCAAGCTGTACTGGAAGACCGATACCCACTGGACCGATTACGGCGGATTTCTCGTGTATGAGGAGCTGTTCGACATCATCGACGACAACTTCCCCGATGCCTATGCACGTCCGATGAGCGATTTCACCTTCACTGAGGGTTATTATTACGGCGGCGACCTCGCGTATTATATCAACATCGACAGAACGCTCATGCAGGAATGGAACGCGTTGCGCGTACCGAATTTCGATATGCCGAGCATGATCTCATCAATACAGCGCTATGTCTCCGCAAAGCAGCTCACCTACCGCGACGGGATTATTGACCAGAAGCAATATGTTTACACCAATCGCAGCCATCTGCCGACTACAGTGATATACAGAGACTCCTATTCGACCCAGATGTTCGATATAATAGCCGAGCGCTGCGACACGAGCGCCTTCCACGCTATGTGGGACTATACTCTCAACACCTCGGAATTCAAAAGCCTTGACGCCGACTATGTAATATACATCATAAACGAAAGGAATATCGGTTCGATACTGAACTGATGATTGACCTATGTTACCGAACGAATTCATTTGCAAGAGCCACGACTACTCAACACTTGAGCGCTCCGTCAACGCACCGTATATCCGCAGACGCTTCAACGCGCCCGAAGAAATGAAGGCGAAGCTCGTCATAACGGGGCTTGGCTTCTATGACGCATTCATAAACGGCAAACGCATTACCAAAGGACTGCTCGCGCCCTATGTGAGCGCACCGGACGACATCGTTGATTACGACGAATATGAATTCACGGCAAAGAAGGGCGAAAACGTACTCGGTCTGATCCTCGGCAACGGTATGCAAAACAGCTTCTGCGGCTATGTGTGGGACTTTGAGAAAGCAGCCTGGCGCGCATCGCCCGAAACAGCGTTCGAGATACGCGTCGGCGACGCCGTATTTACGAGCGGCACCGGCTGCAAATGCTTCGATTCACCGATAACCTTCGACGACGAGCGCGGCGGCGAGTTTTACGACGCGCGGCTCGAAATAAAAGGATGGAGCGAACCGGGCTTTGATGATTCCGGCTGGAGCGACGCGCTCCCGGCACGCGAGCCGAAGGGCGAAAAACGCTTTTGCATCGCCGAGCCGATCACTACACAGAGCATATTGAAGCCGCTGAGCGTAAAGCAGACGAACGGCGGATGGCTTTACGATTTCGGCGTGAACGCCGCCGGAAACCCGCGCCTGACGATGAAGGGTACGCGCGGACAGACCGTCACGCTGTACTGCGGCGAGCTTCTCGTTAACGGCGACCTGACGCAGGAAAACATAAAATGCGACAGAAACCAGCAGTGTCAGGTCATGAAATACACGTTCTCCGGCGACGGTACCGAGACTTATACGCCGCATTTCACATACAGCGGCTTTCGCTATGTGAAGATCACGGGTGTCACTGCCGAACAGGCGACGCCTGATGCGCTCGAATACCTCGTACAAAATTCCGACCTGCGGCGCAGCGCTGAGTTCGAGTGCTCCGACGAAACGGTAAACAAACTCGCAGAGCTGTCCCAGCGCTCCACACTCGCGAATTTCTGGTACTTCCCCACCGACTGCCCACACCGCGAAAAGAACGGCTGGACGGGCGATGCCGCCGTCTCAGCTGAACAGACTATCATGCAGTTCAAGGCGGAAAACTCCTACGCCGAATGGCTCGCCCACATCAGAGCAGTACAGCGTGAAGACGGTGCGCTGCCGGGTATCATCCCGACGGGCGGCTGGGGCTTCAAATGGGGCAGCGGCCCTGCATGGGACTGCGTTATCGCAGTACTCCCGTATTATATCTACCTTTACAGACGCGACAAAGCGATACTGCGTGACAACGCGGACGCTATCGACAGCTATCTGACGTATATGAGCACGAAGCTCCTCGCCGACGGCACGACAGCATACGGACTCGGCGACTGGTGTTCACCGAACAGACCGTCGGGCGATCCGAAAACGCCTCTCGGCGTGACCGATACGCTGATGTGCGCCGATATATGCAAAAAAGCTTCGTATATTTTCGGACAGCTCGGACAGACCGAACGCAGAGCGCGTGCCGACACCATGTACTGCAAATTGATAAGCGCGTTCCGGAACGCATTCGTTGACACAAACAAATGCTCAGTCAGATGCCTCACGCAGACAGCACAGTCCATGGCTCTTTACTACGGCGTTTTCACGGAAGGCGAATACGCCGAAGCCTACACCGTATTGAAAAAGCTCATATCCGATAACGACGGTCAGCACGACTGCGGTATACTCGGCTGCCGTGTTATATTCAATGTCCTCGCCGACAACGGCGATGCCGACCTCGCGCTGAGCATGATCACATCAAAGGCCCACCCCGGTTTCGGCAACTGGATCGACCGCGGCGCGACGTCGCTTTGGGAAAATTTCCCGAAGGAGGACGAACCGTTCCTGTCGCTCAACCATCACTTCTTCGGCGCGATATCCGGCTTCTTCTTCAGATACATCGCCGGAATACAGGTCGGCGAAGAGGGCGTCCGCATAGAGCCGAAATACCCATCTGCAATCACACACGCAAAAGCAAAAATAGACATTGCAGGCGAACTTGTTTCGGTGGAATGGACACGCAGCCCCGACGGTGCGATCGTACAGAAAATACAAAGATAAAACAACAGAAAAAAGGCGAAGCTTGAAAGCTTCGCCTTTTTTGACTGCAAGAGAGAGATATCAGTTCTGTTCGCCGTTGTCTGTGGAAGCTGCCGCGGGAGCTGCCGCGGGAGCTGCAACCGGAGCTGCGTCCTTCGCGAGTTCTTCGTCGGTTATGCAGAGCATAAGTATTCCGCCGATAAGACTGCAGAAAATAAGAGTGACTACACCGATACCGGTAAGATCATTTTTTGTCTGAGCGGTCTTAAGCTTTTTGAGAGCGATTATGCCCACTACGAGCGGTATGATGGCAATTGCGCCTACTATCATTCCGATGATGATAAAAATTTTCGCTGCCTGCTTCATGTATGTATTCTCCTCACTTTTTGATGTAATTCTATTATATAACACGAATATCGGGATGTCAATATATTTTGCTTTTTTTTGCTGGTTTTTTACGTTTGTATGAAAAATTATTCACAATATATATGTTGAAAAAATAAAATAAACATAGTATAATAGGAAAAATGGATGTGTATACCCATCAGAAAATCCTACTGGGAGGCTGCAATGGACTTTTCTTCGCTCAGAGAAGCTTACAGTGAATTTGTGTTTGAAAATTTTACCTCGGAAACGCGCGGTACAACACTTCACGTGCAGTACTGTTTTTCCATTCCGGGGCTTGCTTCGTTCTGCCCTGCGTGGGATTTTCCGAACACCGAAGAGGTCCCGGAGTGTATGCTGTTCTCCCTCGGCATGGTAGAGCTTGTAAGCTATTGGAAATGCACCTGTGCGCCCGTCGTCACCGTGAAATGCGGCAGCCTTACTCCGCAGCAGATACGCTGGTGGAAGAAGCTGTACTACAACGGATTGGGCGAATTTTTCCACGTCAACGGCATCAAAACAGATGAAAACGCATTCATGAGCATCAACTCATCGGGAACGCAGTATCAACACGCCGGTGCAAGACCCCTTTTGGGCTGCCTCGTTCCGATAGGCGGCGGCAAGGATTCCGCCGTAACGCTGGAGATTCTCAAGTCCGCCGGCATGAATATAGCTTCCTACACCGTAAACCCGAGAAAAGCCACGGTTGACACCTGCGCTGCCGCAGGCGTGAGCGAGCAATATGCGCCGCACCGCACGCTCGACAGGCGCATCATCGAGCTCAACGCGCAGGGGTTTCTCAACGGACACACGCCGTTTTCGGCTATCCTCGCTTTCTCGGCGCTCATCACAGCATATACAACGGGCAAAAAATATATCGTGCTCTCCAACGAATCAAGCGCGAATGAGCCGACCTCTTCCGACGGTGCCAACCATCAATACTCAAAATCCTTCGAATTCGAGCAGGATTTCAGAAATTACGAAAATGAATACATCGCTTCCGGCTGCGACTACTTTTCGCTGCTGCGGCCGCTGAGCGAATACCAAATCGCAAAGCTTTTCGCATCATATACGCAGTACCACAGTATATTTCGCTCCTGCAACGCAGCGAGCAAGCTGAACGCCTGGTGCGGCCATTGCCCGAAATGCCTTTTCGTCGCCGTGATACTTGCGCCGTTCCTCGGCTGCGAAGCGACGGGACGGATATTCGGCGGCGACATCAATATCCTCGACGACGAATCGCTCATCATGCTGCTTGATAAGCTCATCGGGCTTGAGGAAGATAAGCCGTTCGAATGTGTCGGTAGCAGAGATGAGGCCATCTTTGCGCTCAACAGACTTTCACAGCGCTGCGGTGATGACGCGCCGGCGCTTGTGAGATATTTCCGGACGACAAAGCTATACAAAAGCCCCGTCCCGGATTTCAACGCGTATTTCGACGCATGTCACAATGTACCGTTCACGCTGTTATGTACGCTTGCCGCGGCGCTGTTCGGCTTTGAAGATTATATAAAAACCGTCTTTGCAAACAAAAGCGTAGCCGTTCTCGGATATGGGCGCGAAGGCAGATCCACCGCGGCGCTGTTCGACTCGCTCGGCATCGCTTACACGGTGATCGACGAAAAGCAGACGGAGGCGCCCGGAATATACGGCGAAGGCTGCCAGGACGCGCTCGACGGATTCGACGTCGTCGTCAAAAGCCCCGGCGTCGTGCTGAAAAAACAGCCGGAAGATCACAAATGCGTTTTCACATCTCAATGCGAGCTGTTTATAACCAAATACCGTATGAATGTGATCGGCGTGACCGGAACGAAGGGAAAATCGACCACCTCGTCGCTGATATATCACGCGCTCGATTTCTGCGGGACCGACTGTGTATACGCCGGAAACATCGGTGTACCGCCATTCGATATATATAAAAGCATGAGCGACAAGACCGTCGCAGTGCTTGAGCTTTCCTCACACCAGCTTGAATATATCAGCGTCAGCCCACACACGGCCGTATATCTCAACCTTCACGAAGAGCATCTCGACCATTACGGCAGCTTCGAAAAATACCGTCACGCGAAAGAAAACATATACCGCTTCATGATGCCCGGCGATCTGCTCGTATGCGGCACAGAGCTTAAGCCGGAGCACACTCCGGCGCAGATAGTCACCGTGGGGTTCGGAAACGGAGACGTTCAGGTGACAGACGGTGCGATAAAGAAAGGTGCTGATGCGCTCAGCATCAAGCCGGAGGACGCGAATCTCGCCGGTATACACGGGCTGTTTGATATAGCCTGCGCGCTTGAAGTCTGCTCACACTGCATCAAAACGGATTGTTTCCTGCACTCGCTGCCGTCCTTCAGACCGCTTCCGCACCGGCTTGAGTATATCGGGATGTACGACGGTATAAAATACTATGACGATTCAATTTCAACCATAGGCGACACTGTAATAAATGCTCTCAATGCACTCCCCGACACGGATACCGTGCTGATCGGAGGGATGGACAGAGGGATATCCTACGATGATCTGACACAGTATCTCGAAGCTTCCGCCGTCAAGCACATCCTGCTGATGGAAACGTCAGGAAAGCGGATATACAATAATATAATGAACGGGAAAGACGACGCACTTAAAAGCCGCACGGAATACACGCCGACGCTCAAAGACGCCGTCGCACGCGCAAAACAGCTCACACGCAAAGAAAAGATATGCCTGCTGTCCCCGGCAGCGGCGAGCTATGGAATTTTCAAAAGCTTTGAAGAAAGAGGCAATGCTTTTGCCGCTTTGGTAAAGGATAATGAAGGAAAAAACGGATAGAGTAACGAGAATATGCGTCACGGCAATACTGCTGGGCGTCATGCTGATAATATGCGGCGTGACTGTCGGCATAGGTCAGGCACGCCAAAATGACGCATCGCTCAACGCCTCATCCGATACTTCTTCCGATTCCGACGCTTCGGCGGCAGCTTCTTCCGAAAACGAAAGCATTGACGAAAGCACTCCTGACGACGAAAGCAGCACAGAGGACGAAGCGGCGCTTGCCGTCGCACGCTTTATGGAGCTTACCGAGCTGCTCGACGACTATACAAAAAGAATAATGACCGAAGAATTCGTGCAGTATATCGTATCGTCTCACGGCACAGCCGATCTGAACGCCGTTTCCGACGCGCTTGAGAACGGCACCTACACGCGCGAAACATGGCATGATGTGACCGGATACACCATCACTGTACAATACGACGTTTTCTGTAAAAAGCTCGATTCGTCAAGTGAGAATTACGACCCGTATATTTCCTTCATCGGCGACAGCAAGCAGGAAGGACTGATCCGCTTCGGTTTTGGCGGCGACTTCTCGTTCGCCGACAACTATTACGTCGGAAAAGCCTTTGTCAAGCGAGGAGAAGAGCTTGACTCGATAATCGACCCGGAGATCGTCGAGATGATGAAAGCGTTCGACATAATGACGCTCAACAACGAATTCGTGCTTTCTGACAACGGCACTGCACTAAGCGGCAAGCGCTTCGTATTCAAAGCATCTCCCGTTCGCGTATGGATATACGACGCGCTCGGCGTCGATCTGGTCACGCTCGGCAACAATCACGTTTACGATTACGGTGAAGAGGCGTTCTTTGATACGATGCAGACACTTGCCGACGCGGGAATAAAATATATAGGCGCAGGACAAAACCTTGAGGAAGCGCAGCAGGCATGGTATTTCATCATCAACGGACGCAAGATAGGTATTCTCAACGGCTACCGCGCCAACGAAGGCTCGGTGACATACACTCCGGGCGCGACAAAAGACAGAGCCGGTGTGCTCTACTCCTTTGACGAGATAGAAATGAGCAAGCTCATCGAACAGACCAAAGCGCAATGTGATGTTTTGATACTCTTCATGCACTGGGGACGCGAAGACGTCACAACGCTCGAAAGCATCATAAAAAAACAGGCGCGCGTTTATATTGACGCAGGAGTCGACGCTATTGTCGGCTGCCACACACATGTCGCGCAGGGACTTGAGATATATAACGGTGTACCGATAGTGTACAGTATGGGAAATTTTCTCTTCAACTTCAAAACGCTCAACTCCTGCCTTGTCGGGATCGAGATAGATCAGGACGGTGCACTGACGATGACTTATACGCCGCTGCTTCAAAAAGGTACGAAGCTTAACAGCCCTACACAGATACAGGCACAGATGATACGCGATCTGATAATGGCAATTTCGATAAACGTCAACATCTCCGGCAGTGACATTGTCAGTGAAATAAAATAAAAAACAAAAAATGCGCCGGAAACCTTGATTTTACCGGCGCATGACTGTATACTAACGGGTAAAGCCTTGTTGGAATGAAAGGATAAACCAAAAAATGAAGAAGCTAAAGAAGATATTGTCCGATATCTTTATCGACGGTCTCGGCTCAATGGCGCTTGGACTGTTCGCAACACTCATCGTAGGTACGATTATTGAACAGATAGGCGGTCTGTTCGACACGACGCGTGTCGGGCAGTACGTTGTTTTCGTAGGACGCGCCGCCATGGTGCTCACAGGCGCCGGGATCGGCTGTGCTGTCGCTTACAAATTCAAGAAGCCGCCGCTCGTTATCTTCTCTGCGACAGTCGCCGGACTTATCGGCGCATATGCCTCGCGTATACTTGACGGATCATTCTTCGACGGCGTCGCTACCGTCACGCTGAAGGGCCCCGGTGAACCGCTCGGCGCCTTCATTGCCGCTTACATCGCGATCGTCGTCGGCTCACTGGTAGCAAACAAAACGAAAATTGACATAATCGTCACCCCGATAGTCTCCATAGCCTCCGGCGCAGCTGCCGGACTGCTCGTCGGCGCGCCGATAGCGTCATTTATGAAGAGCGTAGGTGAGCTTATCAACTGGGGCGCTGAGCAGCAGCCGATACTTATGGGCATAATCGTCGCCGTCCTCATGGGAATGGCGCTCACGCTTCCGATCTCCTCCGCTGCGATAGGTGTTTCGCTCGGACTCAGCGGCATTGCCGCCGGCGCGGCGGTGGTCGGATGCTGCGCGAACATGATCGGCTTTGCCGTCGCAAGCTACCGCGAGAATAAGTTCGGCGGTCTGATTGCGCAGGGACTCGGAACGAGTATGCTGCAAATGCCGAACATCGTCAAAAAACCGATCATCTGGCTTCCTGCGATCCTCACAAGCGCGATCCTCGGGCCGATAGCTTCAAAGGGGCTCGGCTTCGTCTCGAACGCCACCGGGTCGGGAATGGGTACGGCAGGTCTTGTAGGCCCGCTGATGACGCTTCAGACGATGATGCAGACCGATACACCGTTGTGGTGGATAATCGTACAGATCGTTCTTATGTGCTTCGTAGCGCCTGCGCTGCTCGTACTGCTGTTCTCTGAGCTGATGCGCCGCTTCGGCTGGATTAAGCAGGGCGACATGAAGCTTGAGCTCTGAGTATAATAAAAAAAAGCAGCAGAGGTAACCACCTCTGCTGCTTTTTTGTGTATGTATTACTGTTCTATCGCGAATATCGCGGCTAGTGCTCTAAGCGCTTTGATCTGCGTTTGATCGTCTGCCGCCTCCAGGAAGTTGTGTATAACTTTTTTCAACTCCGAGGAATCTTCGGCGTTCATCAGCTCTCCTATCGCAAGCGGATCGTTTGTGATCTTCCCTGCATCGTCATAACACGTCGAAATCAGCGTTTCACACGTCACTGAAGAGCTTATCACGCGTTCGACAAGCTTGTCCGCGCTTCCGAGGCGTCCGCCCGTACCGAACAGCCGCCCTTCGCCGTTTCTCGCGTTGAAGGCAATGTTCAGCAGCTGAAGCACCGCCTCAGCTTCATCCTTCGCCGTATCCTCCTGTGCAGCGAGCCTGTTGAAAAGCTCTTTGAGCAGCTTTGCTGTGTTCTCAGCATATTTCTCCGGAACATTTATCGCCCGAAGCAGGCTTGCCGACATGAGATTTGCTATCGCCTTTGCGCTGTCCGAATCGAGATCGTCAAGATAGCTGCGCACAAGAAGCACCTTCTGCTCGTCTGTCAAAACGTCATCAGTTATGTCACCGGTTAGCTTCACGGTATCCTGAATCGTGCCCAGCAAAGCACCGAGCGATTTCTGTGTACCGTCGGAGAGCGTGATGAAATCAATATCTATACCCAGAAGATTTCCAAGCCCTGCCTGAGCAAGCGCCGTAACGTTTTCACCGATAACACCGTTGCGTCTGAGCAGCTCTATCGAATCGCCGAGCGCATATACGTCCAACGCAGTTATTATATCGATACATTTTGAGCCTTCCGGAAGCTTGGACAGCGATTCTCTTACATTGTTAAACGTTCTTACCGCAGTCAACATCCCGTCAGCCAGCAAGGTTAGCCCTTCATTGTCCAGCTTAGAAAAATCCAATGCCGGAGCTATGCTTTCAAGCAGCACACGATCTGTCAGAAGAGTACGGTCCGGTGCTATCGACAGAAGCATAGCCGTATTACCGGTGTCTGATTTAAACAACCATTCCAGCGCCGTAACACGCCGGATTTGATCACTTTTGCTATAACCGAACAGCCTGATCATTTCCTGCCTTGCCGCTTCTTCACCTATTCTTTGTATGAGTAATTTCTCGGCAAACTCGAGCATTTCCTCTTTTGAATACGCGACGTTCGAAAGAAAAATCGCGCCGCCGCACTCAACGCGTACCACCTCATTACCTATCTTTACGGCGTCGGCGAGAAGCGCGGCACCTTCAAAATAACCGTTTATATCACCTTCCGTCACTTCTTCCTCTTGAGCAAACACCTCTGCCATGGAATTTGCCAGTGCCTGCATCAATTCGTCGTCATCGGTTATGTCCGTTGAGCCGAACGCCACGGTAAATGTATCGCAAAGTGCGCTGCACAATCTGTTGATTTTATCTTCACCGCCCGAATTGACAGCCTCCGTCACGGCAACAGAAATGCTCTGTACCGCCGTTTGTTTTACTTGCTCCTCGCTCTCAACGCCAAGCGCTTCAGCGGCGCTCGCAAACGCTAAATCAATTATTTCAGGGATTATAAATGAGAAGTGCGAGTTGCTTTTGAGTGTTATCATGATTTTTGCAAGCAAATCGTTTTTGGCAAGCTCATTTGTTATAAGTTCGGGCGTTGCGTTCTTGTCAAGCAACACCGCAAACGCACCGTTTTCGGAAAGATATGCCACTGCTTCACACAGTGTCGCCGCGTCAGCCTTCACGCTCTCGGAGGTCGACGTGCGCATAGCGCCGCATAGACTTATCAGCAGCCCGGAATACGCAGTATCACCGATCTTGCCTTTCTCATAGAGCGATGCCGCCTCTGCCGAGATCAGTTCAGACGCAAGCTTCGTCAAAAACTCGCTTTGTCCAAGCTGCTGCGGCATCAAACGCAATGCGTCAGCCTGTGCCTGACCCCACTTTTCAACCTTAGTTCCATATAAAAACACAGCGTTTGAAAGCAGAGGCTTGATAGCCTCGATCTCACCGCTTATACTGATGTCTTTGCCGTCAAGCTTCACGCTCGTAAGGCGGTCGAATGTCTTTTGTCCTCCGGCAAGTCGTACTATATAACACACCGGCGCGTTCGATGTGCTTTCTATCAGGTCAGTTGTGATATTTATCACAGATGTGGCTCCCACGCCCGGCAACGACGAAGCTTCCACGATCCCGTCCGCCAACGCGGCATATCCCGAGACAGGAACAAAAACGGCAAAGACGCACGAAAGCCCTATCACAAGTCCGCACGCCGCCGCCAAAGCGCCGGCCGCCGGCTTTACCGCGGCTTCACTGTCGTTTTTTTTCATTACTATCGCAAAAATGATGTCCGTTATCAGCTTGAGCACAATAAACACAAGAGCAAACACCAACGGCGCGGCAAGCGCGCCTGGAAGCACCTGTATTGCACCATACAACAACGTTCCTTCTTTATACAGCTCCTCCGGAAAAACCCAGGAGAAGGCTCCGCTGAATGCACCGTTCACCGTTCCGGCAAGCGGCGCGGCAACGATAAACGCCGTCAGCAGGCACAAAATCACCGCAGCGCATTTTATTCCCGACGCTAAGATGCCGCGTCTGTATCCGAGAAAGACCGACAGCCCTGCTATTGTCAAAGCGGTTAACGTCAGAATTATACTGATCACAATTCCCATATACCATTCCTCATTAAGTGTTGCATTCATAACACATTCGCATATCATTTTTCGATTTTACTATATCATTATCGATCCGTTTTGTCAACAATACTTTTTCGCTCATGGTATATTTTATGCCCAAACGGAATTTTTTAAGCACGAAATCAGGAGTACAGCACGACTGATTTCAACATTTCCATAATTACTTTTTACGCAAGCGCTTCCTGTGCTTTTGCCTTCCAATCGGTCGTGTCAAGCTGACCCATATATTTACCGAAAGCGTTTATGAGTGCCTCGCCGTACAGCGAGTTGCCAAGCGAATTCGGATGGAGCATCGTATCGTTGAAATACTGCTGTTCAAGCGGCACAAATCCATGGCAGTCGACGCATGCATAGCCATATTCGGCATACAGCGCTTTGATATACTCGCTTA
>CAZFZL010000008.1:0-24921 GCA_964523005.1 uncultured Oscillospiraceae bacterium
CTGTATCCGATTGACGTAGTCGGGACAGAGGTATCCGACGAACCGCCGGACGATGCACCGCCTGATGTGCCGTTTGATACGTCATCGCTCACGCCGGAGCTGACATCCGGGTCAGCATCGTAGCTCGTTTCATCATCAGGGTTTTCGGCGATATATTCGCTTTCGGTGATTAAATCAAAAGAAATGTCATCGAAGCCGGGTGCAGAATAATCAAGTCCGGAATTCGTGAAATCTACATCATCGCGCATATTTCCGTACACACGCGCGACAAAAAGCAGCCCCGACATAATCATAAGCACAATAATCAGCACCGCGCTGCGTGCGGCAGCGCTCAGCACCGCGAGAAGTTTTTTCTGTTGTTTGTCCCTGCTCTGCTTCATTTTAACCTCACCTTGTGGTACAACATCGACACACCATAACGTTTTTTCATATCAAACCATGAATTTCGTGCTTGCTTTTTCAAAATATGAATATGTTTTAACACTTTATTATATCACCATAGAAAACCCTTGTCAATACACAGCGCTGCGTTTTGGCGTATAAAAAAATTATAAACGGCTATTTTCGAATAGTATTCCCCATGAATGGCAATAATTACTGTGTAAATACATGCAAGCATGAAAGGAATTGAAACAATGCAGCTAACACAGAAAGAAAGCTCACTCCTCAAGGACATGAAGGACATTGAAAAGCTTTGCATCGACAAGTATGCAAGGCACGCCTCTCAGGCGTCCGACGCGCAGCTCCGACAGCTGTTCGACGGAATTTGTGAGACAGAAAGACAGCATTTGGCGACCCTTGATACGATAGGAGAGGGCAATACGCCGCTTGCGGCTTCTTCGGCGGGAACACCCGCGGCGCAGCAGTTCAATGTGACCTATTCGCTTGCGCCGTCAGACGAAAAAAAGAACGACGCATACCTCTGCACCGACGCACTCGCAGGTGAAAAGCACGCGTCTGCATTATACGACACCTGCATATTCGAATTCAGCGATGCCGCCGTCCGCAACGCGCTCAATCACATTCAGCACGAAGAGCAGCAGCACGGAAAAAAGATATATGACTATATGGTGTGCAACGGTATGTATTGATATTTGCAGGTAAAGCAGTAACGGAGCCTTTCCTATATGGAAAAGCTCCGTTACTTTTATGTTTATTTTTTCTTCGGGATAATGAACGAAAGCTTTGTTTCCGACACGATTATAGCAGCGAATATCACCGCGAACCCAACGGCAGTCTTTACGTCGAGTGACTCACGCCCGAAGGCGATGGAAAAGATCACACCGAACACCGATTCAAGCGACAGAATGAGAGAAGCGGATGCGGGGTGAGTATACTTCTGCCCGAAATTCTGAAGCAGCAATGCGGCCGCTGTGCAGAAGAAGGTAAGATACGCCATCTGCCAAAGAATGCCTGAGTCAAACATATTCGCGCTTACGTCTTCGAAGCACGCGCAGCACAGAAGCGATGCGATCCCGGTCGCGAGAAACTGGACGGCGGTGAGCGTCACCGGGTCCTTATCGGCGCTGAACTTCGCCACGCAGACGATATGCAGTGCGAAGAACACGCCGCCGCCGAGCGTGAGCATATCTCCCGCTCCGACGGACAGCTCGGATGAAAGCGACACAAGCCCTATCCCGGCAAGACACATCAGGGCAGACACGACGTTGAAGCGGTCCGGACGGTTTTTCCCTATTGCCCAATACAAAAACGGTACTATCACGCAGTAGACAGCTGTAAGGAATGCGTTTTTGCCCGGCGTCGTATACGTTATTCCGAAGGTCTGCAAGGCATATGCCGCAAACATCAATATTCCGAGCACGGCGCCCTGCCACAGGTACTGCGCGTTGATCTTTTTCATCGACTTGCAAAAAACGGCGGCAAGGAGAACGCTGGACGTGATAAATCTGACAGCCAGCAAAAAGAAGACGGGAACGCTGTCCGTCACATCCTTGACTATCATGAACGAGCTGCCCCATATAAGCGTTGCCGCGAACATTGCGAGCTTTGCGAGCAGACTCATGTTGGTTTTTTTCATTAAGTACTTCTCCGAAAATTCATTCCGGATAATTATACGATATTATTCTCTCAAATGCAACCGTTTTTTCAGGCAAACTTAAAATATGCGCTCAGAGCGAGAAGCAGCTGCGCGTTGAAATACATATAGAGTGAAAGTGTGTCCGCCTTTACCGACAGCCCTTTTTTCAAGCCAATCGCCACAAAGCCGTCAGAAACAGCAAAAAGCACCGCGCCTGCTGCGATGATAAGCCCCTGCCGCACATCGGCGGTAAACGGCAGAACGACGGCGACTGACACCATGTTCGCTATTACGGCAGCGTACAGATAGTGAGGAAGGTTTTCTTTTTTGAACGGGAAAAGCCTGCGCGCGGCGAACACAACGCAGCCGAGCAGCAGCACAAGCACGGCCGCACAAGCAAACGAATACTGCCGCAGTGCAAAAAACGCGGCAGTATATATAATGTGACCTGTAAGAAAGAAACCAAGCCCCGCCATCAGATTTATGCCGATCGCCACATCGCCTAATGCGCCGAGCAAGACCCCGGCGAAGATGAGAAGCGTGAAAAGCGAGCCGTCAAGGGCAAGTCCTGCCGTTACGGCAGGCACGGCTATACAAGCCGCCTTGGAAAGCGTAACGGCGAGGACGTTTTTATTTTGTTTTCTTTTGAGGTTAAGGTACAATGGTATCAGCAGTACTTCCATGATCAGTGCGAAAGCTGCCGGTAGAATATACTTCATATTCTATCAGCCGAGCTCTTCAAACGCTTCGATTGTACGGTTGATTCCTGCTTCTATCGCGTTTTGGTTGGACTGTACGAGCGAAACGAAGGTTCCGGCGGAAGCGGTTATTGCTCCGTGAAGAACATTATATCCTACCTTGCCCCAGTCGTATATGTGACCGCTGTCGCAGCCGGCTGTCTCAAGAATGAGATCGAGCATTTCGATGCTTTCGTCATCACGGGTGCTCTGCCCCTGTAAGCACACCTCGTAATACGCAGGGATAAGCGTGTTTTTGCCTTCTGCGCCGAGTATTTCAAGAAGCACCGCGGCTTCCTCGGCTTCGTCCTCGTAAAGGGAGATCGGAATGGAGAACACTGCGCCTGCCCACGGGTTCATGAACGAGCAGTATTCATCCTGATTTTCGTCGTACAGCGGCATCGGAAGTATGCCGAAGTCGACCGCCATTTCTCTTACCTTGGAAATATTGGACAGACTTGTGCTCAATAGCAGGCAGCGATTCTCAAGAAACGCCGTTAAAATAAATTCAGAGGGTGAGGTAACGTAGCCGGACTCGTTCCAATAATCGTTTGCACACACAAAGTATTCCTTGTTTTGCATCAACGCCATTATCGATTCCGCGACGTTCACGGCGTGCTCGCTGCTCAGGTTGACCTTGAAGGTCCCGTCTGACTGGCGCGAAACGGTGCTTTCACCGCCGCCGTAGAACATTGACCAGATGTTGTCGTTCTGGCCGCCGATTCCGAATTTGTCCTTGTAGTTTATCTTTCCGTCATCGTTCATGTCTTTAGAAATGAGCTTTGACCACGTTAGCACAGTATCCATTGTCCACTGCTTATCCTTGACAAGCTGATACGGGTTTGAGAGGTCAAGCTGTGAAACCATTTCTTTATTGAAAAGCATGCATGCGAGTGTTTCGCGGGAACGGAAGCTGATATCGCCGGTAGCAAAGAATATTTTGTCGTCTATTGTCGCTGCCTCGGTGAACGCAGCATCCCACCATGGCTCAGCAAGTCCGTTTAATCCGTCAAGCGAGTTGAGGTCGTAATAAATACCCTGATATACGAGCGTCGAAGCCTCCTGCACTGCCGATGAAACTATATAATAGTTAGCGGTTCCGCCGTTTATCTCGTTCGGAAGCACGGACGCCGCTTCGTTTGCCCATCTGTCGAGGCAGCGCTCGGTGATGGTGCAGTCGAGAAGCTCCTCAACGTAGTTTACTCTTTCCAGAGCCGCCGTGTTGATGACATTGGTTTCCATCTCTTCACGGTTGTAACAGAAATCAAAGGTCGTCTGGTCTTTTGGAACGCTTGCGCTTGTGACGATAATGACATCCTTATTGCTCAGCTCAAAGCCTGCAGGGATCTTTGCCGAGTAATGCTCGTTTTCCGCGGATGTATCAGCGGACGTTCCGCCGACGGAAGACGCAGGGGTGCTGTTGTCATTTGAGTTGTCGCAGGCGACAAATGAAAAAACAAGCAGCAGCGAGAGAAGGATCAAAACGATTTTTTTCATTGGTGTTCCTTTCTGAAATGATAAAAATGTATATTTTTATAAATATCCGATGTCTGTTTGCAAAGAGTAAAACGACCGTACACATGTAATTTCTTTTGTCAGTATAGCATATTTTTTTTATCATTTCAACATGTTTTTTTTACATTTCACACACAAATAAATTTAAGCTGTTTTCGGTGGGTTATCCGTCGGTTAAAAGCTTGACAAAGGTAAAGTAAAATGATATTATTTATTTGTGGTTTTGTACGCAGCGCCAATGACAATACAGGAGGAACGCTTGAACTTATGGAATACACCAAAGAGACCGTAGCGTCAAATATTGCTTTGCTCAGGCAGACCGCCGGAATGACGCAGGCTGATTTTGCACAAAAGCTCAATTATACCGATAAAGCCATATCAAAATGGGAACGTGCCGAATCGATACCCGATGTGTTCGTTCTCGCCCGCATCGCCGAGCTGTTCGGAGTCACGGTCGACTACCTTCTTACACAGCACGAAAACGCAGGCGCGATTGAACCACCCGCGCCGAAGCGCAGATACAACCATACGGTGCTTTCGTTTTTGTCTGTCATGCCGATCTGGCTTGTAGCGACGGTGATATATGTTGCCGGAACGCCGTTCATCGACGCGGATAAGATATGGCTGTGCTTCGTCGCCGCTGTCCCGGCTTCGCTGATAGTTTTGCTGGTGTGCAACTGTCTGTGGGGCAAGGTCAGAACGACATATCTGCTTGTTTCGCTGCTGATATGGACGGTGCTGACGTTCGTATTTCTTCTGCTGCTTGTGCTTTCAGGTACTTCGTACTGGTTGTTCTTTCTTATAGGCATACCGTGCCAGGCGGCAGTTCTGTTGTGGACAAAGATAATTCGGCGTCCTGCAGGAAGCAGAGCTGAAAAGTCTGACAAGGGAGGAAGGAAGACTGAGGAAAATGAAAAGAAATAAAGCGGTATTATTACGCAACATCTGTCTTCTGATGAGCATACTCTTACTTGCCGTGTCTCTCGCTTCGTGCGGCAGCAACTTTTCTGCTGTCAAGCGCTCCTTCGAGGATCACGACTTCGAATATACCTTCGTCGCGAGCGAGTACGAGCTTGCGCAGACGATTCGGCGTGAGCTGAACGAACTCGGGGTCGATTATGAATTCCATTATTTTACCCATGCTGCCTCATCTGACGGCACAGAAAAAGCATGTGCTGCGGTGATAGAATTTGCAAACGAAGCACAAGTGACAAGCGTTTTCACGTCATCCTCGTCAAACACGCTTAAATACCTTATCGACGACTATAAAAATTCCGATTATGTTTTCGGAAACTGTGTGCTCGTGGTGCTGACAGCCGGCGGCATCTCCGACATATCCGAAATATTCGCCGAAAAGAAATAATACAATCAATCATAAAAAGCTGCCGCAAACACTCCTGTTTTGCGGCAGCATTGTTTTTTATAAAGCGAACAGAACCGTACCCGTAAGCGAAACCACAACGCTTATTATCGACGCGGTGCTTGCTTTTTCTTTATATATCAGCCAGCCCGCAAGCGAAGTGAGCGTTATCGTTCCGCCGGTTACCATCGGGTAAAGCACGGCGGCATCCATAGTCCTTGCGCCGGTGAGATTAAACAACGAGCTTGCCGCCATGACAGTACCCGTCACGAGAATCAGCGATATCCGAAAGACAGTATTCTTCGTTGTATCTTCTTTTTTGGCAGCTTGACGCTTTGTTTTGAGCTTCCCCGAAGCAAAGCAGACTGCAAACGCGACAGCACCGAGAAGCGTTGACAGTGCGTACAGCCAGAACGAAAAGTCATTTGTGCCGAGCGCTTGCGGAGATATCTGATGTATTTTCGACACTGTGCTGTTGATACCGTTGGATAAAAATACGCAAACACACAATATTATCCCGAGTCTGCTTGCCTTTTCGCCGCCTTTTTCCACGACCGGCATAAAGAGAGCGAGCAGTAGCATCAGCATCGCGATTACTCGCAGCGCAGTCAGCTTTTCGTCGAGAAAGATAACGCCGTACAAAAACGGTATCAGCATGCCGCCTGTCATAAGAAACGACATATAAAGCGACATTTTGCAATGCTTCATTATTATAAGCCCGGTAAAGTTGTTAAAAGCTACGGTGACGGCTACGGCAAGCGCTGTCACGAAAGTAAAAGCACCGAAGCGGATCGTAAATCCGTTAAGGCAAAAGAAAAAGAGTCCCCCGGAAAGCGACATCAAAATTGTAAAGATGAACAGGAATTTTTTATCGCTGCAATACTTTTTTTGATAGAGCTTATTGAGTGTGAACGATGTCGCAACGCAAAAAACCGCCAAAATTATATAAACCATAGCATCATGCCCTGATCTTTTTTATTTCGTTATAATGGTTTTATAAGCCGGATCGTATTCGCGTATTATCTCCGGGTGCTCCTTTGCATATGCAAAAACAGTATCCGAAAAGCCCGAATCGACAAATTTCCGCACATTTTCGTCTCCGGCACTGCCGACCTTCTCACACAGCGGCGAAAGCGTCAGCGACACGCCGCCGTCAGTGTTCATCAGGCGGAACGGCCATATCCTGCAGCAGAACGGCTTATCGTCGCCGAGCATACAGCCGTTTTCGCCGAGCATCGGACAGGTGCTGAGCCCGTCAGCGGTAAACTCCATATCAAACGTCATTCCGTCGCCGCGTCGCGTAAAGGGTATATTCCCGAAGCGGCGCGTTATCTCTTCGCAAAGCTCTGCCGTCAACATCGGCGTCTCCCAGACATCCGACCTGTCGAACACACAGCATATCCTGCAGTCAGCGCACGTCTTCGGACTGAGTATCTTTTTGAGCATTGTTTTTCTTCTTCCTGAAAATGATGATCAGCGCCGCGGTGACGAGCAATATTCCGAGCAGCGTCATTCCGCCGACGACATAGTAGAACGAATCAGTTTCAGCCTCGCTCTCGTCAGTGCTCTCGGCGGCGCTTTCGGCTTCGGACTCCGTATCCGACCCTGACTCCTCGGACGGCATGACAGCCGTGAGGACATAAGTGAGCTCTGTGCCGTCTCCGGCAACACAGACTATCTCTATCGCGTCGCCCGTGTTTGAAACGCTGCAGAGGCATTCGTCATCCATAGGTTTTACGCTTATACTCACCGATTGCAAATCGGTGGTGATAAGATCATATTGAAATATATCGGACGAGAAATCCGGACTGAGCACACCGCCGCTGAGCGTTATATCTTTGATACGCGCGTCGTTGTTCGGCTTTGCGTATATCTCACGCTTTACGTACAGCGTATAGACCGTTTCGGAATTTCCGTCGCTGACGGTGATATATATTGCCGTGGTTGTTCCAAGCGTCAGCGATGTATCGCTGATGGTTATCTGCGCATTTTCATCGGCACATTGTGCGATCAGCCCGAGGCTTTCAACATCTTCCGCGACAATAAGCCAATACGAAAGCGTACCGGGGTAAAACGCAAGCTCTGCATCTTCATTCGTTACTATCAATGATTCAAGCAGCAGCATTGTTCCGGATTTATCAACGCGGCACGTTATGCTGTCACCGTCAACAGCACCGCTGTCAGTCATCGCATCCGTTACCGCCAGCAATACAGTGTCGTTTTCATCAAGTGCATCCGAAGCCTTGAAGGTAACGTTAATAATTACGTTTTTTTCGCGTACAGGATATTTTAAATTTTCGTCATACGCGATAAAATAAACCTTGTCATTTACGGCGTTCGCCGCGACTGTCCATTTCCCCGCCGACTCGGCTGAGACAAATTCGAGCATATCACCGTCAAATTCGAGTGTACCGTTGAGCGCATAACTCTCGGATGCGTCAAGCATAATCCCAAAAGTCACAGTCTCTCCCGGGGAAAGCAAGCTGTTAAGGCTGAGCGAGATACTGCCGTCGCCGGCGGAAGGCGAGGGGTTCTGCGAGGTGAGAGACGATTTTTTCACCAAATGTGACGATATAAGCAGCAGATCGGAGAGGTTGACCTTTCCGTCAAGCGTGGTATCGGCAGCATAGAAATACACGCCTGCGAGCACGGCTTTTTTGCATATATGTCTGTTTACTTCAATAAGATCTGCCGGCGTAACACAGCCGTCGGCGTTCACATCACCTCTGATGGCAATCGCGGCCTGCCTGATAAGTCCGCTTGAATTAGAGATTTTGAGAAGATATCCGCTTTTCAGAACTGTTTTGCCGGTCAGCTCCGTGCCCGCCGCGTCGGTGACTGACGCGGCGCCCGTTCCGTACGAAACATAAGACAGGAACGACGAGACAGTCGTACCCGCAGCTACGTTGACGATGCATGTTCCGTCACCGCTGAGCGCAAAGCGGCTGTTGGTAAACTTCAGCTCATACGGCGAGACCGTGACTGTCAATCGGGAGGTAAATCTTCCGTCTTCAGTCGATGCCGTTATCACCGCCGTGCCTTCTGTGAGTCCATACACGTTGCCGCTCTTGTCGACGTACAAGCACGGATCGCTTACAGTGAACACAACGGGTATCTCAACTACGCCCGCCGGGAGAAACGTGACAGTCAGAGGTGTATAGGAGTTGACGGATATTACCGTTGAGCCGGAAAGCTTTATTCCGGAGAGCACGGGGTTCACGGTAAATGTGCGGACGATCGAGACGCCGAACGGCAGTATTACGGTGAATGTATGCGTGCCCCCGTCGCTGACCGCCGAGCCGCTCTCAAGCTTATATCCGTCTATATATCCGTTCCCGAATTCGAACGAAACAGTGACCGCGCCTTCGTATATTCCGTTTGATACCATCGTACCGCTGAGGGTTATTGAAGGCTTATCGGACGGTGATGTATGAGCTTCGTTGATAAGCTTTACAAAGCCCGTGCCTTCTATATAGGAATACAGCTCGAATCCCTCGCTCAGAAGCATCTTTTCGGCGCTGAAGCCGTGAAGTACAACTGTGCTGTGTGTGGTCAGATCGTATATCCCATTATCGGTCAGCAGGAAGCCGTTCGTCTCTCCGAGAACGTTCCCGGTCATAATTCCCGCCGTTCCGAGCGACTGAGTATCATACATGACGTTGCCCGCATATACATACGCGCTGTCGCAGACGAGTGTTGCCGGTGTATTATTGCAGCTTCCGCTTGCGATGAGCTTATATGAAATACCGTTGTATTTTTCTATTGTAGAACCTGAAGCGTTTTGCATTGTGCAGTACAGCATCAGTGACGCGTTGTCATATGCTATGGCATCACAGCGCCCGGTGCTTCTGACTGAAACTACTGCACCCACCTTGGCGTTTATGTAATAAACATTTCCTTCCGACAGGCAGAAGAACGAATCCTGAGCCGCGACAAGCTTTTTTGCCGTCAAGACAGAGGTAAGCGTCATATAAGTGACGGTGCCGTTATATATACCTAACCTCGCGCTGTTTTCAAGCCCGATATAAACACTGGTGCCGAGCATTGCGAGCGCGGTCGGTCTTTCGTTGATCCATATTGCTTGCTGCGACGAGAAATCATCGTCAAGTATATACAGATAATTTGAGTTTTTAAATATAATATACAGCTTTCCGGTGATCTCGCTGTGCACCCAGTCAGATATCACCATGCCGCTGCGCGCAGAGATCAGACTGCTGAAATCGGAAATAGACGAATTGTCTCCGATGAGCGCGTTGGATATTTCTGCGCAGCCAAGCGATCGAGCTGTCGTATCGCAGATATATTTTGAAAGAATCGTATCGTAATACAGCAAATACGCGCTGCCGCCGCCGTAAGCCGCCGTGATCACACTTTTTGAAAGCTTGCCGAGCGTCTCGCCGGTCAATGCATCGGCTACGGTATTCGTATATATGAGCATACCGCCGAACGCCGCTACGGCCGCGCCGTTTTCAGAGACGACCGCTATGCGCTTGAAACTGCTGTCATATATACTGCCTCCGATATACAGCACGCCGCCGGTATAATACACGGTGCCATCTGCAAAGCCCGTGAGCGTTACAGCGGTATTCGCCGACGGATCGTATTTTATAAGCTTACCGCTTCCGTCGGTGATGACGAACACGCCCGATTCCTGCGCCCATACGAGCGAATCATAAGTGCCGGAGAAGGTTTTGAGGGTTTCAGTGCGAAACTGCGTGGTATTTATCCTGACAAGCTTTGTTTCACTGCCGGAAACGAGAAGCGCGTACAGCGCTGACGAATCGGTCGCGATCGCCTTGAATGTACCGCTGCCCTGTACTGTACCTCTGAGCGGTTCGCCGCTGCGCATTCGCGTTCCGTCCATAAGCGAGATGCTCGACGAGTGCATAAGAGCGATATTGCTGCCGGAAACGACGCAGCTGAGCACTGTTTTTTCACCGGTAGTGACGTATCTGAGCATTGTGCCGAGATTTTTCGCGTCATAAACGCGAACGCCGTACAATGATGTGCCGTATACATACACGTTTGAGTTGTCCGCGTCCACCGCGAGCAAGGCGTTGAGCAGCTCCAGCGTTGCTTTGGCATCGGGTTCGTTGTCGACGGTGAAGGCGACGGTCTTGGTTTGCGTTCCGCCGACATTGCGCAGCGTCACAGTGTAGCTGCCGCTGTCGGATATGAGCATAGTCTCGCCGTTCTTTATCGTTTTGCTCCCGACCGTGGCTGTACCGTCGCCGATGATCGAAAGCTCTACGGCATGCGTGTACACCGCGCCGTTTTCCGCGCCGTACAGGACGGGCAGATCGGTATGCATGGTGAAGGTCTTTTCGGCGGTGTTGCCGTTCGGGCCGGTGAGGATGAAGGTATAATACCCCGACTCGCTTATCTGCTTGCCGGAATAATACGGCGTACCGTTGAGCGTTGCCGTGCCGCGTTTAAAGACTATGGAGATCGGCGTCGAGTACGAATTTCCGCTCGGGCACGAATAAGTGAGGGGAAGATTATCGGTCGTAAAATTGTATTCGCTCACGGTATTGCCGTAGGTTATCACGAGCGTATGCGTTCCGTTTACCTTGACTGTCGTACCCGACGCAAACATTTCGCCGTCGAGTGTCGCAAGACCGAGGTTGAATGACACGGTGACGTTGCTGAAATACACACCGCCGTCCACGATGCCCGTTACTATCGGATCGTTTATCGCTCTTATCACGGCAGCAGGATTTATATTGCCGCACGGCGCGCTTGTGCTTGCCGAAGCCGTCGCCGTAAGGAGTGAGGCGAACGCGTCGCTCGACACTTCAACATCGCTTTGCTTTACGCTCAGCGCAAGCGCCGCGACGGCGCTGACGAACGGCGCTGCAAACGACGTGCCGTCCTCAACGAGAACGGCAGTGTTCGTCGTGCCGTATATGACGTATATATCTTCGCCGGGAGCCGCGATATCGACTTTATCGTTATAGCATGAAAAATGCGAAAGTGCGCCGGTGTCGCCGAACGACGTGACGCTTATCACGTGCTCATACGATGCGGGGTAGCTGTATTCGTCCCTCTCGCCGCTCTCACTGTCATAGTTTCCGGATGCGCCGATCAAGATACAGCCCTTCGCGTTCGCGTAATTGATTGCTTCCTGTTCGGACTTAAGGTTGTCCTCGCCGGCAAAGCTCATGTTTATTATATTTGCATCGCTGTCTGCGGCGAAGTAGAGTGCTTTGATGAAATCGGCTGAATAGATCTCGCCGTTTGCGCGTGTTACGGCGACGGGAAGCACCGCTACGCCGGAGCATATTCCGGCGACAAACTTTGAATTGTTGCGTACCGCGGCGATTATTCCGGCGACTGCCGTCCCGTGACCGATCGTATCCGCCGTCACGGAGAGCGTATCCGTCACCGCGTTATAGCCGGAAAGGATATTTGCTCCGGTCAGATCCTCGTGATTTCTGTTTATTCCGCTGTCTATCACGGCGACCGTGACGCCGCTGCCGGACGAAACGCTCCATATCGCATCGAAGTCGTACATCTCGTACTGCCACTGTTTTGAATAATACGTATCGTTGAGCGCTTCAAGCCCGCGCACTGCGTCCGTTTCTATGTAATCCGTAACTCCTGCATACTCCGCCGCAAAAGCATCGGCACTTTCGACGTAAAGCAGGAACAGGCGCTGCGAACTGTCGGCAAGCAGCTCGAAGTCGTATCCGGCAACGATCGAATAGATTTTTTTCATGCTCAGCGACGCGCTGAACTTCACTATACAGCGGCTCAGCGACGATTCGTCACTGCTTTTTGACAGGAACACGGGCTCGTCGGTGAACGACGAAGAAGCGCCTTCTATCAGGCGCGAACGCTGCTCGTCGAGATATGAAAAAGGATTTGACGTGTCAACGGCGCTTACGGCAAAAGACGGCAGCAGCAACGCCGTCACAAGCAACATAACAAGCAAACGTTTCATAGTCAAACCCTTTCACTTTTCAGTATAATTATTTTATCACTTTACTGTTATTATGTCAACAGGAAAAAGTCGTCGGTTCGTACAGTTTTTTTATTTTCTGACGCTGATTTTTCCCTCTTTTACGGCAGTTTCCATTTCCGCAGTATAATGCAAATGCTCCGTGTCACAGTATATCACAAGTGGTTTGCAGTATGATAATCCCGGAGCGCCGGCGCGTCTGCCCTCGACAAGCACAAGCGACGGGCGGTCACCTGCACACGGGCATACCGGCAAGAGCACCTTCGGCTCTATCGCATTGCTTTTCATCGCGTAAAACAGACCGGCAAGCCGTTCCGGACGGTAGACGGCGTAGAAGCTTCCTCCGAAGCGCAGCATATACGAAGCCGCTTCGCATATATCGTCTATCGTGCATTCCGTTTCGTGGCGTGCGATATATTTTTCCGTCTGTGCGTTGAGCTTTCCGCTTGCGGATGCCATATACGGAGGATTTGTCACAACGCAGTCGGCGAACGCGCAGCCCGCGAACGATTTGAAATCGCGCACGTTCGCGTTTATGCATTCGTATTTGTCTTCATATCCGTTTATCCGTGCGTTCTCCAGCGACAGCTCGGCATATTTTTGCTGTATCTCGATTCCGGTGATACGTCCGGCTTTGCCGCAGCGCAGCATAAGAAGACCGACGACTCCGCTTCCGCTTCCGATATCGACGACAGTCTTTTTGCTCCCGGCAGGACAAAACGCGGAAAGAAGCAGCGCGTCTGTTCCAAAAAGCAGTCCTGACGTGTCTTCACGGAGTCTGAGCGAGCCGTTTATTTGGGTTTCCTTCATAGAGCACCTCCGCGTTTTCGGGATAAGATGAGGGGGCCGCAATACTGCGGTCCCCTGCATCGATGTTTTCTGTAAAATTATTCGGGCTGAGGAGCATCCACAGGGCATACGCCTGCGCAGCTTCCGCAATCAACGCAAAGAGAAGCGTCGATATGATACTTACCGTCATCACCTACAGAAATAGCACCGACGGGACATTCAGTCTCGCAGGTACCGCATCCGATGCACTCATCCTTGTTTATTTTGTAAGCCATCAGATCACCTCCTGTATCATGTTATTTGCCCCGGGCGAAGCACGGGAACAACCCCGCGCCAAGGCGAAACCGGCTCAGGGCGGCGGCATCACCCGATTTATAGAAAACGGTTTTGCCCGTCATCTAACACACATACCGCATCAAAGTCATCTTATTACAAGCTTTTCGTCTGCGGTACGCTTATCATATCATATTTTTTCTCAAAAATAAAGGGGTTTGAAGATTTTTTCTAAATATTTTTCAGGCAGTCATCCATTCGCCGTTCTCTTCCACGGCGCTTTCCATCCGTTCAAAGCATTCCTCGCGCAGCTTCTGCGTTCTTTCGCGCATACAGACGTCTTCGTCCGGTACGAGCGGTTCGAGTATGTTCAGAGTAAGGCACGGTCTTTTCCGGAAAAGCGATCGCGGCCAACCCGGCTTCCGGAAGGTCACGACGGCCGGCACGAGCGGCGCTCCGCTTTCGGCGCTGAGCCGGAACGCACCGTCGTGGAATTTTCTCAGGTATTCACAATACGGCACGAGCACACCCTCAGGATACATACATACGCATTTTCCGCGTTTGAGCAGGGCGTTCATCTGATCCATCATTTCCTTGAGCCGGTGCGGACTTTTAGGGATCGGCACACCGCCGAGCGCGCGTATTATATGCCGGATGAGCGGTATCCTGAAATTTGCTTCGAGGGTGGTGTAATAGATGCGCTTGAGCGGTATCGCGCAGTCGATGACGGTGCAGTCCATCGGGTGAACGTGATTGCACACTATGACGGCGCCCTTTCCGTGCAGCTTGATGACATTCCTGCGTCCTTTGATCTTCATTCCGAGAAACGTGAAATTGTAGATATGCAGGATTATCTGCGCCAATATACGCACGACAATATAATTGAACGTATGGAGCACACCGCTTCCGGCGTAATTAAAATTCTCCGTGACGTTAAAGCGACAGGTTTCGCGCATATGGATAACGTGATCGAGCTCCGGCGCTTCCTGTGACGGATCGTTATTTGATTTCGTTCCCATTTTTTTGTGCCTCTGCTTCTTCTATTGCCGTGCGGAACATCTCCTCACACAGTGAGGCGCATTCCTCAAGGCCGTATTTTTTTGCGCTCTGCGCGTATTTTTTTTCCGCTTCGGCGCGTTCGGTGGGATGTTCTATCCAATAATCTATCCTTTCCGCGAGAGCGTCCGGGTCTCCTGCCGCGAAAAGGCTCTCCGGGCAAAGCGCGAATTGCGGCGTTGCGCTCTTCGGGCTGTCTGCTATCACGGGAACGAGTCCGCCGGCAAACGCCTCCATGCAGGACATTGCCTCGATCTCCGCATCGGCGCAGTGAGCGTACAGATCGCTTTGGGCGATCACATCGAGCAGCTCGCCCTTAGTGAAAAACCGGAAGGTCGGAGCAACGGGGAGCGATTCGGCAAGGCCGCGAAGATACGCGTCGCGCGGGCCCTGCCCGGCGAGGATGAGCTTAATCGAATCCGCGTATTTGGAACGCTTTGCGGCGTTGATAAGCACGTCCTGCCGCTTTTCGACTGAATATCTGCCCGTCGTGAGTATGACGAATTTATCCTTCAGCTCCGGCGGCTTTTCTTTCTTTTCGTATTTGAAATCCGGATCGATACCGTTTGAGATGACATGGAGCTGCGACTTATAGCCGTGCTTTTCAAGCTCATTTGCGATAAAACGGCTCGGACAGTGGATATGAGGGGTATACTGATAGAAGTAATCCCTCATGGCAGTATACAAAAGATTGTTTATCACGTCGGCGTTGCCGAGATGTACTGATGAGGTTATGTTCTCCGGCTGGACATGGAACGCCGCGGTGTACGGCTTGCCCATTTCCCTGGCGATCATCATCGCCTTTTTTGAAAGCACGAAGGGGGTGATGAAGTGTATCACGTCCGCCCACGCGACGGCGCGTGTGATCTTCTCCTCATCCGGCTTTGCGAAGGTCATCCCCTGCTCGTCGATGAGATGTTCAAAAACGTACATATACTGCTTGTCCATCAAATACGGCGTATCGCCCTGCTTTCCTGTCGACACGACGCGCACCTCGTTCCCGTGCTTCCTGAACATTTCGGTAAACCGACGCGCTGACATAGTCATTCCGTTGTTCGCGGAAAAAAATTGGTCGGTCACTATCAATATCTTCATGTTTACTTCATTCTCTTCTTTTTTCTTTTTTCGGAAAGCGTTCTGTTCCCTGTATGAACTATGATACTCCGTAAATTTCCAAAGTAAAGGGACAATATTCCTTTTCTGTCCATACGGCTTTATATCTGCGCTCTTGTTGACATTCTGTGCAGAATGGGGTATAATTATCCTGAATTACTTCGGAAAGGTCTTTTATGGAGCTTCACATCGCGGCACCGTCGGATATGCCGCTTATAAAATCTCTCTACACCGACACGTTCCCAAAGGAAGAGCGTCAGGATTTCGACACGATAATAAGTTTTACGCGCGAAAAGCGCGCCGTGATATATTCAATATTTGAAAACACATTTGCCGGATTCGTGATAACGCTCGAAGACGACAGCACCGTGCTGATCAATTATTTCGCGATGCTTCCGGAAATGCGCTGCCGCGGCATAGGCGGACGTATTATAACGGAGCTTACCCAACGATACGCCGCTTCGGGAAAACGCGTGTTTCTTGAGATCGAGACAGTACCGACACACGCCGCAGCGGATGACGTACGCACGAGAAGGCGCGACTTTTACAGGCGCTGCGGCTATCGTGACGCCGACATATGCGTAAGGGTGTTCAGCTGCCGTTTTGAACTTATGACGCACGGCGGCGCGATCACCTTCGATGAATACAGGAATTTTCTACGTTCGTTTTTCGGACAACGGATATATGAAAGAATAAGAGAGGACACAAGGGATGGCTGAAAAATTTGTAACATTACGCAATGCTCCGAATGAAATACTCAAGGCAATAGACGACGCCGTTCTCAAAGGCAGCGTATCGGCTTCGCTCGAAAGCTCACACGATTTCGCCGCCGATGATGTTTACTGCTATGTGCGCGTATATGAGAGGTTCAGCTACGCCGGTTCTAACCGTGTGAGCATGACGGTAACGCTGTTCTGCTGTTGCGACCGCTGCGAGCTTTTAGCGGTCACCTCCGGCGGCAGTCAGGCAATGTTCTTTAAAATCAACACATGGGGTGAGGAAGCCTTTCTTGAAAGCATCGACAGCGCGATCTCCCCTTTTCTGGATGAAAGGTGATCGATATTTATGAAGATGACTTTTCTCGGAGCTGCACATGAAGTGACCGGCTCCTGTACGCTTATCGAAGCTTGTGGAAAAAACATACTCGTCGACTGCGGCATGGAGCAGGGCGCGGACATTTATGAAAACTGCGAGCTGCCGGTAAACCCTGCCGATATCGACTGTGTGCTGCTCACACACGCGCACATCGACCACTCCGGCAAGCTCCCGGCACTGACGGCAAGGGGGTATACGGGCCCTATATACGCCACGCTCGCCACGAAGCGGCTGTGCGATGTCATGCTGCTTGACGCCGCCCATATACAGGAGACGGAAGCGCAGTGGAAAAACAGAAAAGCGGCGCGCGCTGGTGAAAAGCAGTACGAACCACCATACACCGTCGAGGACGCACAGAAAGCGCTCACGCAGTTTATACCGTGCGATTATAAGAAGCAGTATAAGATTTTCGATTTCTGCACCGTCAGCTTCACCGATGCCGGTCATCTGCTCGGCTCGTCAAGCATAAAAATAACGCTCACGGAAAACGTCGTGACAAAGACGCTGCTGTTTTCCGGTGATCTCGGAAACGTCGACCGTCCGCTCATTCGCGATCCGCAGAAGCCGGAAAACGCTGATGTAGTCGTAATAGAATCGACCTACGGAAACAGGCTCCACGGAGCGCGCGGAGATTACACAGCCCAGCTCGCGAACGCGATCAACGAAACGCTCGGCAAAGGCGGCAACCTCGTAATTCCCGCTTTCGCCGTCGGGCGCACGCAGGAGATGCTTTATCTTATCCGTGAAATAAAGGAAATGGGACTCGCACCGGCATGTCCGGGCTTCAAGGTCTGGGTGGACAGCCCTCTCGCAGTGCAGGCGACGAAAATATATTCCGGAGGCATGACGGATTACTACGATGAAACAACGCTCGATTACCTCGCAAAGGGCATAAACGTGCTGGACTTCGAAGGACTGAATATGTCCGTAACGACAGAGCAGTCGAGAATGCTCAACACAGACGCCGAGCCGAAGGTCATCATAAGTGCGAGCGGTATGTGTGAAGCAGGCAGGATACGCCACCATCTCAAGCACAACCTGTGGCGCAGCGAATGCGCGGTGATGTTTGTCGGGTATCAGGCGGTCGGCACTCTCGGACGCATACTGTGCGACGGTGCAAAAAAAGTGAAAATATTCGGTGAAGAGATCGCCGTCAACTCAAAAATACTGACGATGGACGGTATAAGCGGTCACGCCGACATGGATATGCTGCTCGGATGGCTCAAAAGCATGACGGTAAAGCCGGAAAGAGTATATGTCAACCATGGAGATGACACGGTATGTGACGAATTCGCAGCGACGGTGAACGAGAAGCTCGGCGTTCACGCCGAAGCGCCCTACAACGGCGCGCAGTACGACATTGTGACCGGCGAATGCCTTGATAAGGGCAACACCGTGCGGCTGGAAAAGAAAACGCCGGCGAAGGTCAGCGCGGCTTTCGCAAAGCTGCTTGACGCGATGCGCCGCCTGAGCGAGCTGATAAACCGCTGCTCCGGCAGGAGCAATACAGACCTGAATAAATTCACGGACGATATAAACATCCTTAAAAACAAGTGGGAATGACGCGTACGCCTTTCAGATACATCAAAAACAGATCCTCTCAAAGGAGCGATAAACGTGAACACACAAATAAAAAAAGTAGCCGCCGTCCACGATCTTTCGGGATACGGAAGGTCGTCGCTCATGGCGATCATACCCACGCTTTCGGCGATGGGTATACAGGTCTGCCCGCTGCCGACGGCGATCCTTTCAAACCACACGGGCGGCTTCGAGCATTACAGCTATGTCGATCTGACCGACAGCATGACCGATTACATCGCGGTATGGAAGGAGCTCGGTCTGAGCTTCGACTGTATTTATTCCGGATTCCTCGGCTCGGTCGGGCAGATAGATATAATCTCCGATTTCATCGATTATTTCAGCACAGCTGACAATCTCGTCGTCGTCGACCCGGTCATGGGCGACAACGGACAGCTTTATTCGTCCTTCGGCGAAGACATCGTTCCGTCGATGCGTAGGCTTATAGCAAAAGCAAACATAATCACTCCGAACTTCACGGAAGCGGCGTTCCTGCTCGGTGAAAGCTGTTCGGAAAAGGATTTCAGTGACAAAAAAGCAAAGGAATGGCTCAGGCGGCTGTGCGCATTCGGCTCCGGCGTGAGCGTGATCACAAGCGCACCCGACGCGTCTGACAGCGGTAACACAAGCGTCGTCGCGTACGATAGTAAAAACGACACCTTCTGGAAGGTCGGCTGCCGTTACATACCTGCCGCCTACCCCGGGACAGGCGATATATTCACGAGTGTAATGATAGGCAGTCTGCTGCAGGGCGACAGTCTTCCCGTCGCGCTCGACAGAGGCGTTCAGTTTATTTCGCAGTGCATAAAGGCAAGCTACGGATTCAATTATCCCAAGCGCAACGGTGTGCTGCTCGAAAAAGAGCTTGATATACTCAAGATGCCCGTTCTTATCAGCGGATACGAGCTTCTATAAATAAAAATACAAGGGTGAAGCTCATACTTCACCCTTCACTGCATCGTTGAGGATATTCTTTTCGGAGAATGGTACGCGGACTCCGTTTATGAGCTGGAAATCCTCGTTGCCTTTGCCGGCAAGGACGAGAATGTCGCCCGACCTGAGCATTTTTACGGCAGTATATATCGCATCGCTTCTGTCCGGTATTTTTACGTACGACGTGAAATCCGGCGAGAAGCCTTTTTCTATATCGGCTATTATTTTTTCCGGGTCCTCACGGTCAGGGTTGTCCGAGGTGAGAAAAACGTAATCACAGTATTTTTCCGCTGCATCCGCAAGCTCGGCGCGGCGCATCTCGGCCTTGCCGCCGACCGAACCGAACAGGCACATCAGCCGTCCGCCGTTTCTTATAGCGATCTGCCGCAGAGGCCGCAGCAGAGCGTCGAAGCTCGCTCCGTTATGAGCGTAATCGATTATTGCGGTCATATCGTTGCCGAGCGGGACTATCTCGAACCGTCCCGGCACCTTGACGCCTGCGAGCGTCTTTGCCGCCGTTATGCAGTCCACGCCCTCATCATCACACACAGCGAACGCAAGCGAAGCGTTATATGCCGAATACAATCCGGGCTGCCTGACTGAAAGCTGTATACTGTTTTTCGTTCGCGGTGTACTGAGCACGAAATCCGTGCTGACGTTTTCGTTGTCACGACATGCGCGAATTTTGCCGAAAACGTAATCCGCTCCGGGAACAGCCGAAACGGTCAGTGTTCTGCCGACAGCGCTTTTCATCATGAAGCCGGAATTTTCGTCATCGGCGTTGATGACGCAGATGTCGGCGTTTGCCATCACCTTTGCCTTGCAGTCTCTGTATTCCTCGATGTTCTTATGCTCCGCTTTTGATATATGATCGGGCGACAGATTGGTGAAGACCACATATTTATAATGCATGCCGAGCACACGGTGCTGCATGACTGCCTGTGATGAGACCTCCATGACGGCATACCGGCATCCGGTGTTGACTGCCTCTCGCATAAGCCGGTTCAGCTCGGGACTGTCGGGTGTGGTGTTTTCCGTGGTGTAATGCTCAGTTCCGATATACGCGCCGTCCGTGCCGATATACGCGCCGTCCGTGCCGATAAGCGCCGCCGGTCTGCCGGAGGCTTTGAGTATTTCATAGATATAGTGCGCGACCGTCGTTTTTCCTTTTGTTCCGGTAACGCCAATGAGGGTAAGCTCCTTTGAAGGATAGCGATATAACGCCGCTGCCAGCCTCGCAAGCGACGCACGCGTGTCAAGGCTCATCATAACGACGGCGTCGTCGGGCAGCGTGACGGGTCTTTCGCACACGAAGACACGGCAGCCGCGTTCATACGCCTCGCGCACGAAATCATGGCCGTCGTTCCGGAAGCCCTTAATGCATACAAAAACGCTACCGTCGGCACATTCTGATGAAATACTGCTGACGGCGTTGACGTATCTGTCGTTGATTTTATTTCCCCAGCAGTCTGCCCCCGCAAGCTCCGAAAGTAAAATTTTCTTTTCCCCTAATACCATATCGTTCTCCAAAGGTCATTATCATATAAAAATTATACCACCGCAACGTTATTATGTCAACAAATATTTCACTCTATGTTTCTTTTTTCTCCACAACACAGCGAACTTCGTTTATACAGGACCGTCATTATGATCAGGCACACCGCCCAGCCTGCCGGATAACCGAGCGCCGTCACGGCGAACGATCCGCCGAGAAGGCTATTGATATAAAGGTATATCTGACGGAAAACGACGAACGACGAGAGCATCGCAATCATCGATCCGCGCGCTCTGCCAATGCCCTGTAAAGCGCCGGCAAAAATATTGTTGAAGCATACGAGGATATAGAACGGCGTCAAATACATCACGAACAGGCAGCCGTAATACACGACCTCCGGGTCGTCGTTGAAAAGCGTTATAAGCGGCTCGCGCAGCAGCATGGCGACGCCGACAAGCACCGCGGTCAGGCATACGGACATCGTGAGCGCGTTTCGCGCGCCTTTACGGGCGCGTTCGAGCTTTCCGGCACCGTAGTTCTGTCCGACGAAGGTCGTCGAAGCGAGCGAAAGCGCCTGCACCGGGAGCGCAACGTATATTTCGACTTTATTGCAGCACGTCCAGCCTGCCATACACGCTGAGCCGAATGCGTTGATATAGCTTTGGACGAATACGTTTGAAAACGACGTCACCGCCTGCTGCAGACCGGACGGCAGTCCTACCGAAAGTATACGCCTGAGCGTTCCCGTTTTGATGCACAGCTTCTTCCACTGTATCGAATACGGCGCTTTTTTCAACGTAAGCAGCAAAAGCACGAGCACGGCGGAAATGAGCTGAGAAAGCACGGTCGCATACGCGACGCCTTTCACTCCCATACCGAACCCGAGCACGAAAAGAAGGTCGAAGCCGATATTCAACAGTGCTGATATACACAAAAAGTAGAGCGGCCGCCTTGAATCGCCGACGGCGCGAAGTATACCCGAACCCATATTGTACATAAGAAGCCCGGTAACACCGGCAAAGTAAACGGTCAGATAATCCTTTGCGTCCTTGTAGACGTCGGATGGTGTTTTCATGAACGCGAGCATCGGATCGACGAACAGTATGCCCAGCAGCGTCGCAAGAACGCACATAATGAGGGACACGGCGACGGTCGTATGCACTGCGTCGTGCAGCTTTTCGTTCTCGTGCGCGCCGTAGCATTGGGAAACGAGCACGCTCGCGCCCGTTGCCAGCCCGGCGCAGAAGCCGACTAGTGTATTGATTATACTCCCGGTGCTTCCGACGGCGGCAAGCGCTTCCTTGCTGACGTATCTGCCGACAACTATTGCGTCTACTGTATTGTAGAGCTGCTGAAAAAGCAGCCCTATTGCCATAGGGACTGCAAATTCCAGCAAATGCCGCCATATGCTGCCTTCGGTCATATCCGAATCAGTTTGTCTGAACAGTCTTATCGCCATTTCTCCGCCTCTTAATGCATACAGTACATTTCAAACGAAGTATAGCATATCGGACGCCGGAATGCAATAAGGCATCCCGGCGTTTTCATAAATATTCAAATTCTGAAGGAGTGCAGCTTTTCGCAGTAATACGTGAAATTCTCAAGTCCTATTTCCGGCGGAACCCAGTGGTCGAGCGACGGTATATATCCGCCGCGCTTCGCCATCGCCGGAAGCACGCGGTCAAGCTCTTCGTCTATTTCCTGCTTTGAAGCGAACATTTTCAGCTTGTTGAGTCCGCCGACTATCTGAAGCGTCGGGAACATTTCTCCGAGCTTTACAACATCCATGCCCGACTGCACCTCAAACGGAAGCAGCCCGGTCACGCCGCCCTCAAGCCAGAGAGGGATAAGCTTAGTGACGTCGCCGTCGGAATCGACTATGATATTCTCAACGCCGAAATCGCGCAGATACTGCGTGAGCTTTTTATACGCAGGGAGCATGAATTCCCTGAACACATCAGGCGAAACAAGCGGCCCGTTTTTAAAGCACATATCCTCCCAAATAAACGCAAAGTCAAGCTTGACCCGCTTGAGTATCGGCTCGTACAGCTTCATATAGAAGTCAACGCGGTCGTCGTACAGCAAATGCATGAATTCCGGATCGTCGTAGTACATATACAGCGTTTCCACCACGCCGAGCAGCTCGCGCGGATACGCGAAAAAGCCGTCCATATGCGTACACAAAAGCGCATAATCGCCTGCCCTCTCATACGCGGCTATGCTCTCCTCGACGCCGCCCCAGCGCATTTTAAAATCGACATTCGTAAGCCTGTCGCGGTATTCCATGTAGCTTTTTTTGTCTTTTATCTCGTGCGAAAGCTCCATAGGAAGCGAAGCGCCTGTTTTTGACTGCCGCAGCACCGTTCCGTTGCCATTTCTGATATCGCGGTATTCGTCAGTCTCGTTAAGGATCACGGTCTCTATCGGAGGGTTCATATAAGTATCAGGCCTGATATAACCGGGCTTAAGACAATCAAAATGCTCGAACAGATCGTTTTTCTGCCAGCCGTAAAACTCCGGTCTCACGACGCTTTTATCCAATCCCTGCTCAAGAAAAACGTCGTATGTTTCATCCCAGAAGCCGTGCTCCATATGTGCGAATCTATCCGTCTTTTCGAAGCGGCACGCTGCACGAAAGCGCTCTCTTTTTGAATTATTAGACACGAAAACAAACCTCCCATCGTTCTAATGACAGTATATCAACGCGCTTTGTATTTTTCAAGGAAAAAGCGGTTGTTTTGTCCGAATATTTGATTTCGTGTTTGCTTCGTCCCCACAAAAATGCAGAAGTCCCGCTTTCACATAGCGGGACTTCTGCCGTACTCCCCCGGCGCGTGCATTTTTAATAAGGAGAGATGCACGCTTCTATTTCATTTAGGATAATCTCAGGCTATATTTATCCGATTTGCATGTCAGCCCGGCAAGCTCCTTACGCTACGCTTTGCTCCCCGGACGATATCGGTTATGCCACCGCAAGCGGAAAGGTTAGGCAGTATCACGGGCGCGCCTCATTTCGGGGCGGATCAAACGAACATGTCCCAATATTCGCTCCAGCTCGTCTTTTGGAATTTTTCCTCTCCGCCCATGTCCTCTACGAGCTTTGCGATCATTTCGTCGAAAGCCTTCTGAGAAACGCAGTTGAGCTTCAGGCCGGTCACTTCAAACACATTGCCCGGCTCGGTCAGATCGTAGTGGCCGACGTACCATTCGTAGCGCAGCGTCAGGTGCGTTTCCGGATCGACCCAAAGTCTATAGTCATACGCGTTCTGCGTATAATCACCGCTGGTGTAGGAGGTGTAACGCATCCAGCCGTTGCAAGACTTCCCACAGACAGTCCTGCCGTCGATCTTGTCAAGACACTCAGCGATACCGTATTTGTCAGTCGGCTCAAATGTTTCCGCATCAAGTTCCCAAAGCAGCAGAGTATTGTGAGAGAAGCTTGTCACCTCGATGCCATCTGACCATTTGCCATCATGATAATCCGGTTCTCCGCCCGTCGCGATAATTTTACGGAAGAAATCGTAAACAGTCCACTGCCCGTCTTTAAAAACAAACGCATAGTGGTTATCTGGCTGTGTATACTCAGTGTCTCCCTTGATGTGCTGACTGTAACCGTAAAGCGAATAGGTACGGTAATACTGTCTGTTAAGACAGGTGATATATTCGCCTGTTAAAACTGTGCTCGGATCGCCTTCGCAGTCGGCGTCATAAGTATAGGTGATATGACAATTCTGCAGATTTGCGCGCGCAACGGAAGATGTACCGTCAAACCCGGTATAGCGCGGATATTCGTCCGCTGTGTGGTCGCCGCTCGTACCGCTGCCGCTACCGTCGCTTTCAAAGCAGGAAGCAAGGGAGAGCACCAGTATAAGTGCAAGCGCGACTGTTAATACTTTTTTCATTTTTTTCCTCCATATTATAACATGACTGTTGTGTGTTCGGTTTCGTTATTTTTCAAAGCTTACTTCCGGCAGCGTG
>CAZFZL010000009.1:0-24913 GCA_964523005.1 uncultured Oscillospiraceae bacterium
AGCCGACCGGCTTGTTTAGGATATAGTATGCTTTTTGTTCGGGTGTGTCAACCCTTTTTCCGTTAAAAATTATCTCTTCCGTGCCGTCAACACGCATTCCGAGCGCTGCCTTTTCGCCGTTGACCGTAACTTTTTCTTCGCGTATCATTTCTTCTGCGCTCCTGCGCGAACAGACACCTGCCTGCGCGAGCAGCTTTTGAAGCTTCATGGTTTCCATGCGCCGAATATTCGTTCCCAGAAAGACAGACGCTTACAGTCTATGTTTTCCGAGGCGGCAAGCGGTATCGTGCCGACCGCCTTGTCGCCTGCGTAAACGGTTATCTCTCCGAGCCTTTCATCTTTTTTTACCGGAGCGCAGACTGCGTCCGGTGCGTTGTAGGCCAGTGTGTATTCAGTTCCCCTTGGAAGCACGAGCGTGAGCGCCTGTGTGTTTGTGAGGCGCACAGCGCTTTTTTCGCCGCCCGTAACGGGAACGTACAGACTTTTTTCGTATTGCTCTGCCACTGTCACGGATTCGAACGCGCAAAAAGCTGCATCGAACATCGTGATATGGTCGTTCCAGTCGTCCGGCGCGTTGAGCGTCACGCTTATGAGCATAAGCCCGTCGCGTTGTGCTGCGCCCACGAGCGTTCTGCCGCTCGATTTCGTATAGCCGGTTTTGACGCCTGCCGCTCCGTCGTACATCCGAAGCAGCTTGTTATGGTTTATAAGAAGTCTTCCGCTGTCGCTGCCGTAGCCGGTTATACAAGCCTTGTAAGTCGAGACATATTCGCGAAACGCTTCACTGCTCATCGCAGTGCAGGCTATTTTTACGAGATCAGCCGCTGTCGTGTAGTGGTTTTCGGAGGAGAGACCGTGCGGATTTTCAAAATGCGTATCCTCAAGCCCCATTTGTGCGGCTTTTTCGTTCATCATCGCGACGAAGCCTTCGACGCTGCCGCCTGCTGCTTTTGCGAGCGTTTCCGCGGCGTCGTTGCCCGATTCAAGCATCATTCCGAGCAACAGCTCGCGTACGGTGAGCTGTTCTCCCGCCTTGAGGTACAGTGAAGAGCCTTCTGCGCCTGTCGTTTCCTGCGTCACCGTTATCACTTCGTCGGATCTCAGGGTTTCAAGAACGACAAGCGCCGTCATTATCTTCGTCGTGCTTGCCGGCTCTGCGCGTTCGTGAGCGTTTTTTGAAAACAGAAGAGTCCCGTCGGCTGCCGTCAGGATGGCGCACTGTGCCGACACGCTTATATTGAGCGAGTATTCAATGTTTTCCAAAACGGGAGCGTCTACCTGGCCGGCTTTTTCCGTCGTCGGTGTGAACAGCGGAAGCAGTGAGACAAAGAAAGCGCACAGAGCAAAGACGAAAACGGATTTTCTCATTAAGGCATGTACCTTTCGCGTGCAAATATTATATCACTTTATAATATGCACGTTTCGGCGCGTCAATGCCTGAAGACGCTCAAAGATCCGTCTGGGTTTCGATATCTTCTTCTTTCTTTTTCGCTTTGCTTACGGCTTCAACAACTATCTCTCTTATTCTGTCTATAAGCCCCGGCGCGCGGTCAAGCACTCCGTTGACCATATCTATCGTTCTGTTGACGGGATCGTTTGCTGGCGCCTGATACAGCGAATTGGGCGTTGCGAGGTCGATGACTCTGACGTCGCCGTGGCTGACGACGATGAATCCGAGCGGTATTACCGTAAGTCCGGCGCCGTTGCCGCCGGCAAATTTCGGGGAGGACGAAGGCTGTTTTGCGTCGAGATCGCTTCCACCGGAAGCAAATCCGACCGATACCTTTGAAAACGGTATGACGGTTATCCCGTCCGGAAGCTCTATCGGCTGACCGATGACGGTGTTGACGTCGGCGACTTTTCTTATGTTTTCGAGTGCCGCCTCTATCATTTTTTTCATAGGCATATCATCCATTGTCATTTTCCTTCTCTTTATCGTTATTTTCTGTATTGTCTTTTTTGGAGTAGTAACTCATGAACCCTCTTCCGCCGGACAACAGACACACGAGCGCCTGCCAAATACGCAGCGATGCGGTTATCGAGATAACGGCGGTGCTTTCTGCGGCGGAAAAATCGGGTACGACGCGGACCGAAAACCGCTTCGGGTCTTTTCTGCGCGCCTTCTTCGAATAAAGCTCCTGAGCGAGCGAGAACACCGAGGACGAGACGGCGCCGTACAGTATTGCCGTTTTTGCCGCGTCATCAGTCGCGACGGTAATGTCAAAATCGTACGAGTCGACTTTTATATATCTGAAGAAATTTTTTTCAACGCGGACGACCACCTCGCGCACGAGCGCAATAACGTCGCTTATCCCTGATACGACGGGCTTTTTGTGCTCCTGCCTGCGCTGCTCCGGCGCTTTTGATTTTCGTCTGCGCGGTTTCTTTTTTCGCTTCATACGCCCGGTAAGGTTAAATTTCAGCCCGGCTATGCGGAGCGTGACGTTCAGCTGTCCGTCCCATTTGAGCGAAAGCCCGGCTTTGAGCATCAGCAGCACCGCGATCAGGACGAAAAGCGTACCGAAAACGTAAAGCCACCACATTATTTCTTACCCTTCGCTTTCCGTGCCGTCGTCCGTTTTCTGATCGAGCAGCGACGACATCGATTCCTGCCCGTCGCTGTGCGGAAGCTCACCCGCCTGCGGCAGGTCTTCGAGCGATGAAAGTCCGAAGCAGCGAAGAAAAGCGTCGGTCGTACAGAAAAGTGACGGGCGCCCCGGCGCATCAAGATAGCCGCATTCTCTCACAAGACCTTTATCCGTAAGAGACGACACGATCGATGACGAGTCGGTACCGCGCACCTGTTCGATGAACGAGCGCGTCACCGGTGCGTTATATGCAATTATAGCCAAAACCTCAAGCGCTGCGCGAGACAGCGGCGGTAATTTTCTCATTTCGAGCGCCGCTTTCACGTATGGCGCGTATTCGCTTTTCGTACAGAGCTGATATGCGCCTTCTACGGTGATGAGCGTTATTCCGAAGGAGGATGCCGTGTATTTGTCCTGCATGGCGTCAAGCGCACTGCTTACGGATTTGTCGTCAGCGGCGAGTATTTCGCACAGCCTGTTCTTTGCGACGGGAGCGCCGGAAGCGAAAAGGACGGCTTCTATTGCGGGTATAAGGTCGTTATTATCAGACATAAGCCGGTTCCTCCTGCTTTTTTGTGCCGGGCGTGAGGGTGTGCTTCGTGTGGCGGTGCGACATTGAGAGAAATATCTCTCCGCCGGGAACGCGCTGTATCGATACGCGGCCTGCGCGTATCATCTCAAGAAGCGCGAGAAACATGGCGCACAGCTCGTTGCGCGTGTGAAACGAATCGAAAAGCGTGTCGAAGAGCACTTTTTTCTTTCCGTAAAGTCTGCGCATGACGTATATCATTTTTTCTTCGACCGTATACCAGTGCTCGCTTTTCATTTTTGTGATGAGCGTGTCCGGAGACGCCGGTCTTGCGAGCATCCTGTCGGCGACGCGCCTGAACGCCTCCGCGAGCAGCGCCGCGTCGTGCTCACGCGAATACGGCTCGTCAAGCTCGTCCGGCTGCTTGATGAAGCGGTCGTAATAAAGCTCGGAGCGCTCACGCAGATACTGTGCCGCCTGCTGTGCGCGCTGATGCTCAAGAAGCGCGTCAACGAGCATTGCGCGCGGGTCTTCGTCCTTTTCGTCGCGCGGCAGCAGCATACGCGACTTTATCAGCATCAGCTCGGCGGCCATATAGATAAACTCGGATGCAATGTCCATATCAAGCTCGCGCATCGAATCGAGATACTGCGTGTATTCGTCGCATATTTCGGATATCGGTATGTCGAAAATGTCGATTTTATGTTTTGTTATCAGCGAAAGCAGCAGGTCGAGCGGACCTTCAAACTGCTCGATTTTCAGTTGAAGCGGCATTAAAAACCTCTCTTTATTTCCTTATCCGAAGAACGGAAGCAGCATCAGCAGGTAGTCAAATCCGTAAACAATATAGTAAACTGCCGTAGAAAGCGGGCCTGAGAGCAGCCCGAGCAGCAGCAGCGCGTAAAGCACGAGGCTTATGACGCGTTCGTTGCGAAGAAAGAAATACGCTGCTTTCTGCGGCAGGATGCTTATAAGTATTTTTGAGCCGTCGAGGGGCGGAATCGGGATAAGGTTGAATATGAAAAGCACGACGTTCGTGAAGACCATCTGCGAAAGGAATATCAGCAGCAGCGTGACCGGCAGCGAAAGCATGTCGAGCTCGTTGAGCTGAAGAAGGTTATAATACGAGAGCATCTGATATGACGCGGCGGCAGGCGACGCGAGCTGGATGACAATGCGGTAAACAAAGTGTGACATAAGCGCGAGCGCGCAATTCGTCAGCGGCCCGGCGAGGCTGACAAGACGTATGTCACGGCGCGGATTTCTGAAGTAGCGTGTATTGATCGGAACGGGCTTTGCCCATCCGAAGCCGAACAGCAACAGACAACCGAAGCCTATCGGGTCGAGGTGCTTGAGCGGATTAATCGAAAGCCTGCCGAGCGATTTAGCTGTGTCGTCGCCGCATTTCCATGCCGTATAGCCGTGTGCGTATTCGTGCAGCGAGAGGGAAATCAATATAACGGGCAGCATCAGCAGTATCAGAAACAGCGCCTGCTGTAAAGGAAGCCCGCTTTGTATTATTGTACGTATCAAGATTGGATGACCGTGCCTTTCAGGTTTTTTATACTCTGTGTTGTTTTACAAAACGACCGGGGTAATACACGAACGGTACGCGCTTGTTAAGAAGCGAAGAACGTATGTGTATACTCCTGCTTATAATATTCTATTATACCCCAAACGAGCATATATTGCAAGAGTATTTTACTCTGAAAATGGCTTGAAAAAAGAATCTTTTCAGCAAAACGACGGTAGAAGCTTGCTGCCTCTGCCGTCGTGAATAATCATTCTTTATTTGCCCTTCATTTTTTCCTTCATGCGCTGCGCGTTGTCGAGGATACGCTTGCGAAGCCTGAGCGACTTCGGTGTAACTTCGATCAGCTCGTCGTCTGCGATGAATTCGAGCGCTTCCTCGAGCGACATTTTTTTCGGAGGTACAAGCCTGAGCGCTTCGTCGGCGCCGGTAGAACGCACTGCGGTAAGGTGCTTCTTCTTGCAGACGTTTACGACGATGTCTTCGCCAGCTGGATTGGAGCCGACGATCATTCCGGCATATACTTTCATCGCCGGGTCGACAAACATCTGACCTCTGTCCTGCGCGTTGAAAATGCCGTAGCTTGTCGCATCGCCCGTTTCATACGCGATCAGGGAGCCTGAAAAACGCTTCTGGATCACGCCTCTTTCCGGCTGGTACGAGTCGAATATCGTATTCATCACACCTTCGCCCTTGGTGTCGGTGAGAAACTCCGTTTTATATCCGAACAGACCGCGTGTCGGGATAAGAAACTCGAGGTGCATTCTGCTGCCCTTTGGCTTCATATCTACGAGGTCGCCCTTGCGAATGCCCATCTTTTCCATTACAACGCTGACGCTTTCAGCCGGAACATCGATGAAAAGCCTGTCCACCGGTTCGCATTTTACACCGTCGATCTCCCGGTAAATGATCCTCGGGGTGCTTACCATGAATTCAAAACCGTCACGGCGCATATTTTCCATGAGTATGGAAAGGTGCATTTCACCGCGGCCGCGGACGTTATAGCTGTCGCTGCTTGCTGTTTCGCTCACGCGAAGCGACATATCCTTCATAGCTTCCTTGAACAGGTAGTCACGTATATGACGGGTCGTGACATATTTACCTTCGCGACCTGCAAACGGGCTGTTGTTGACCGAGAAGGTCATTTCCATCGTCGGTTCGCCGATTTTGACAAACGGAAGCGGATCGTTGCTGTCGAGTGCGCAGATGGTGTTGCCGATGTGTATCTCGTCAAGACCTGACACGCAGACTATGTCGCCCACACATGCCGATGCTACATCGTCACGCGCCAGTCCGTCTATCTGGGCTATCGTGGTTGCTCTCGTGCTGTAGAGCACTGATTTATCGTGGAAATCGCAGACCGTTATATCCTGTTTTGGCTTTATGGTTCCGCGTTCTATTCTTCCTATCGCTATTTTGCCGACGTAATCGCTGTAATCAACTGCGGATACGAGCATCTGAAGCGGGCCTTCCGGATCGCCTTCGGGGGCGGGTATATAATCGAGTATCATATCGAACAGCGGTGCGAGGTCAGTGCCGGGATGGTCGGGCGACAGTGAAGCCGTGCCGTTTCTGCCGGAGCAAAATATAACGGGGGAATCGAGCTGTTCTTCCGAAGCGTCGAGATCGAGCAGGAGCTCAAGCACTTCGTCGCTTATTTCGTATACACGCGCGTCGGGCTTGTCTATCTTATTGACAACCACCACGATCCTGTGACCAAGCTCTATTGCTTTTTGCAGAACAAACCGCGTTTGCGGCATCGGACCTTCCGCCGCGTCGACGAGAAGCAGAACGCCGTTGACCATTTTCAGTATACGCTCGACTTCTCCGCCAAAATCGGCGTGGCCGGGAGTGTCGACAATATTTATCTTAGTGTTTTTGTAATATGTCGAGGTGTTCTTTGCGAGTATCGTGATGCCTCTTTCACGTTCGAGCGCGTTGGAGTCCATTATGCGCTCTCCGATGTTCTGGTTATCGCGGAAAAGTCCGCCGAATTTAAGCATCTCGTCGACGAGCGTTGTCTTGCCGTGGTCGACATGCGCGATTATCGCAATGTTTCTCAGATCGTTTCTTACCATACAAACGTGGATGTGCGGCGCGTACCGTTGCCTGTGCGCCGCTGCCTTTCATCAAATTGTTGTTTTCGCCTTAAAAATTTACCGAATAATAAGTATATCACAAAAGAACCCCGAAATCAATTATTTTTTGACCAAAAATCGAGGTTCATCATACTATAATATTGTGATAATTCCATTTACTTCTTCTTTGCGGCAGCTATTTCATCGTTGAGCATTTTTACGAAAAGCTCGTTCGGCTCGAACTTGAGCATATAATTTTTATCCTGAAATTTGAATACGTAGCAATAACAGCCGCAGCACATATTCTGACAGTAGTTAAACTGCTTGTGGATGACTCCGTTGTATTTATCCTTTTCTTTTCCTTCCTTGAACGCCGTTTCGTTTATCAGCAGGAGAGATTCGGACAGCTCGAGCGTACACACTGTTGTCGTTCTTGTACCGAGCTGCTTGACAATTATCAGCGAGCCGGCTTCGACGCTGTAAATCCATTGAGCCATTGTATGACGGGTCAGGACGGTTATGACGTAGACTATCACGAAGACGAACAGAAGCTGGTATACCCATTTGTAGGATGGCATGGTTATCGACAGCATCGCGAAAACGACCGCTGTCAATGAAAAAATTATCACCACTGCAATAGACTGCTTTTTATTTTTTTCCGGTTTGCACATAAACATATCCGTCACCGCTTTTTTATATTATGTATCTGAAAGGAAGAATTGATATGAACAATAATGTATTCGATGAAAACACGAGAAAAAAGCTCGTCTCTTTGACTGACGCTCAGCTTCAGCAGCTCATAGGTGATATTTCCGCCGCGGTGAACGCTGATGCGGTAAAAACGAAGATGCTCATGAGCGATCCGGCAAGAGTCAGGGCAATACTCGGCTCCATGACCGATGAACAGGCAGAAAAGCTTCTCGCCGGCGTTGACCGCGATAAGGCGATGAAAGCCGCACAAAAGCTCAGGGAGCTTTAACATGGATGGGATAAGCTCAAAGCTCAGCGAAATACTGTCCGATCCGCAGGCGCTTTCACAGATCATGGAGCTGTCGAAGCGCTTTAACGCTCCGAGACAGGAAACGGAAGCGTCCGCCGCTGAAAGCGGACATGAAGCAGCAGCCGCGGTGAGTCCGCCGTCCGTACCGCCGGCACACGATGCGGTGCGTGCCGCGGCATATGATACGGTGCATGGAAGCGAAAAAGAGGCGTTGCTTTACGCGCTGCGCCCGCTTTTAAGTATGCGGCGGCAGGAAAAAGTCGACAGGCTGATAAGAGCGGCGGGCGTTGCCGAGCTTATCGGCAGGTTGAAAGCGCCTTAACTAATACCGCGTACATGGTTATTTATTACGGGAGTGATTGTGAATGTATCAGACATCAAACGGAGGATTCACCGCGACGGGCGGATACCGTCCGGCGGGTGAAAGCGAGATATTGCGCCAGGAAACGGCACAAACCTATGAAGCGCCGGACCGCTGTCCGGCGCCTTTACCGCCTGAGCGCGGACAAAGCAGTGACGGCTGCGATACGGGCGGATTGTTCGGCGGTGTAAAAAAGCTGTTTGAAAAGATCGATCTTGAAGATCTTTTACTTATAGGCATAGCGCTGCTTCTGCTCTTTGACGGAGAGAAGGACAACGATATGCTCATCATTCTCGTGCTCGTATTGCTGCTGACCGACTGAGCGTCAGGTGTCGGCTACCTTCGTGGTCAGAAATTCGGTGAATTCCTCAACGATCCTGCGCTGCTTCGCGCCGAGCGACCTGTAATTCTCAAGAAACTCCGCTTGGCGTGACGCGGCGGCGACGGCGTTCTGCGGCGCCGGGCGCTGTTGACGTGACGGAATGATACCAACGGAGAACATGAAATCGTCTATCGTTATCCCGTTTTCGCTGCATGAAGCGATCTTGCGTATGAGCTTAGGGCGCGGCGGATTGACCTGCTCACACTGTGCGAGCTTTCGCATCTGTACGTAGCTTATCCCGGCATCAATGGAGTATTGCCGCCAACTGCGTTCACCCTTTCCTTTTTCAAGAAGAAGCGCAAAGATTTTCTTCGAAAAACTCGATGCATCGGGCATTTTTATCGCTCCCTTCAGGCCTTATTCTGATTTTGAGTCTATGATAAGCTTAATTTGCGTTTCAATAGCCTCGTTGTTTATGACCGTGGCGATGTAGTAGACATAGCTGCCGTATGTTTTGCATACGGCGTTGCCGGCAGCCGTGACCATTTCGGGCTTATATCCTTCGAATTTTTTCTTGAGCGCTTCTATACGGCGCGTGCAGAAGGTGACAGCCTCCTGTGCCTTTTCGTCGTTCGGCGCTTTGAAGATGCCGAATTCGGAGACGGTCGGCTCGTCGGTGATGAAGATCGCGTAGCCTGTGAAGGAATCGAGGTCGGGTGTTTCGGTGAGCGTGCCGTAGTATCCGGATGTCATGAATTCGTCGAGCTTTGTATCTTCACTGTCGCTCGAATAGAAGGAATGGATGTCTTCACCGGTGTGCGCTTTTTCGATGGTATACGCCGCGTCGCGCAGCTCGGTGCACGTCGCGGTGCTTTCGCCTGCCTTAGAAACGGCCGCAGACTCCTCTGACGGTTCGCAGGAAAAAAGGCAAACGAGAGTTATAAGTACGAGTAAAAACGATAATGTCTTTTTCATGTTCATTGCTTTGCTTTCGCTGTGCGAAAGCCCCCCTTTAGTTGTTTTCGGTTATATAGTAGTGGAGCGCCGCGCCGATGACGGTTGCGAACGATGCATTTTCCGGGATAATATAATTCACCCCGAACATACTGCTGAGCTTCGCATATATGTGCCTGCATTGCGGCAGGTTCGTCAGGTTACCTGTCAGCACAATGTTTCCGAGCGATTTCTGACGTGCGGCAAAGACCGAAAGCATCTCTATGGATTCGTAGACCATGTTGATTATTCCGAGCGCGATGTCGGAATTCGTTGCGACGTCGCTGACCTTGCCGAAATTCGCCGCTGTTGATTCCGGCGGCAGCGTCGGGATGATGTTTTTGCTCGTGATGTCGCATATGCGCAGGTCGATCTTGTTGAGGTCGCCGTCCTTTGCAAGCTCTATCAGGTTGTCTATGCTTGATACGCCGATCATCTTTTTGGCTATGCCTATTACCGTGCCGCCGCCCACGCCCGTACCGCCGAGGTATACAGAGCCTTTTTTTGTCGCGTGAACGAGCGCCGTGCCGGTGCCCATGCTGACGATGATCGCTTCGTCGAGCTTTGAAAGATACAGACCGCCGCGCCCGGTAGAGTCGAATTCGCTGACGTGCGTTGTGCTCAGACCGTATATCGGCTCTGTCAGAAACGCCGAGCCTACGCCTGTGATCATGACGTTTGATATGTCAGACAGCGAGACGCCGTTTTGTGAGGTGAATTTTCCGAACGCACCGTACAACGACGCGAGCGGATCAGTCGCACGGACGTAGAGCGGATTGATGAGCATCCTGTCCTTGAAGCCCACTATCTTCGTCGTGCTTCCGCCGACGTCGATACCGATAACTATACTCATTGTAAATTATCACTTTCGCGAAAATATTTTTATAATTATATATCCATTATACACGCTTTTACTTTCCTGTCAAGAATATTTTGGGGCATCTCAAGAAGAGCCGGTAAGTTTTGCGCGTTTCTATTGCAATTCGGCGTGAGGAGGTGTATAATATATTATAATATGGCGTTTTATGCCGACAAAATGAACGAAGGGTAAACGATGCGTTCCGAAAACGCATCTGACTGTACCGTTATGACAAGAAGAGAATCGCGCGTATGCGCGCTTGAGCTGCTTTTCGATTACGAATTCAATCGCGAAAGCACGCCGGAAGAGCGCATAGAGCTTGCTGTTGAGAACAGGGATATAGAAATAAGCGACTTTGCGCGCAGGCTGTTTGTGACCGCCGTCAATCATCTTGACGAGATCGATGCGGCACTCAGCGCACGCACGGAGAACTGGAGTTTCGGACGAGTTTCGACGCTCGCGAAGACGATAATGAGGCTGTGCGTATGCGAGGTTAAATACCTCGGAACACCTGCCGAAATAGCGATAAACGAAGCGCTTGAGGTCATAAAAATGTACGATGACGACAAGGCGAAGCAGTTTATCAACGGAGTGCTCGGCGGAGTGCTCGGCGAAAGCGCGGAAGAAAGCAAAGATGAGTGAACAAAGCATTCTCACCGTATCCCAGCTCAACAAATTCATAAAGGTTTATATTGATTCACAGCCGCAGCTCAGGAGCGTGAAGGTCAAGGGCGAGATCTCGAACCTGAAGCTGCATTCGAGCGGCCATATTTATTTCACGCTCAAGGAAGGCCGTTCGCTGCTTGCGGCGGTGATGTTCCGGCAGAGCGCCGAAAAGATGGTGTTCAAGCCTGAAAACGGGCTTAGCGTGGTGTGCACCGGGCGTATATCGGTCTACGAGGACGCCGGGCAGTATCAGCTCTATGTCACCTCTATGGAGGCGGACGGGATCGGCGAATTATACATCGCTTTTGATCAGCTCAAGCGGAAGCTCAGCACCGAGGGACTTTTTGACGCGTCGCTGAAAAGACGCATACCGGGCTGTCCGCACAGGGTCGGAGTGATAACCTCGCCGACGGGCGCGGCGGTGCGTGATATAATCCAAATAGGCACGCGGCGGTTTCCCGTGGCGGCGATAGTGCTGTATCCGTCGCTCGTTCAGGGCGCTGAAGCGGCGGCAAGCCTTATAGAAGGTATAATGTACTTCAACTCCTGCCGTGCGAACGAGGTCGATGTGATAATCATAGGACGCGGCGGCGGCTCGATAGAAGATCTGTGGGCGTTCAACGACGAACGTCTTGCACGTACTGTCAGAGCGTCGCATATACCGGTAGTGTCGGCGGTCGGACACGAGACCGACTTTACAATATGTGATTTTGTCGCGGATGCGCGCGCGTCAACGCCTTCGGCTGCAGCGGAAATATGTTTTCCCGATTCACAGAAATTCAGGGAAAAGCTTGACAACGTGATAGTACGGATGAGAACTCTGATTACCGCGGATATAAATACGAAGCGCCGGCATACGGCAGACATCGCGTCACGGCGCGTCATGACATCGCCCTACGCGGCGCTTGAAGACGCCGGAATGAAAGTCATACAATACGGCGAACGGCTTGAACGCGCAGCGGAAAACATGCTCGGCGGTAAGAAGCTCAGACTTTCGGCAATGAGCGCGAAGCTGCCGCTTCTGAACCCGTACGCGCCGCTCGAACGCGGCTACGCCGTGGTCGAAAAAGAAGGAAAAGCAGTATCGTCCGCATCACAGGTCACACCGGGCGAAAGACTGAGGCTGAAAATGAAGGACGGCACGCTCGGCGTGCTGGCAGAGGAACTTAAGCTCGAAGGCTGAAGCTTTCGGCCGAAAGGAATGGTCAGATAAATGGAAGAAAAGATAAACGCGCTGTCGTTTGAGGATGCGATGAAGCGTCTTGAAGAGGTGCTTCGCGAGCTTGAAAGCCAGACGGCGCCGCTCGAAAAAATGCTTTCGTTATACGAAGAAGGCGTCGCGCTGGTGGAACGCTGCAACAGGATACTCGATTCCGCTGTACGCCGCGTCACAAAAATAGTAAAAAAGGACGGCGATTTTGAAGAAGAACCGTTCGGTGACGCGAATGAGTGAGCTGCTGAAAAAATACAGGGCAGGCATCGACAAGGCACTTGACGATGCGCTCAGCGGCTGTGAAGGAAAACCGTACGAAAGGCTGCTTGAAGCGATGCGCTATTCGGCGCTTGCTGACGGTAAGCGCGTGAGACCGACGCTCGTGTGTGCGTTTTGCGAAGCGTGCGACGGTGATTACCGCGACGCGCTGACGGCTGCCGCTGCCGTAGAGATGATACACGCTTTTTCGCTCATACACGATGACCTTCCGGCGATGGACAACGACGATATGCGCAGAGGACGACCGACAAACCATAAGGTATACGGTGAAGCTTGCGCACTGTTGGCAGGCGATGCGCTGATATTCAGGGCGATCTCACTGTGCGCCGGAAGCGAAGAAGCCGTAAGGGAGATATGCCATTACAGTGGACTTGACGGAATGACGGGTGGTCAGCAAATAGACATCGAAGGCAGTGAAAGACCGCTGACGCTCGCGCAGACAGAAACGATGTACGAGCTGAAAACGTGCGCATTGATGATCCTCTCGTGTAGGCTGGGCGTTATTGCAGCGCACGGAAGCGAAGAAGAGCTTGAAGCAGCAAAACGCTTCGGGAAAGCGCTCGGTATGGCGTTTCAGATCACGGACGATCTCATCGAGCTCGAATCGGGAACGGGTGAGGACGATGGGAAATCGACCTACGTTTCGCTTGTCGGGATGGAAAATGCGTATAGGGCAGCCGACACATACACCGAAAAAGCTAAGGAAGCGCTCCTGATTTTTAGCGACCCGTTTAGAGGAAAGCTGGAGGAGCTATGCAATAAACTGCTCAGAAGAAAAGTCTGAGACGCCGTAGAGCGTAAATATGTTGAAAATATACGGTTATTTTCGCAAAAATGCATAAATACTATTGTAAAAAAAACATAAATGTGATAATATATCCTTGATGGCGCAGTATTCTAGTTAGCTCGTCCTCTTTGAAAGCGGGGCTAAAAATCCGCTAAACGGCATATCGATGAAGCTCCTTGTGCTTGCTTTGTACGCCCAGTATAGGGTGGGTGCTGGGAGATTGACCTGCGGGCGCGCGGCAATGGCATGCCGTTGATGACCCACTTGTCTTGGAGGCTCTCTTTTGTGCTTGTAACTCTCGATGAGAAACGCAGACACGGATCAGAGATTAAACCTATTGCGCGGTACGAAAACGATGCTGTGGATAGAGTAGCCGGTCTTGAGTGGCGGTGGCGGATATCGGATCACACCTGTTTGGCAGGGCCATGCGAAACGGGTCATTGCCTTTTGAAACCATAGCTGCAAAAGAGAATAAGAAGACGGAAACGGACTATCGGGGAAAACTCCTAGACTGAGCAAAAACGTGCATCGCAGAGCGGATTGCAGTGTGAACTTTAAGGCAATCAAGTCCCGGTGTCGGAGACGCACCGGCTTCCGGTTCAAAGGGAAACCGCTTCATTGGCGACAAGAAGTACCGGTCGGGGAAATCCAACTTGACCTCATGACACAAAGTTTACGCTCTGCGAGCCATCATAAATTTTTTACTATAAGGAACTTGATCTGGTTTATATGAGTACACAAAACAGCGACGTCCCCCGAAGCGAGGACGAGCGAAAACGCAGAGATAAGAACGACAAAGGCAAACGCAGATCACAAATGACATGGGCGATCCGCGTGTTTTTCATTTCACTTTCGATAACAGCTGTGCTGTCATTGATTTCGGGCGAGATGCTCGAAGACGTGAATATGATTGCGGCGTTCATCGTTCTTATTATTTTTATTGCGATAGGTATCCTGTTCGATATTCTCGGCCTTGCTGTCGCAACGGCAAAGGACGTGAAATTCCACAGTATGGCGGCGCGAAAAAACGCCGTCGGTAAAAAAGCCGTATGGCTGCTGAAAAACGCGGACAGAGTGTCCTCGTTCTGCAACGATGTGGTCGGCGATATATCCGGCGTCGTCAGCGGCGCTACGGGGACGGCAATCTCGGCAAAGCTTTTTTTAGAAAAGCCGCACGGTGAATGGTGGACGCTTTTGCTGACGTCTGTCATCGCCGCACTGATAGTCGGCGGAAAAGCGGCGTGCAAGCGCCTTGCGATAACGAAAAGCGAATCGATTGTGGCAGTTTTCGCAAGGGTTCTTTGCGTGTTCAGCAAAAAATAAAAAGGAAAAGCCGCTCCGTTCATGCGGACGGGCGGCACGTGTTATTTATGGCGATGCTTGAAGGGATCGATTCTCCGGAAGATATAAAAAAGCTCTCGTACGAAGAGCTTAAACGTCTTGCGGTTGAAATCAGAGAGGAAATAATCACAACGGCGGCAAACAACGGCGGCCATCTGTCATCAAATCTCGGAGTCGTTGAGCTGACTATTGCATTGCATCGTACATTTGACGCTCCGCGCGACAAGTTTATATTTGATGTGGGACACCAATGCTACACGCATAAACTTCTCACCGGCAGGCGCGACCGGTTTTCAACACTTCGTACATACGGCGGACTGAGCGGATTTGAAAAAATGTCCGAGAGCGAATACGACGCATTCGGCACCGGTCATTCGAGCACATCGCTTTCCGCCGCCGTCGGTATAGCTACGGCGCTAAAGCTCGACGGAAGCGACGCGTATACTGTCGCAATAGCCGGCGACGGCGCGTTTACGGGCGGTATGGTATACGAAGCGCTCAACAATTGCACGAAGAACGGGCTGAGGCTGATAATCGTTCTCAATGACAACGAAATGGCTATTTCGCCGAATGTCGGCGGACTTTCGCGCTATTTTGCTCGAGTGCGTGTCAGCTCACGTTATTTCAAGCTGAAAAACAATACGAAGCGTTTCTTCGCCGCCGTTCCGCTCATCGGCAAATATCTTGTATCGGCAGGCAGAAAGTGCAAAAATGCGTTCAAACGGCTCGTGGCAAACGAAAATTTCTTTGAACAGCTCGGAATTGAATACCTCGGCCCTGTCAACGGCGATGATCTCGTGAGCCTTGAAAGAGTGCTCAGAGAAGCAAAGCAGCGCACGCTGCCGTGCGTCGTTCATGTCAGAACGAAAAAAGGCTGCGGTTACAGCTTCGCCGAGGACAAGCCCGATATTTATCATTCCGTCGGGCACTTTGACGTTGAAACGGGAGTAGTCGCCAACGGCGAAAGTGAAAAATATTCAGCAGAGTTCGGCAGGATAATCACGAAAAAAGCGCAGGAAGACAATACCGTTATAGCTATTACCGCGGCGATGTGCAGCGGTACAGGGCTTACGGAGTTTTCCGAAAAATTTCCCGAAAGGTTCTTTGATGTCGGCATAGCCGAGGAACACGCCTTGACCTTCGCGGCAGGACTTGCCAGCATGGGCAAAAAACCTGTTTTTGCCGTTTATTCGTCTTTTTTGCAGCGCTGCTACGATCAAATCATCCACGATACGGCGCTTCAGGGGCTGCACATCGTGCTCGCGGTAGACCGTGCCGGGCTCGTTCCGGACGACGGCCCGACCCATCACGGCGTATTCGACGTATCGTTTCTGTCGTCTGTGCCGGGTGTGAGCATATATTCACCTGAGACGTTCGAGGATATGCGGCTCGCTTTCAAGGCGGCGTTTGAAGATAAAGGCATATCGGCAGTGCGTTATCCGCGCGGAAAATGTATCGGAAGCGACGAAGGCTTCGTCAGAGCCGGCACGCTTAGCGTACATGATGAAGGCGGCAGCATGGCGGTTATAATTACATACGGAAAAATCACACACTATGCGCTCGAAGCGGCGAAGCTGCTGCGGGCGTCAGGAATAGGCACAAGAGTGATAAAGCTGCTGCGTGTATATCCGCTTGATATGAAAGCAATAAAAGCGTTCACGGCGGACGCAGACGCGGTCTTGGTGCTTGAGGAAGGTATAAAGCAGGGCGGGATAGGCGAAAAGATCGCCTGCGAGATCCAGGGCACGGCAGTAAGAGCGATAGACGGAAGCTTCGTGCCGCAGGGTGAATACGAGCTGCTTCTCAGGACGCTGCATTTCATGCCGGATCAGATATCCGGCGAGCTTATAGAAATGCTCGGCGGAATGCCGGCAAACGAAACGGAATGAGGCTCGACATCGCGCTCGTACAGAACGGTATATGTGCCACGCGAAGCAACGCCGCGCGGCTTATAAAAGAAGGAAGAGTACGCGTGGACGGCATAACGGTGACGAAATGCGCGTTCGATTACATTGAAGGACATATAGAGGCGAGCGCCGACCGGTTTGTTTCACGCGCAGGCGAAAAGCTTGATGCTGCGCTTGAAGCATTCAATATAGATGTGAGCGGAAAAAGCGTGCTTGATGTGGGCGCGTCAACAGGCGGATTTACAGACTGTCTGCTCGGGCGCGGAGCAAAACGCGTCTGCGCGGTAGACGTTGGAGAGGGACAGCTGGCACAGAAACTCAGAGGCGACGCACGCGTGCTTTTGATGGAAAACACAAACGCCCGTATTCTGACGCCCGAAATGCTTCCTTTTGCACTTGATCTTGCCGTAATGGATGTCTCGTTCATATCACAGGAGCTGATATATCCGGCGCTCGCACGAATATTGCCGCACGGCGCTGCGCTCGTGACGCTCGTCAAGCCGCAGTTTGAGGTCGGGCGCGGGAATATAGGAAAAAACGGTATAGTCAGGGATGTGAAGGCTTCACTCGATGCGGCGCACAGACTCGAAGAAGCGGCGGCGCGGTGCGGATTCAAGAGGCTCGGGTTTATCGGATCACCTATAAAGGGCTCAGACGGCAACACGGAATATCTTGCGTTTTATGTCAGGGAGAATGACGATGAAAGTATTTCTTGCGATAAACAGAACGAAGCCCGACGCGGCTGAGGCGGCGAAGCTATTGCGCGAGTGCCTGAAAACCGCCGGAATAGAGGAAACAGCTTCAAAGGAAAGCTGTGATGTTATAATTACGCTCGGCGGCGACGGAACGATACTGTCGTACGCAGGAACGGGCAAGCCGCTGCTCGGGATAAATCTCGGGCGGCTCGGATACATGACGGCGCTTGAACAGAATGAGATCGAGCTTGCCGGAAGGCTCGGCGACGGCTTTACCTTCGAGGCGGTCGATCGGATGATGCTCGATATAAGAGTGATGAGACGCAAAAAATGCGTATACTCGGCGACGGCTCTCAACGAGGCGGTCATTACGAGAAGCGGAATGCCGCAGCTGTGCGATATGGAGCTGTCGTTCAATGGGATGACCGTTACCCGCTACGCAGCGGACGGTATGATAATAGCGACGCCGACGGGTAGTACGGCGTATTCGATGTCGGCAGGCGGGCCGGTCGTCGATCCGCGGCTCGATGCTATAATTGTAACGCCGGTGTGCTCTCATAATCCGGCGAAATCACGCTCGATCGTCACGAACGCGAGTACACTTGTGCGGATAATTCCGATAGCCCTTCACGCAAAGCAGCTTTGCATCGCTCCGGACGGACGCGGAGGAATATTGCTCGAGCCGGATGACACGGTCGAGATCTCCAAGAGCGCGCGAACAACGACGCTGATAAAAAAGAAAGACAGGTCGTTCGGCGGCCTGCTGTATATCAATGATACCGACAGACCGGAATGAATAACGGCATGGCAGCGTCATCGCAGCCGGCGAAAGGACACAGCAGATGAAAAAGGAACGTCAGAAGGCACTTATAGAGATCGTTACGAAAAACAACATAACCACACAGGAGGAGCTGACGGCGCGTCTTACCGCAGCCGGATTTGTCACAACACAGGCTACTATATCACGCGACATGAAGGCGCTCGGCATAGACAAGGTCAACTCGGTGTACGAGCACATCGGGATAATTCCCGATATTAATTCAAAATTCATCAAAATACTCACAGAATGTATCGTTTCGTGCGACAACGCAGGCAACCTTGTCGTCGTAAAAACAATGTCGGGCATGGGCGCGGCGGCAGGAGCGGCGATAGACGCACTCGGATTCGAGATGCTCGTCGGATCAATAGCAGGTGACGATACAGTTCTGCTTGTCATGAGAACTCAGGAGAGCGCATCGTCGGTTTGCTCACAGCTTAACGAATATCATAATAAATGAGCGGCAACGCCCGATACGGACGGTAGGAATATGTTGATCTCTTTGCATATAGAGAATATAGCGGTCATACGCAGTCTCTCGATCGAGCTTCGGGACTGCTTTACCGTGCTTACGGGCGAAACAGGTGCAGGAAAAAGCATACTCATCGATTCGATTTCGCTGTTGTGCGGCGCAAGGAGCGACAGGGAGCTTATAAGGACGGGCGAGGAAAGCGCGCTCGTGGAAGGGTGCTTCGCTCCGGACGAGCGTATGCGCAGTATGCTTGAGGAGCTTGATGCTCCGGCGGACGAGGACGGACTGCTTTTTGTTTCACGCAGGATAAGCGCGGACGGGCGAAGCGTATCAAAGCTCAACGGACGTCAGATACCGACGCAGAAGCTGCGTGAGATAATGTCGTATCTGGTGAATATCCATGGCCAGCAGGATACGCAGGCGTTCAGGGACAGATCAGTCATGCTGTCGTTTCTCGATTCGTATTCCGGCTGTGATGACGAGCTTAGTGCGTACACCCGGACGTATTCCGAGCGCGCCGCACTGATGAAAAAGCTCGACGGATTGCGGTTGAATGAGGACGAAAAGCGGTATAGAACGGATTACCTCAAATACAGGATAAACGAGATCAAGCAGATCTCTCCGAAGCCGGGAGAGCAGGAAACGCTTGCGGAAAAGCGTGACAAGCTCAGGCACGCGGAGCTTATCGGCGCGTCGTGCGCACAGGCTTACGCACTGCTTTACGAGAGCGAGGACGGCAGGAGCGCGAACGATCTCATAGACGATGCCGCGAAACAGCTTGAGGCGGCAGGCAGATACGTTCCGGAGCTGGCGCAGCTCGCGAAGCGGCTCGAATCGGCAAGACGTGAGATAGAGGACGCGGCAATATGCGCACGCGACAATCTGCCGGGCGATGATGAGCTCGGTACGGCGGTGCTCGACAGAGTGGAAGAACGGCTCATGAAGCTTGCGGAGCTTTGCAGAAAATACGGCAGCATCGAAGGCGCGCTTGAAGCACAGAAGCTTATGAGCGATGAGCTTGATACGATAGAAAACAACGACGAACATATAAAAAAACTTGAAAAAGCGCTGAGAGACTGTGACGAGCACCTGGCGCAGAATGCCCGAACGCTGAGCATAAAACGGCGGGAAGGCGCGGAGCGTCTGAGCAAAGCAGTATGCGGTGAGCTCGCAGAGCTTGATATGAAAAAGACAGTCTTCGAGGTGCGTGTCGAAGATGCACAGCTGTCGCCGACGGGGAGCGACAGCGTAGAATTTCTCGTTTCGGCGAACGCCGGAGAATCACTCAGACCGCTTGCGAAGGTTGCATCGGGCGGTGAGCTGTCGAGGATAATGCTTGCACTCAGGACGGTATCGGCAGGCAGCACTGGCATTCCCGTACTGATATTTGATGAGATAGATACGGGAATTTCCGGAGCGACAAGCGTGAAGCTCGGACGGAAGCTCAGAAAGCTCGCCGAGACCGGCGGCACACAGGTGCTGTGTATAACGCATTCACCGCAGGTCGCGGCAACAGCGCAGGAGCATTTTCTCATTACGAAAAACACCGTCGGAGAGAGAACTCAAACTTCAGTCGAACTGCTTTCAACCGAACGCAGGATCGACGAGATCGCCAGAATAATCGGCGGAACAACACCGGGAGAAGCGGCAAAACGCGCAGCAGGCGAGCTGCTGGATGCCGAGAACTGACGAACGATCATATCAATACAGCCGCGTTTATGGGTGCCTGTCGGAGCGCCGTACCCGATCAAGCGCGGCTTTTGTGCACCGGATGCAAAAAATCGATGAAATTTGAAAATAAAAAAAGGTTTTTCGCGTGTTTTTGCGTATATATACATATAAAGAGTTTTATGCGGTAATGAACGAAACAGAAAGGACACAAGATGGCGTTTTCGAGAGATTTTCTTGAGGAAATAAAACAGCGCAACAGCATAGAAGATGTCGTCTCGCAGTATGTTCCGCTCAAGCGTGCCGGCTCAAACATGACCGGGCTTTGCCCGTTCCATAACGAGAAGACTCCGTCGTTCGTGGTCTTTCCGCGCAGTGAGAGCTTTTATTGCTTCGGCTGCGGTGAGGGCGGCGATGTCGTAAGCTTCATAATGAAACACGAATCGCTCGAATATCCGGACGCAGTCGCTCTGCTCGCGAAACGCTGCGGCATCCAGGTGCCGGATGATGCACCGATGAAAAGCAACGCCGTCAGGCGCGAACGGATAATCGCGATGAACCGCGACGCGGCAATGTTCTTTCACACGACACTTTATTCCCCGGCAGGCGAAAAAGGGCTTGAATATTTCAAAAGCCGCCGCCTGAGTGACGCGACGATAAAGCATTTCGGGCTCGGCTACGCCGGTGATTCGTGGAACGCACTGTCTGATTATCTGCACGAAAAGGGATACAGCGACAGAGAGATGACGACAGGCTTTCTCGCAGGCGAAAAGGGCAAAAGAGTGTACGATTATTTTCGCTCAAGAGTGATGTTCCCGATAATTGATCTTTCGGGCAATGTCGTCGCCTTCGGCGGACGCGCACTCGGAGACGCCAAGCCGAAATACATCAACTCGTCCGATACGCCGGCGTTCCGCAAGAGCAAGTACCTCTTTGCTCTCAATTTTGCGAAGCTCAATACTTCGGGCGGACTTATCATGTGCGAAGGGTATATGGATGTCATATCGCTCCATCAGGCAGGGTTCACCAACGCCGTCGCTACACTCGGCACGGCAGTCAACGCCGAACACGCTAAAACCATCTCACATCATACCGACAGCGTTATGCTCGCATACGATTCGGACAGCGCGGGGAAAAAAGCGACCGAACGCGCGATAAACGTCCTCGGCGAAGCCGGGATAAATGTCCGGGTCATCGATCTCGGCGACAGCAAGGACCCGGATGAATTCATAAAAAATCACGGAACCGCCGCGTTTTCGGCGAAGCTGAAAACGACGAAAGAGCGGATAGATTATCAGATAGAAGAAATAATAGGTAAATACGATGTATCCGGGCCCGATCAACAAGAAAAAAGGATGACAGAGCTGACAGCCTTCGTTGCTACACTATACAGTCAGCCGACACGTGAGATATACTGCCACAGGATCGCGCAGCTGACGGGGCTTTCATATGAAGGGCTTGCGAGGACCGTCGAAGTAAAGCGACGAGCACTTGTAAAGACGAAAAAAAGCGAAAATGACGCGATAGATATACGGCGAGCCGCCGGCTACCGAGACAACGTCAACCCCGACAGAGTTCGGTTTTCCGATGTTTCGGCCATTGAAGAAGCAATAATCGGAATATTACTCGTCAGACCGGATCTTGGGACGGAATGTCTGAAAAAGCTGAAAGCCGATGAGCTGAATACTGAGTTTTGCCGGAAAGTGTACCGCGCGTTTGAGCCTCAGCTCGCAAAGGGAGAAAGCGTGATACTCTCGGAGGACGGAGCGCTTACCAACGCCGAGCAGTCGGAGCTTGCGCGATATATGGCAGCAAGACAGATACTCACCAACAACGGAAGCAGCGTGCTTACGGAGCTGATAAACACGCTTAAGGAGAAAAACGAAAGAAGAAAAGCCGACGAAAGCGCCGGCGACGACATAGACGCTTTGGGCGATTATCTGAAAAAGCTCAGAGAAAAGAAAAAATGATGAAAGACCAAGGAGTAAAGGTTATGGATACTGCAGTATTTAACGATCTTGTGGAACACGGAAAGCAGCGTGGATCGCTGTCGGGCAGCGATATTCTGACGGCGCTTGAAAGCACCGACTGCGAGCTTGAACAGCTGGAAAACCTCTGTGATGATCTTGAAAAACAGGGGATCGAAGTGGCAAGCGATATGGATGCGCAGCTTTTTGCGCTCGGTGATGACGAGGACGACGAAGAAAAAATAATTCTTGAAACCGATCCGAATGAGGTGGACGAGCTTCTCGCGCAGGAAGGTCTGACGATGGACGATCCCGTGCGTATGTACCTGAAGGACATAGGCAAGGTGCCGCTGCTTTCGGCAGATAAGGAGCTTGAGCTTGCCTATAAAATGTCGCAGGGCGACATGAAGGCAAAGAAGCAGCTTGTAGAAGCAAATCTTCGTCTTGTTGTAAGTATAGCCAAACGCTATGTCAACAGGGGAATGTTTTTTCTTGACCTCATACAGGAGGGCAACCTCGGATTGATGAAGGCTGTAGAAAAATTTGACTACAACAAAGGCTATAAGTTTTCAACCTATGCAACATGGTGGATACGGCAGGCCATAACGAGAGCCATAGCCGATCAGGCGAGAACAATACGTATACCCGTTCACATGGTCGAAACCATAAACAAGGTTCTGCGTACATCGCGCCAGCTGCTCCAGGAATACGGGAGAGAGGCGACGGCGGAGGAGATTGCGCTTGAAATGAACATGTCTGTCGACAAGGTGCGTGATATATTAAAGATATCTCAGGAGCCGGTTTCGCTCGAAATGCCGATAGGCGAAGAGGAGGACAGCCATCTCGGCGATTTTATTGCCGACGACCATACGCCGTCTCCTTCCGACAGCGCCGCATATACGATGCTGCGCGAACAGCTTCTCGAGGTTCTCAAAACACTCACTCCGCGTGAAGAAAGCGTTCTCAAGCTGCGTTTCGGGCTTGAAGACGGACGTCCTAAGACACTCGAAGAGGTCGGAAAGGTGTTCGATATTACCCGTGAACGTATACGTCAGATAGAGGCAAAGGCGCTGCGCAAGCTGCGTCATCCGAGCCGCTCAAAAAAACTGAAGGATTATCTCGAATAAAAGGATTGGGACAACACATGAAAGAAAAGCTACAAAACATAATTAAAGCAGCGCAGAATGAGCTTTCCGGCGCAAGCGCAAGCGACGCGCTCGAGCAGCTCCGCGTGAAATATCTCGGCAAGAAGGGTGAGCTTACGGCTATACTGCGTTCTATGGGCGCGGTACCTGCCGAGGAACGTCCGGCGCTCGGTCAGCTCGCAAACGAAGTCAGGGAGAAGATCGAAAACATAATATCCGAAAAAAAAGAACAGCTCAAGTCGAAAGAGCTTGAAAACAGACTCGGACGCGAATCAATAGACATAACGCTCCCCGCCCGCAGACAGCCGCTCGGCCATCTCCATCCGCTCACACAGGTAGAGTATGATATGCGTGAGATATTCATCGACATGGGCTTTGAGGTCGTTGAGGGACCGGAGGTCGAGCTGACATACAACAACTTCGATGCGCTCAACGCGCCGAAGGATCATCCGTCGAGAGATATGACCGATACATTTTATTTCAACCCGGACGTGCTTCTGCGCACGCAGACATCACCGGTACAGGTGCGCGCGATGCTCGAAAAGAAGCCGCCGCTGCGTATAATATCACCCGGCAGAGTTTACCGCAACGACGAAGTGGACGCGACGCATTCGCCGATGTTCCATCAGATGGAAGGGCTTGTCGTCGACAAAAACGTCACGATGGGCGATTTGAAGGGCGTGCTTGCCGAGTTTGCGGTTAAAATGTTCGGTGCGGATACAAAGACGCGCTTCAGACCGCATAATTTCCCGTTCACCGAACCGTCCGCCGAGGTCGACATTTCGTGCTTCGTGTGCAAGGGTGAAGGCTGCCGCCTGTGTAAGGGCGAAGGCTGGATAGAGCTGCTCGGCGCCGGACTCGTGCATCCGAACGTACTCAGAGGCTGCGGCATCGACCCCGATATATACAGCGGTTTCGCGTTCGGCATGGGCATCGAGCGCGTTGCAATGTGCAAATACCGTATCGACGATATGCGTCTGCTGTTCGAAAACGACATTCGCTTTCTGTCACAGTTCTGATAAGGAGATAGCTATATATGAAAGTTTCACTTGAATGGCTCCGGGATTATGTCGATATCGACGTTCCGGTAAAGGATTACTGCGACGCTATGACCATGAGCGGTACGAAGGTCGAGAGCTATGAAGCGCTCGGCACCGATATATCGAATGTGGTCGTCGGATGCGTCGATAAAATAGACCGTCACGAAAATTCAGATCATCTCTTCGTTTGCAGCATAGACGTGGGAACAGGTACGAACGTCCAGATTGTCACCGGCGCGCAGAATGTCAGTCAGGGCGACCTTGTTCCGGCAGCGCTCGACGGTGCAGTGCTTCCCGGCGGTAAAACGATAAAAAGCGGCAAGCTCAGAGGCGTTGCATCCGACGGTATGCTCTGCTCACTCTCCGAGCTCGGACTGACGACGCATGATTTTCCATACGCGATAGAGGACGGAATATTCATCCTTCAGGAAAAATGCGTACCGGGCGAGGATATAAGAAAGGTCTGCCGCCTCAACGATACGGTCGTCGACTTTGAGCTTACGTTCAACCGCCCGGACTGCCTCGGCTTTATAGGCATAGCGCGTGAAAGCGCCGCTGCGCTGAAAAAGCATCTCACACTTCCGAAGATATCGGAGATAAAGGGAAAGCTTGATGAAAAGCTTCTGTCGGCTGAGATCATGAACGCGGCGCTTTG
>CAZFZL010000010.1:0-24855 GCA_964523005.1 uncultured Oscillospiraceae bacterium
GTATGGCAGGATCTCGGACGTGTATACTTTCATCGCGCCTATCCCTTTGATGCTCCTGATGAGTTTATCTCGGTGCTGGATAAAGACGGAAACGAATACGGAATAATTCGCTCACTATCGGAGCTTGATGAAAAAGCAGTAGCAATAGTATCCGAGGCGCTTTCGAGAAAATATTATTCACCGGAAATAACGAAGATACTCAATGTAAAGGAACGCTTCGGCTATTCGTATTGGGATGTTGAAACCGATCACGGAAGCCTCAGCTTCACGCTTCAGGATACATTCAGAAGTATAGTTCGTATAAGTGACCGGCGTATTTTCATAACCGATATTGACGGAAACAGATTTAATATCTCCGATATTGAAGCGCTTGACAGAAAGAGCTACCGTCATATCGAGCTGTATTTATAATGGTGGTTCGATGAATAGAACGATAGTGGAAAGTGCACAGGTGCGTACACGACTGAAAAACGCGTTGCCATGCGGCGAGTCGGAGTCAAGTGTCGAATTTGATTATGCTCTCAGTGCTGATAACAGCCGCGTCATCGGTGTGTGTGTGTATCATGACGGCAGATTGTATTTTACAGACGACAGCGGCACGTCGGGAACGCTCGAGCTTACAGGACTCAAGCATTTTGAATGCGTAAAGGGCGTGGGCTGCATCGGGGTCGAATATACGGATGCTTCGGACGTACAGCGCGAGCTGCTGCGCGGCGATATGAGCTGTATGCTTTCAATGCAGACGGCGGTAAAACAGCTTAACGCAATCATTGAAGGCAAACGCATACCGGTGAACACCGAGCGTACTCATTCGTCATGCCCGAAATGCGGCAGACCGTATGCGGCAGGCTCAAATGTATGTATGTACTGCGAAGGGCGCAAAGGCACCTTCAAGAAGCTGATGCCGTTTGCGAAGCCTTTTGCAGGCAGGCTTACGGTAGCGATATTGCTTTATATATTTGTATCCGGGCTTTCAATGATATCGCCGATGATCAACAGAATACTCATAGACGACTTTATCGGTGCTGATGTCCCCGGTCCGTTCAGAGTGTTTCTGGCGGTCATATTCGCAATGGCGGGCATAGCGCTTGTGAGAACAGTGGCAGGTTCCCTCAGAGGCGTGCTGATGACGCGCGTCGGCAACAGCATATCAAAAAATCTTAAAAACACTGTCTTTGATAAGGTTATGCAGCTCTCAATAGCCGGAGTGAACAGACGCTCGGCAGGAGAGATTATTACGCGTATATCGAGCGACACAGACATGATACAACAGATGTTTACTGACACCGTCCCGAACCTTATACAGCAGGGAATGCTTTTCGCTGCCGGGACAGCCATAATGTTCGCACTCAACTGGAGACTTGCTCTGCTCGTTATAATCCCTATACCGCTTATGATGTTTGCGTTCTATATCACCCGCAACGCCTCACACAGGCGTTACCACCGTCAGTGGCACAGCGAGAGTGAAGCAAACACGCTCCTTCACGACATATTTCAGGGCATTCGTGTTGTCAAGGTTTTCGGCATGGAGGCTCACGAGGAAAAACGCTTCGATGCACAGGTCAAAAAAATAGCCGACGTTTCGTATTCAAACGAAGTATTTTGGCAACTGATAATGTCTCCGCTGAATTTTCTCGTGGGTATAGGCGAGTTCTTTATCCTTATATATGCCGGCAGCAAAATACTCGACGGGACTATGACGCTTGGCGTCATGTCGCAGTTTCTCTCATACGCATCGATTATGTACGGCCCGATACGCTGGGCGGCGTTCCTTCCGCGTAGACTTTCAAGGCAGATGACTTCCGTTGCGAAGGTGTTCGAGATACTTGACGAAGAGCCTGAAATGAGCGACAAGCCGGACGCGGTTGAAAACCCGGTTGAAGGGAACATAAGGTTTGATCACGTGTTCTTTGGCTATGACCGCAGCGAATATGTACTCAAGGACATAAATCTTGAAATCGGAAAAGGCGAAATGCTCGGTATAGTCGGACGCAGCGGTGTCGGAAAAAGTACGCTGATAAATCTTGTAATGAGGCTCTATGATGTTGATGAGGGCATTCTGAGTATAGACGGAGTAGATATAAAGGATTATCAACAGCATTATCTGCGTTCGCAAATAGGAGTTGTCCTTCAGGAGACGTTCCTGTTCAGAGGGTCACTGTACAACAACATTGCATATGCCGACCCGAACGCTTCACGTGACGAGGTGATACGCGCCGCAAAGCTTGCGAATGCGCATCAGTTCATCATGAAGCTGCCCGACGGTTATAATACTTATGTCGGCGAGAGAGGGTATACGCTTTCCGGCGGTGAACGCCAGCGTATAGCGATAGCGCGCGCCGTGCTCAGAAATCCGAAGATACTCATACTTGACGAGGCGACCGCATCACTCGATACGGAAACGGAAAAGCTGATTCAGGATTCTATAGCAACACTCACAAAAAACAGAACGACGCTTGCTATAGCCCACAGACTTTCGACGCTGCGTAACTGTACGAAGCTTATTGTGCTTGAAAAAGGCACGATCGAGGAGAGCGGCACTCATGAAGAGCTTATGATAAGCCGCAAACGCTATTTCAACCTCGTAATGGCGCAAAGACAGATGTCGCGTATGCTCAGCGACAAAAATAAATAATATATGAAGGAAAGATCAGTGAAAAGAAGGATTTTATTTGTCGCTCTTGCGCTGTTGCTTGCGCTGACATGTACGGCGTGCAGCAATAACGAAGAACAAAGCCGGCAGCAGTCTGAACCGGAAATATCACAGACGGAGGAAACGGGCATGGATAAACCTGTCGTTTACAGTGTACCGAACGGAGAAGAAAAGAGCATCGATTACGTTGTCACAGCGTGGACTGAGAAAAACGGAGAAAAACAGTCGGTAGACTGTTTTACGGCAAAGGTCGGAACACAGAGCAACGGCACTTCGAGCGTGAGCTATGAAACCATGTCGTTTTGTACGTTGGACTACGATTTTTCATCGACTCTTTATATCTCTGTAACGCCTTCGCAGACGCATTCATCGGCGAAGGTGCTTCCCGCAAGCGCCGGAGCGGAATACGAATACAAGGACGAAGCAGTCACTCTTTCGCTCAATAAACCTTCGAATCTGTCGGTCGAATTCGACGGCGATATAAATCATAACCTTTTCGTCTTTGCCGGTGAATACGATGAAGACAAGCCCAAATCCGGCGATCGCGGCGTGATCTATTACGGTGCCGGCACGCACGACGTAGGTGAGATAAAGCTCAACTCGAACCAGACGCTCTATATCGACGGCGGAGCCGTCGTATACGGATATGTGAAGGCTGAAAACGCCGACAATATCAGCATCATGGGCAGCGGCATCCTCGACGGTTCAAAGGTCGATCACGCATATACCGGAAGCAGAAAGCGCATGGTGTCGCTCGTAAAATGCACGAATGTGACGATAGACGGCGTTACGGTTCGCGACGCCTCGACGTGGGGTGTCGTGCTCGACAGATGCAGTGATGTGACGGTAACAAACCATAAGCAGATCTCGTACAATTTCAACAGCGACGGCTTCGATATCCTCAGCTGTACAAACGTCCTCATCGACGGCGCGTTTCTGAGGAACTACGACGACAACATTTCGCTCAAGGCGTATAATAATACCGATTGCACCGGCATCACCATGCGCAACAGCACGCTCTGGGCTGATTGCGCTCATAATATGCTTATCGGGCCGGAGGCGAAGGAAGCCGAATACGAAAACAAGTTTTCGGACATACTGTTCTACAATATCGATGTGCTTGAATCGAAGGAGAACTCCGATTTCTACCGCGGCGTGATGGCGATCACCTGCACTGACAACGGCGTCTTCGATGGTATAACATGGGATACCATCCGTGTAGAACGTATGACGAAGGGCAGACTTATAAACTTCCGTTATTCAAACGATTACGGAACATATTTCGGCAAATCCGTCTCGAATATCACAATCAAAAATATCACCTGCAGCGCAAAAACGGCATCCGATGATTATATCTACGGCAACTCGGCGTCGCCGATGAAAAATATTGTTATCGAAAATTTCACCTATCTCGGCGAAAAGGTAACGCACGACAGGTTTGAAAAATGCGCACGCTTCGTCACGCTGACTGTCGACAAAGTGGAAAAGGAATATTGATACAAGGGCAAAAATGCAAAATAATGCTTGACAAAGCAAAAACAGCATGATATAATGACATGGTTAAAAAATGAATTGGGCAGTCCTCTGGGCTCACTCATGAATGCCCTTTGTCCTGAAAGGAGGAAGCCGGAATGGATACACTCAAGGCTTTTACAAGCGAGCAGCTGAAAACGGAGATTCCCGTATTCAACATCGGTGATACAGTTAAAGTATATATCCGTATCGTTGAAGGAACAAGAACGCGCACTCAGATTTTTGAAGGCGTCGTAATTTCCAAGAAAAACGGAGGCATTTCCGAGACCTTTACCGTCCGCCGCGTCGCATACGGCGTCGGAACGGAAAAGACTTTCCCCCTGCATTCACCTAACGTGCAGAAGGTCGAAGTCATCAGAAAAGGCAAGGTCAGACGTGCAAAGCTGTATTACCTGCGCGGTAAGATCGGCAAGAGCGCGAAGATCAAGGAAAGAAAGTAATCCGCTGCGGAAACGGGGATGTCTGAAATGCTGTCAGAAAGACGAAAGGGCGCGTAAAAACGCCTTCCGCTGACGCGTTTCAGGCATTTTTCATTTATGAAAGTGTAAGGTTGGATTTATAATGACAGATGATAACAATTCAAAACAGTACAGTGATCTTACCGACGAAGAGCTTGGTGTCAAAAAAAACGAATTCGAAACAGAAAGCTCTGCTCCCGAAAACAAAAACGCCCTTAAGGGGACGTATGAATGGATAGAAATGCTTTGCATGGCGCTCGGTATGATGCTGATTGTATTTATGTTCATTTTCAGGTTCGTTGAGGTTGATGGTACTTCGATGCTCAACACGCTTCAGGACAAAGACAAGCTTATGATATCACATCTGTTTTATGATGAACCCCAGGTCGGGGATATCGTAGTGATAGAAGTCGGATCAACCGACAGCAAAACTTACACCAAGCCTCTTATAAAGCGTGTTATCGCGACCGAAGGGCAGACGCTCGACATAAACTCCGAAACATGGGAGATAACCATAACGGACGGCGATGCGACATATGTGCTCGACGAATCCGCTTATTCGGATACGATACTCCATGCTGAAGGCAAAAAAATGTACCTCGGCACAGTCTCGCTGCCGTACACTGTCGGAGAGGGTGAAATCTTCGTCATGGGCGACAACAGAAATAATTCGGACGACTCACGCAAGCTCGGCTCGATAAGCGTAGAAAACATAGTCGGGCGCGTCATAATCCGTGTTCACCCGTTTGATATGTTCGGGACGGTCGAATGATGGAAAGCTGGGAAGACATAAACGACATAGGCTGGTATCCCGGTCATATGGCAAAGGCAAAGCGCTATATTGCCGAGAACATGAAGCTTGTTGATATGTGTATTGAGCTTCGCGACAGCAGGATACCGCGTTCGTCTCAGAATCCGAATATACAAAAGCTCATCGGCGACAAAAAGCATATTGTTCTTCTCACAAAAAGCTCGCTTTCCGACAGAAACGCTTCTGAACAGTGGATACGCTTCCTCAGGGACGGCGGTGTGAGCGCTATCTCGATCGACAGCAAAACTCTGCTGGGCTTTGACAGCCTCATCAAAACCGTTCCGGTGCTGATGAGCGAAAAGCTTGATCAGTATAAGCGCAAGGGCTTGAATAAACCTATACGGGCGATGGTGCTCGGTGTGACGAACGTTGGCAAGTCCACTTTTTTCAATGCGCTTTCACGCACGAAAAAGGCAAAGGTGGAAGATAGACCCGGCGTCACGCGCAACACCCAGTGGATACGTACTCCGTACAATCTCGAGCTGCTCGACACGCCGGGATTGCTTTGGGAGAAGATCGAATCACGGGAAACGGCGTTTATGCTCGCCGCGACCGGCGCGATACGCGATGAGATACTCGATACGGTAGAAATCTCAAGGACGCTGTGCGTATTTCTTGCGCAGCACTATCCGGATATGCTTGCCGTTAGATATAAGCTCACCGATCTGAGCGGAAGCGGCGCGGAGCTGTTTGAGCGTATAGCGCGTAAACGCGGATTTCTTATCTCCGGCGGAGAGATCGATGAAGAACGCTGCGCTGCGTGTCTGCTCGACGAATTTCGTTCGGGGAAGATCGGAAGAATAACTCTCGAAATGCCGCCTGAAGGTTGATCAGGTGATAAATACAAAATAATATGAAAAGGACGGGTCGGAGAATGGACTGGAGTATCGAGGAATCGTATTACGAACAAGGCTATACTGCGATATGCGGTGCGGATGAGGCGGGAAGAGGACCTCTTGCCGGGCCCGTCTTTGCTGCCGCGGTGATACTGCCGCGCGGACTGATGATAGAAGGGCTCAACGATTCAAAAAAGCTCAGTCACAAGAAACGTGACGAGCTTTACGATGTTATCAGGAGAGAAGCGCTCGACTATGCCGTCGCGCACGCGGAGGTGTATGAGATCGAAGCAATAAACATTCTCAACGCTTCAATGCTCGCGATGCGCCGCGCCATCCTTGCGCTGCATACATCGCCTGAGCTTGCGCTCATCGACGGAAATATAGTGCGCTCGTTTCCGCTGCCTGCCGTTCCTGTGATAAAGGGAGACGGACGCAGCCCTAACATCGCCGCTGCGTCTATACTCGCGAAGGTGGAACGCGATAGATACTGCCGCGAGATGGATTCATATTATCCGGGATATGATTTTTCCAAAAATAAAGGCTACGCCACGAAAGCCCATAAAGCAGCGGTGCTGAAGCTCGGACCGTGTCCGCTGCATCGTAAAAGCTTTTTGAGAAAGACGTTCGGTGACGCGATTGAAGAAAAAGATTTCTGGCAGGGCTGGTGAACAGGCAGCGGCTGAGTGGCTCGTGCGCCGCGGCTATCGTATCCTGACGCGCAATTTCAGCGTGCGCGGCGGTGAGCTTGACATAGTCGCACTCAAGAGAAAAACGCTTTGTATAATTGAGGTCAAAAGCCGCGCATCGCTTTCATACGGCACGCCTGCGGAAGCTGTGACAGCTGAAAAACGCAGTCGTATAATCACCGCCGCAAACGAGTTCCTTTTCCGAAACGACAAGGGCGGTTATATCCGCACACAGGGACTGTTCGGCGAAAGAAAAAGATATTTCAACCGCATATCGTACGATATCGCGGAAGTATATATGACCCCCGACGAAAAGGTGAAAAAGATCAATCTCATAAGATCGGCTTTTTCCTGATTATAAAAGAAAAGGATGCTTCCGCACTGTGGAAGCTGCGTCTTGCAAATGGAGTATATAAGCAGCAGAGATAAGAATAAAACGGTGGTGTCGTCCGCACAGGCGATAAAGCGCGGACAGGCGCCGGACGGCGGACTTTACGTCCCGACGTCGATCCCGCATATCGATCAGGCGTTCATCGATTCGCTCGCACCGCTCGATTATGCGGCACGCGCGGCGAAAATATTGGAGCTTTTTCTGACCGATTATACACACGAAGAGCTGCTTGGTGCGTGTTGTGCCGCTTATGGCGGCGACAGGTTCGATCCGAACCCGGCGCCGGTCGCGAAGGTCGGAGACAATAACGTGCTTGAGCTGTGGCACGGACCAACCTGTGCATTCAAAGACCTTGCACTCCAGCTTCTTCCGCGGCTGCTGTCGCTTGCGCTCGATAAAACGGGCGAAAAACGCGACGCGCTCATCCTTGTGGCGACATCCGGCGACACCGGCAAAGCGGCGCTTGAGGGCTATAAAGACGTCGACAGAGTGAAGATAACCGTCTTTTACCCGACAGACGGCGTGAGCAATATGCAAAAGCTGCAAATGGCGTCTCAGGAGGGAAAAAACGTCAACGTCTGCGCGATACGCGGCAACTTCGACGACGCTCAGACGGGCGTGAAACGCATTTTCTCAGACGCATCCGCAGCAGCAGAGCTTGACGGCGAAGGGTATTTCCTCACGAGCGCCAATTCGATAAACTTCGGGCGTCTCGCGCCTCAGATAGTCTACTATTTTTCCGCTTACTGCGATATGCTCGCATCAGGAAGCCTGAAGCGCGGAGAAAAGCTGAATGTCACCGTCCCGACGGGAAACTTCGGGAACATCCTCGCGTGCTATATTGCCAAGCTCATGGGGCTTCCGATCGGCAGACTTATATGCGCAACGAATAAAAATAAGGTGCTCGCCGATTATTTCAACAGCGGTGTGTACGATAAAAACAGAAGGTTCTATACGACTGTTTCGCCGTCGATGGATATTCTCGTTTCGAGCAACCTCGAAAGGCTCGTATATTTTGAGTACGGAGCTGAATTTACCGCCTCTGCTATGGATAGCCTGAAAAATAACGGCTCATTCAAAACTCCGTTCTCAAAAGCGTTCGACTCGTTCGTCGGACTTTCGTGCGACGAAGAAAAGACCTTCGCGGTAATCAGGGATACCTTTGATAAATACACCTATTGCCCGGATCCGCATACTGCTGTCGCAATAAGCTGCGCTGACGAGTATAAGCGCATCACCTCGGACAATACACCGATGCTCATCGTAAGCACCGCGTCACCGTATAAATTCCCGTATGCTGTAGGAAAAGCGCTCGGCGTGGACGATGACAACGCGTTCATGCTGCTCAAAAAGCTGTCCGACCTGACAAAAACGAAGATCCCGTCGCCGCTCGCGCGTCTTGAAAACGCGAAAGTCCGGTTCGGGGATCTAATCGATGATCATGAAATGAAAAACGCAGTTCTCGTGTTTGCCCGTAATAGCAAGCGCTGAGTTATGCGTCGGAGCGCGGCTTGAAGGTCGCGCAGACGGTTTCGCTGCTGCAGCATGCGAGCGTTGTACCTACTGATACGCGGCTTGCCGTGCAGAAGCATTCGTCCTCGTGATAAACACAGTTTTTGCAGTCACATGAAATTCCGTTGATGTGCTGCGGTTCGCCGCCTATATCGTCGAGGTATATACCTTTCGGTGATTCGTTGCGATTGCTGTCTCCCACTGCTTTACGATTCCTTTCTGTGAAAACGCGGCAGCTGCCGTTGACTGCCGTCACGAGTATTATTTCCGCAAAAAGACGAAAAAACAGAGGTATTTTATGGCTTTGTACGTCATATCCGATCCGCATCTTTCGCTGTCATGCGACAAGCCGATGGATGTATTCGGCAAGCGCTGGGAAAACTATATGATGCGGCTGCGTGAAAACTGGCAAAAAACCGTCAAGGACGGCGACACGGTCGTTATGAACGGCGATATATCGTGGGCGATGTCGCTTGAAGAAGCAAAAAAGGATTTTGAGTTTATCGAATCGTTCAATGGAACGAAGATCATTTCAAAGGGCAATCACGATTTTTGGTGGTCGACCGTCTCGAAGATCGAAAGCTTTTTTGACGAAAATGGAGTAAAGAGCGTCCGCCTGCTTCACAACAACGCGTATGACTGCGGCGAATACATCGTTGCCGGCTCGCGCGGCTGGCTCGTAGAGAGCACCTGTGAGCACGACGAAAAGATCATCGCCCGTGAATCGGCACGGCTCGAAATGTCGATATTGAAAGCTGAGCAGCTTCGCGGTGACAGCGGCAGAGAAATACTCGTATTTCTCCACTATCCCGTTTCGCACAACGGCTTCACGAACGAAAGTATCCTGTCGGTGCTGAAGGCTCACGGGATAAAACGTGTTTTTTACGGCCATCTTCACAACACGGTGCCGTCATCGCTCACCGGAGCGGCACAGGGTATTGAAATGCGGCTGACATCGGCAGATCACCTCGGATTCACGCCGATGCTGATAAAATAGATTTTTATTTTCAATATAAAAAGTGAGGCTTTGCAGGCAAACGACCTGCAAAGCCTTGGCTTTTCTGTGCTTACTTTTCTTTGCCGCCGTCGTTGGCGCCTTTTTCTTCAGGCTCCACAACCTTGTCGAGACATTCGTCTGAGAAGCTTTTCTTGTTGTGCTTGAGATTGAAATACCCTATTATGCATACGATCAGTCCGCCCAACCCGTCAAGCATGAAATCGCTCATCGTATCACGGAGCGCCTCGTGACCTACAAGCGGAATGTCTTCGGGCATAACTACAGTACCCGTAGTCGTTTCCATATACGTCTGGGAGTTAAGGTTGAACCATTCATCGGTCAGAAACTCTCCTATTTCCCAAAGAGACTGGATCGTCATCACAAAACAGAATGCAACAGCCGCCACGAAAAACGGACTCAGCTTCACGTACTGCTTGGTTTTGTCGGAATCGTTGAGCGTGTTCACGAGTATAAACCCGAGCACTGCGAGCATCATGCCCGATATGAAGTGCAGGAGTGTGTCCCAGTGTTCGAAATGCGCGTAAAAGTTTTTCACATCTCCGAGAAACAGTCCGCAAAAACAGAACGTCACAAACATGATATACATCGAAGGCGGAAGAACCCGTTTAAAAAGCTTTTTTGTGTAAACCGGGACGAATATCAGCGCCAGCATAGCAGAACATGCCACAACTGTTATGATGTTTAATGACGTAATTTGGTCTTCAGCAAATATCATTTGTACGACGTTGAATAACAGTTCGATCGCGGTGATGTAGAAGATCACCTTGATAAAGATTCGTTGCCGCTTTTTCATGTTTTTCCTCCTTTGTATAACTCTTGTGCATTCTCAAGCGCAAACAGAAGCGCTCTTTCGGCGCTGCTTTCCCTTATTTGCCGTCTGTTCATGGTTGCGTCGTGACTAAGAAAAATGCTTGTTACTTTACTGCCGGCTGCGCAGCCAAGCCATACAGTACCTACCGGCTTTTCCGGCGTGCCGCCGAGCGGTCCGGCAATCCCGGTGACTGATACCGCAATATCCGCTCCCGACAATGCTTTTAGCCCGAGCGCCATTTCTTCTGCTGTCTGTGCGGATACCGCTCCGTACTCGTCGAGCGTTTTCCTCTTCACGCCGAGCAGCTTCATCTTCGCTTCGTTTGCGTACGTGCAAAGCCCGTATCCGAATATGGCAGAAGCACCGCTGATGGACGTTATGAGCTGTGAGACCATTCCGCCGGTGCAGGATTCCGCCGTCGCTATGCTCATGTTATGAGCAATGAGATACTCAACAAGTTTTTTTGCTGTTTCCATTATACTTTATTCTTTCGATTGCCTTTATTTCTCCGACGAGATTTTTATAACGGTCTGATTTTCGACCGCTTCTTTTATCAGTGCTTCCATGTCGAGCTTTTCTTCCTCTTTTTCAAGCGCTGCTATTTCCGGGCGCGTGTTCGGGTGCTTCGGCGTGAACACAGTGCAGCAATCTTCATATGGCAGAACAGAGATATCATACGTTCCGATCTGTCTTGCTACGGTCACTATGTCCTCCTTGTCCATTGCAATGCAGGGACGCAGTATGAGCATATCCGAGACATCGTTCGTAGCGGCGAGCGAGAGCAGCGTCTGACTTGCGACCTGTCCGACGCTTTCGCCCGTCACGAGCGCTTGCGAGCCGACAGAGTGCGCTATGGTACATGCCGTGCGTACCATGAAGCGCCGCAGCAGAAGCGTCGTGAGCTTTTCTTCACAGTTGTCACGAATAAGCTCCTGTATGTGTGTTGCCGGAACACAGTGCAGATATATATTTGAGGTGTACAAATAGAGCCGTCGCGCGAGTGAGATCACCTTTTCACGAGCCATCTCGCTCGTATAAGGAGGGCTTTCAAAGTAAATGCAGTCTATCGCTACGCCGCGCTTCGCGGCAAGATAACCCGCTACCGGCGAATCAATACCGCCGGAAAGCAGAAGCATAGCGCGTCCGTTCGAACCGTTCGGCATCCCGCCTGCGCCCTTTACCGGCGCGCCGTGTATGTAGGCTGCTTTATCGCGTATCTCGACCGTGACGGTGACCTCCGGATCGTGTACATCGACCTTCAGCGACGGGCGCGCGTCGAGCAGCGTACCGCCGACAAAATCACATATCTCCGGCGAGGTAAGCGGGAACGATTTATCGCTGCGCCGTGCCGTGCATTTGAATGTCTTCGCGTTCCCGATAAGCTCATCCATGCATTCAGCAGCGGCGCTGCATATCGAATCGATATTTTTCTCAGTCTCAAACGACGGGCATATCGCAACTACGCCGAATACCTTTTTCAGCCGTTCGAGCGCGAGCGAAATGTCGGCGTTCCCGTGCGCGCGCACATACATAGTCGACTGCATATATTCGATGGAAAACGAGCCGCCGGGCTGAGTTATCGGCGCAAGGAGCTGCTTTACGCGCCGTTCAAGGAGCATGTTGAAATATCCGCGATTGAGTCCCTTGAGGACTATTTCACCGTATTTTAAGAGTAGTATTCGAGTCATTTGCCTATCCTTCCGTACCTTTCGGCACACTGTGAGAGTATTTGTACGAATTTTTCAATCTGTGGCTTTGTCACGTCGTGCGACAGACTTATGCGAACTGAGCTTTCGAGCGCTTTACCGCTAAGCCCGAATGCCTCCGGAACACGCGTGTTGCGCTTGTGAGACGAACACGCTGAGCCTGCGGAGATGTAGATTTCTTCGCTTGAAAGCGCGTTGAGCGCGACTTCGCTTTTTATAATACCGAGCGACACGCTGAGGATGTACGGACTCGCTTTTTCGGGAATGTTGAGAGTGACGTACGGCAGATGTGAAAGCATCTCGCAAAGATATGAGTACAGATTTTTGACATATTCGTTATCGTGCGCCGCAAACGCTTTCGCGGCAGCGGCAAATGCGCATATACCCGGCAGGTTTTCCGTACCGGGGCGTATTGAACGCTCCTGCTCGCCGCCGTATATTAAATTTTTCAGCTTCGTACCTTTTTTGACATAAAGCAGCGCGCTTCCCTTGATGCCGCCTATCTTGTGAGCAGATGCGCTCATCATATCGCAGTACGAAGTAATGCTGTCTTCCTTTATGAACCCCTGCACATTGTCCGAAAACAGCAGCGCGCCGCTGCCGGACGCGTCGATGAGAGAGTGTATTTTCGGGATATCGTATACTGCTCCCGTCTCGTTGTTGACGTGCATCACGGCGACCAGCGACGTCTTTTCCTTCAGCAGCGATGATAGGCGCGTATAATCCGGTACACCGCGCTTCGTCGAAAGCCTGAACACCTCAAAGCCTTCCTTTTCAAGCTCTTTCAGCGCGTTCTCGACCGAAGGATGCTCGCTGTCGGTGGAGATTATCCGCTTCGAATACCTTATATTCGCGCGCGCCGCTCCAAGCAGCGCAAGATTGTTCGCTTCCGTACCGGACGATGTAAATATTATCTCCTCAGGCTCGCAGCAGCATGCCTCCGAGAGCGTTTTCCGTGCGTCGGCAAGCAGCTTCGCCGCTCTTCTGCCGGCACGGTGCAGTGAAGACGGATTGGCGTACTCCTGCGCTGCGGCGAGGAGCGCGCTTAACGCGTCGGGGCATACACGGGAAGTCGCCGCGGAATCAAGATATATTTCGCCGTCTCCGGTATTTTCGTTCGGGTTTTCAGTAATATCCATAATCGATATCGTACACACATATCGCTGTGTACGCCTTTACGTTGTTTGTCAGAAATATTATACAGTATAAACGTAAAAAAAACAATTCATTCCGAATAAAAAGCTGAAAAAAAACTTTACAAATGAAAGCATGTGGTGTATAATGAAATATCGATAACTTTTCGGAAGATCTATCGTTGACATATATTCTCTTTGTTTTTATTCTGCCTGCCGCATTGCGGCGAGTATATAAAGTTCCCATATGAAATAATTCAGACATATAGGAAAATACGAGAGATGAATGCCCGGCTGATGCCAGGTAATATTTTTGTTTGAACAGTCGGTGAAACGATCTGAGGCACGCATCTGTCAGGTGCGTGCGGTGTTTACCCCGAAAATTCGATCTAATAATTCAGGAGGTAAATCATTTGGAGTGGTTGTACTATGTTATTGTAGGCATTGTTGCCATTGCAGCGGGCTTCGGAATCGGTATATTTTTTCGTAAAAAAGTATCCGAAAAACTGATAGGCTCCGCGGAAGCAGAGGCACAAAGGCTTACTGAAGAAGGAAAAAAGAGCGCCGAGACGGCAAAAAAAGTTATGCTTGTGGAAGCAAAGGAAGAAATACTCAGGCAGAAGAACGAGGCCGAGCGTGAGGTCAAGGAGCGCCGTAACGAGGTGTCAAGACTTGAACGCAGAGCTATCCAAAAAGAAGAGAATCTCGATAAAAAGCTTGACAGCCTTGACAAAAAAGAAGAGGGACTCAACAATAAGATCCAGGAGTATACAGATGCCAAGGAGTCGGTCGAACAGATAAAGCTGCAGCAACTGCAGATGCTCGAAACGGTTTCCGGAATGACGCGTGAAGACGCAAAGGCTCATCTGATAAGTCAGGTTGAGGAAGAAGCTACCCACGAGATGGCAATGAAGCTTTCCGCCGCCGAACAGGAATTCAAGGAAACTGCGGATGAAAAAGCAAAAAACATCATCGCGCTCGCAATACAGCGCTGCGCTGCCGATAGTGTTGCCGAGGCAACAGTATCCGTCGTAGACTTGCCGAATGATGAAATGAAGGGCAGAATAATAGGCAGGGAAGGCCGTAACATCCGCGCTATAGAGACGCTGACGGGCGTTGATCTTGTCATCGACGACACCCCGGAGGCGATAACGGTATCATGCTTCGACCCCGTAAGAAGGGAAGTTGCACGCCTTTCACTCGAAAAGCTTATAACAGACGGCAGAATACATCCTTCACGCATAGAAGAAATGGTTGAAAAATCGCGCAAGGAAGTCGATCAGATCATTAAAAAAGCCGGAGAGCAGGCGACCTTTGAAACGGGTGTGCACGGGCTGAATCACGAGCTCATTAAAACGCTCGGAAGACTTCGTTACCGTACCAGCTACGGACAGAACGTCCTGCGTCATTCCATAGAGGTATCGCTTATTTCGGGTATGATGGCGTATGAGCTTGGCGCCGATGCAAATCTTGCAAAACGTGCCGGACTGCTGCACGATATAGGCAAGGCGGTTGATCATGAGGTCGACGGCACGCATGTTCAGATCGGTGTGGATATTGCGAAAAAATACAAGGAAAACAAAGATGTCATCCATGCGATAGAGGCTCACCACGGAGATGTTGAGCCGACTACTCTCGTCGCGATGATCGTTCAGGCTGCCGACGCAATAAGCGCAGCAAGACCGGGCGCGAGACGCGAGAACCTTGAGCTTTACATCAAACGTCTGCAGAGACTTGAAGAAATAGCGACCGGATTCAAGGGCATCGATAAGGCGTTCGCAATACAGGCAGGCCGTGAGATAAGAATAATGGTCAAGCCTGAAGAAATCAACGACGACAAGATGCAGCTTACGGCTCACGAAATTTCCAAGAAGATAGAGTCGGAGCTTGAGTATCCGGGTCAGATCAAAGTCAATGTCATCCGTGAGACGCGTGCCTGCGACTACGCGAAGTAGACAAAGGGATGAAAATACTTGCGATCGGCGATGTCACCGGAAGCAGCGGCGTAAGCTTCCTGACGAAAAACCTTCGTCATATTAAAGCTAAGCACAACGCTGATATAGTAATAGTAAACGCTGAGAACAGCGCGGATACGAACGGCATCAACGCCGCAAGCGCGCAGGCTGTATTTGACGCCGGCGCCGATATAATCACCGGCGGAAACCATTCGTTCCACCACAGAGATATTTTTTCCTATATGGAATCACACCCTGAGCTGCTTCGCCCGCTGAACCTTACCGACGCGCCGGATAGAGGAAACGGATATATCATTACTGATACTTTTGACGGCAGGATGATGACAGTCAGCCTTATGGGACAGACCTTTATGAGCGCTGCCGACTCACCCTTTACGGCTTTTGAAGCGTTGCTCAAGCGCGAACAGGGTTGCTATGACTTCATTGTTGTAGATTTTCACGCGGAAGCGACGAGCGAAAAGCTTGCGTTTGCACATCATTTTGCTGATCGTACCGCCATTATATTCGGCACGCATACCCATGTGCAGACTGCCGACGAAAGGCTTATCGGATCTTGCGCGTATATTACTGATATAGGCATGTGCGGCGCTTTTGACAGTATCTTGGGCGCAAAAAAAGAAGTCATAATCAACCGTTTTATAACGAGAGTGCCGGAGAAATTCGCTATGGCGACCGGAGAAGTCCGCTTGTGCGGAGCGTTGTTTGAAGTGAACGGTGCCGGCAAAGCCACGAGCGTTATAAGAATAACCGAACAATAATATATAAAGGAAATTTTAAAAATGACCAGATTGATCATGCTACTCGATTCAACTGCGGAGAGTACTGCCGCTGCAGTATCAGGCGCCGTTTCAGGAACGGCCTCCGAAAGTACTGGATTTTTTTCGACCTCGAGTCTTCTGAGCCTGCTTCCGATTCTTCTGCTTGTTGTGGTTTTTTATTTCTTCATAATCAGACCGCAGAACAAACAGCAAAAACAGATGCGCGAGATGCGCAGTAGTCTTTCCATCGGTGATACCATTACCACGACCGGCGGTGTAATTGGCCGTGTCAAAGTCATCAAGGACGATAATGTGACTATCGAATCCGCAGGGCAGAAGCTCCTTATACATCGCTGGGCAATTTCATCTATCGATAAAAAGGTCGAGGATGAGGATAGCGACGACGAATAAAAAATAATGCATTGACCCGGTTTTCCGGGTCAATGCATTAGCATTTATCTGAACGGTTATTCCTCTGACGACGCGAGCTGCTTTGCGCGCGCGGCTGTTATAAGTGAGTCGATCATTTCGTCAAGCCGTCCGTTCATGAATTCGTCGATGTAGTACACCGACAGCCCGATACGGTGGTCCGTCACGCGCCCCTGAGGGAAGTTGTACGTGCGTATGCGCTCGCTCCTGTCGCCTGTACCGACCTGACTGCGCCGTTCCGAAGAAACGGCAGCCGAGGCTTTTTCCGTTTCGTATTCAAGAATGCGCGATTTGAGTATCTTCAGCGCCTTCTCTTTGTTTTTGAGCTGGCTGCGTTCGTCCTGACAGTCCACGACAATGCCTGTCGGCTTGTGGATCATCCTGATAGCTGATTCTGTTTTGTTGACGTGCTGTCCGCCGGCACCGGTAGAGCGATGGCGTGTGATCTCAACATCATCCATATTTAGCTCAATGTCTACATCATCTGCTTCCGGAAGTACCGCAACGGTGACAGTGGAAGTGTGTATGCGCCCCGCCGCTTCTGTTTCCGGAACGCGCTGGACGCGGTGAACACCCGATTCAAACTTGAATCGCGAGTACGCTCCGCTGCCTTCGACCATGAAGGAAACCTCTTTGATGCCCTTCAGCTCGGTCTCGTTGAGATAAATAAGCTCAGTCGAGAACCCGGCCGCTTCTGCGTACATCATGTACATCCTATACAGCGAGCCGGCAAAAAGCGCCGCTTCTTCACCGCCTGCACCGCCGCGTATCTCAACGATGACGTTTCTATCGTCGTTAGGGTCACGGGGCAGCAGCAATATCTTCAGCTCTTCAGAAAGCTTTTCGAGCAATTCCTTCGCCGAGCGGAATTCACCTTCCGCAAGAAGCTTTATTTCGGCATCGTCTGATGAAAGCAGCTCGTGCGCGTCATTCATGTCTTTTTCGCTTTTCCGATACTCGCGGTATTTGTCGATTATCGGGGTCAGGAGCTTCTGCTCCTTCATGAGAGCTTTGTACAGCTCCATATCGGACAGAACACTGCTGTCCGAAAGACGTTCATTAATAGTGTTGTATTTTTTTTCAAGCTCGTTGAGTTTGTCAAGCATATAATACCTCTGTATGTCATAAAAATATCATTGTAAGAATTTGAAAGGATGTTGAAGCAATGAAGCATAAGTATTCCCCCGAGGGTATGAAATGCAGGAACGATTCCAACACAGGATATGTTTTTTCAACCGAAATGCTCGAGAAGGCGATGCGCGACGGTGAGATTCTCGAAGGCAGAGCAGTGCTTTGTGACGGAAGTCGCGATCTGACAGTCGATCTCGGCTCGATGAAGGGAATAATTTTGCGCGAAGAATGCGTTTATAACCGTGACGGCAGCGAAGTCAAAGACATTGCAATACTCACGCGTGTCGGAAAAACGGTTTGCTTCAAGGTAACCGGCTTTTCATCAGATGACAATGGCGAGCGAACGGCGCTGCTTTCGCGCAGAGCTGCACAAAAGGAATGCTGCGAGGAGTATATCGACAGGCTTTGCGCCGGTGACATTGTTGACGCCCGCATCACTCATCTTGAAAACTTCGGAGCATTCGTCGATATCGGCTGCGGCATAGTGTCGCTGCTGAGCATCGACTGTATGTCTGTTTCAAGAATATCGCATCCGCGTGACCGCTTCGAGCAGGGGCAGTGTATCAAGGTAATCATTAGACAGCCCGCTGATAAAAGCGGCAGACTCGTCCTCTCGCATAAAGAGCTTCTCGGAACGTGGGAAGAAAATATAAAGGAGTACGCTGTCGGCACTACGGCCGCCGGAATCGTGCGAAGCATTGAAAGCTACGGTGTGTTCATCGAGCTCGCCCCGAACCTTGCGGGCCTTGCCGAATTCCGTCAGGGGGTTGAAGTCGGAAACAACGTCGCCGTTTATATAAAGAGTATCATCCCCGAAAAAATGAAGCTCAGGCTCGTACTCATGGACAGCGGTGTCCCCGAAAACCATATAATTCCGTGCAAGTATTTTTATACAGGCGACCATATCAGTGAATGGATTTATTCACCTGACGGCTGCGCACGAGTTATAAAGACCGTTTTCTGAAAAAACAGTGATCATGCCTGCGGCGCTCTTGGAGTACCGCAGGCTTTTTTTGCTTATTTGAGCTTTTTGCAGTGGTTCATCAAAGAGCCGTCAAGCATCACTGCGCGCTCCTCATCGGTCATATCGGGCAGGGAAAGCGCAACGCGCTTTGTATCGCCTTTTTTGATTATGAAGGCGCTCAACGCTTCATCCCTGTTCATAAGATGCTGCCTTACGTTCGGTATGAGTACGTATTCGCCGATAGCAAAATCGGTAGATGAAACCACGAACGGGAGTATGCCCCAGTTAATCAGGTTGCTGCGATAACGCTTAGTGGCGTAGTCGAGCGCGAAATTCGCGCGCGTTCCAAGCACGCGCTGTGAGGAAGCTGCTTGCTCACGCGCCGACCCGTCGCCGGGCTTGCGTGCGAATATAACGCTGCCTGAGCCGATCGATGATCCGTTACCGACTATCATACGGGACGCGATAAGCGCAGCTCGGTATTCAGCGCTTTCTTCGATGTTCTTTGTCAATTCAACATAATCCGGCGCCTTGCGGCTGAGTGTGAACTGAGCGAGTCTTAGCGGATTGGAGCGGTACGATGAGGTTTCGCCTGACGGTATAAGCTCGTCGGTCGTCGTTACCGGGTCGTTTATGACAGCGCACATCTTCAGCAGCAGATGATCAGGCAGCGCGGACATCTCAGGATAACCGGTGATGTTCGGCCCGTATATGAGCGTATCCTCCGCGTGCGGCTTTCCGAAACCATTGTATACACGCTCGGCGTATACGCTTTCCTCGTGCCTGAACTCCGGTATGTATTCGCTGTACTCTACTTCGTCAGCGCCTGTAAGGCTGCCCTTGTTGAGCGCCGTGGCGGCGATGGAACGCGCGTCCATGAGTGCGACGGCAGCTATCTGACCTTCGCCCGGCTTTGAGCCTTCGCGGTTGATGAAGTTGCGCGTTGTGTGGCGAAGTGAAAGCACATTGTTCGCCGGTACGTCACCTGCGCCGAAGCACGGACCGCAGAACGCGGTGCGTATTGATGCACCGTCAGACATTAACGAGGTTATGACACCGTTCTTTATGAGTGAATAGTAGACGCTCTGGCTCGCCGGATAAACGGAGAGACTGAAATCGGTGCCTGTCTTTTTGCCCTTGAGTATCTGCGCCGCGGCGCAGATATTGTCGTATATACCGCCTGCGCAGCCGGCGATGACGCCCTGCGTCGTGACGAACCTGCCGTTCGATATTTTGCTTGCAAGCCCCATCCCCCTGCCGAACTGCTCAGTGATCTTTTTGTCGGTCAGCTCAAGTATGTCACGGCTGTTCGCGTTGAATTCGCGTATCGTATACGCGTTGCTCGGATGGAAGGGAAGCGCGATCATAGGCTCTACGGATGAGAGATCTATATGAACCACACCGTCATAATACGCACAGTCGGAAGGCTCAAGCTTTTTATAAGCGTCAGCGCGTCCGTATGCGTCAAGATAAGAACGAACCTTTTCGTCCGTCGTCCATACGGAGGACAAACACGTTGTCTCCGTCGTCATAACGTCTATCCCGTTTCTGAATTCAACGGATAGTCCTTCGATACCGTTTCCTACGAATTCGAGCACCTTGTTCTTGACAAAACCGTTCGCGAACACGGCTTTTATCAGCTCAAGGGCAACGTCCTGCGGACCGACACCGTGACGTACCTTTCCGGTGAGCTCAACGGCGATGACTTCGGGCTGTGCAATATCGTAAGTCAGCGAGAGTATCTGCTTTACAAGTTCAGGGCCGCCTTCGCCTATCGCCATGCAGCCGAGCGCACCGTAGCGCGTGTGGCTGTCTGAGCCGAGTATCATTTTTCCGCACGAAGCGAACTTTTCACGCATGAACTGATGTATGACGGCTGTGTGCGGCGGTACGTATATGCCGCCGTATTTCTTTGCCGCGGACAGTCCGAAAACGTGATCGTCCTCGTTTATCGTACCGCCTACGGCGCAAAGGCTGTTGTGGCAGTTCGTGAGAACGTACGGGACGGGGAAGCGGTCGATACCGGCGTGCGAGCATTGAATTATACTGACGTATGTTATATCGTGTGAGGCAAGTGCGTCGAATTTGAGCGAAAGCCTGCCGAGCTCGCTGCTTTTGTTGTGCGAATCGAGTATTCCTGCGGCGATTGTATTCTGACGCGCCTGCTCAGGCGTCAGAAGCGAGCCGAGCTCACGCGCGTCCCCCGAAAACCGTCCGTTCTTATAAAAACAGCCGTTTGATAATGTTGTCATTTCAGACGTTCCTTTCATTTGAAATGGAATAACGTTCTTTACTGGATGTAATCGAACTCTATCCCGTATATGCTGACGCTGTCGCCGTCCTTGCAGCCCTTGCTCTCAAGCGCGTCGATAACGCCGCCGTTTTTAAGCACTCGCTGGAAGTATCTGAGCGAATCACGGTCGTTGAAGTTGACGCTCGAGACAACCTTCTTGAGCCATTCACCTGTTACGGTGTACGTATTGCCCTGTACGTCGATTTCGGTGATGCGTTCGGCGGTCTCTTCATCTTCTGGCTCCGGCTCGCTTTCGTAGATCGTCATCGGAGGTGCTGTTTCAAGCAGCTTTACCGTCTTTTCCAGAAGCGCATCAAGCCCGTCGCCGTTAAGCGCGCTTATCGGCACAACCTCGTATCCTGTCGAGCGAAGCTCGTCAAGCGCCTTCTCATCGTAACCGAGATCGGTCTTTGCGGCTGCAATAAGCTGTACTCTGTTCATCAGGTCGGGATCGTACGAGATAAGCTCGTTTCTGATCTTGTTGAAATCGTCAAGCGGATCACGCCCTTCGCTCCCCGACACATCGACTACGTGTATTATGAGCCTGCATCTGTCTATATGACGCAAAAACGCAAGTCCGAGACCGAGCCCCTCGGACGCTCCTTCGATAAGCCCCGGTATATCGGCGACGACGAAAGTTTTGTCATATGCCGATACGACGCCGAGATTCGGCGAAAGTGTCGTGAAGTGATAGTCGGCTATCTTCGGACGCGCTGACGATATGCGCGACAGAAGTGTGGATTTACCCACGTTCGGGAACCCGACGAGTCCCACGTCCGCAAGCATTTTCAACTCAAGCGTGACGTCAAGCGACGCGCCTTCTATGCCACCCTTCGCGAAACGCGGCACCTGCATTGTCGGAGTCGCGAAATGGACATTGCCCCATCCGCCGCGTCCGCCCTTCAGGCATACGAACGGCTCGTTGTCCGACATATCTTTGATTATCCTGCCACTTTCGGCGTCGCGGATGACCGTTCCGGGCGGTACACGCAGTACGGTATCGGCACCGGCGGCACCGTGAAATTTCTTTTGCATACCGTTATTGCCGTTCTCAGCGATAAATCTGCGCCTGTGCTTGTATAGCATGAGCGTATTTTGTCCTTCGTCCGTCTGAAAAACAATATTTCCGCCGCGTCCGCCGTCTCCGCCGTCGGGTCCGCCCTTTGCGACGTATTTTTCACGATGGAACGACACGCTTCCGTTTCCGCCGTCGCCGGCTTTAATATAGATGTTGACTTTATCGAGAAACATTTCATTTCCTCCTGAGGTACTCAGCAGCAGCGCTGCTTAAAAATAAAAAGAGTACGTCTTTGCTGACATACTCTTTAGCCGGGATATAACGGCGTGATGCCGAGCCGCCCGGCATATGCACGCTATTGCTGCTGTGCGTAAACACTTACCTTTTTTCTGCCGTTGGATATGTGTTCAAATTTAACTTTGCCGTCGATAAGAGCGAAAAGCGTATCGTCCGTGCCGCGTCCTACACCGTTGCCGGGATGGATCTTCGTCCCACTCTGACGTATAATGATGTTGCCGGCGATGACGGGCTGACCGTCCTGCTTTTTGACGCCGAGACGCTTGGACTCGGAATCACGTCCGTTCTTCGTGGAACCGACGCCTTTCTTATGAGCAAAGAACTGTATTGACAATCTGAGCATTGTTTATTTTCCTTTCTCAATTACCTTAATATTGTCCGGATAATTCCGGCTCAGATCCGTCAGCTCGAAACGCAGCGATGCGATAAGCATCAGCGCCGCTTCGGACGGTTCGTTCAGTCTGAGTGATATCCGGTTCTTCTTTTCATCTACGGTCACTTTCGCGTCTCCACCGAATCTCTCGGTGATCGCGTTGCATACGAGCATCGTCATCGAACTCACGCTTGCGCACACTATGTCTGCGCCTGCCGGAGCATATCCTGAATGACCGCTAACCGTGAATGAATCGTTCGTGAATTCAGCGGTGATCATGTTATCCCTGAATTGATTTAATCTGAAGCTTTGTGTAAGGCTGTCTGTGTCCCATAGCCTTCTTTTCGTTCTTCTTTGATTTGTAGCGGATTATGTGGATCTTCTTGTTCTTACCCTGCTTTAGTACGCTTGCAGCGACTGTGCAGGAGGAAACTGCTTCGCCGGTCTTAAAGCCGTTATCGTCTGAAAAAGCTAAAACATTGTCAAACGTATACGTATCTCCGGACTGTACGTCGAGCTTCTCTACGAAAATGACGTCCCCTTCGCTGACCTTGTACTGTTTCCCGCCGGTTACGATGATTGCATAAGGTGCGCTCATGAAAAGCACCTCTCTTTCAATAAGACTCGCTATTAAGGCAAGCACTAAGGCTTTTTTACGCAAAAAGATGCGCCTCTTTTAAGCGGCATTGTATTCTACCACATAAAAAGGCGCTTGTCAACATATTTTTTTGGATTTTGGTGTTTTTTCTTTATTCTTTACTGCTTTCCTGCAATTCCGGATGCGAGCATCGGTCAATATGTGCCATGACGTTGGCGCGCGTGAGCTTGCGCGTGAGCGTTCCATAGAACACGAGCGTGCATAGCATCAGTGTACTGTATATGAACAGAGCAGGCAGAGCTTCGGCGAGCATCCACTTGTACATACACCACACAAACAGCCCGGAATGCATCAGACCGAGCAGCCATATCACCGCTGAGTTGACGATATCATTCATGAATGTCAACGTGTATTTATAAGTGTTGTTCTCCTCCAGCATATCGACTTTATATCTTGAGCGATAAAGCAGCGCGTTCGCTTTTATCCACAACACATTTCCGTTCGCGTCCGGAACCGCGCTCAGCCGGTTTTCATTCAGTACCTCTTCGCAGCGAAAAAGATCCGCGCAAGCACGGTCATTATATATAAATGATATCTTTTTACGCATACTGTCACCGACCTTCCGTGAAATCAATATATCATATATTCCGCTCTTTTGCAAGACGTTTAATGAAAAAAGGATCACAGTTGAAATAATTATCCGTATTTCTTAAAAAAATGCTTGACAGGGGTAGAAAAATGTGCTATTATAATAAACTGCATTATAATGGCTGTATAATCGTTTGGCAGCGATTTTTAAAGCCGCAAATCGAATTGGAGTGATTGGTTGATATGGTGAAGCCGTACAAGCTCGGAACGACAGAAAGAATGTCCTTTTCCAAGAGCGACGAAGTGCTTGAGATGCCGAACCTCATAGAGGTTCAGAAGAAGTCATACGACTTGTTTATCAAGGAAGGGATAAAGGAATGTCTGAAAGACATATCCCCGACTACTGACTATTCCGGCAACCTTGCCATCGAGTTTATCGATTATAAGATCGACAGCGAGCCGAAGTTTACCATAGAGGAATGCAAAGAGAGAGACGTGAACTATGCCTCTCCGTTCCGTGTCACCGTACGCCTCACCAACAGGGTCACCGGCGAGGTCAAGGAGCAGGAGATATACATGGGCGACTTCCCGAAGATGACCGATGCAGGTACGTTTGTCATCAACGGGGCGGAGCGTGTTGTCGTTTCGCAGATAGTCCGTTCCCCCGGCATTTACTATGAGGCAATGGATGATAAAAGCGGCAAACACCTTTATGCGGCTACAGTCATTCCGTATCGCGGCGCATGGCTCGAATATGAAACGGATGCGTCCGACGTATTCTACGTCAGGATAGACAAAAACAGAAAGCTCCCGATCACAATACTTATAAGGGCGCTTGGCCTTAGCACAAACGACAGCATCATAGATCTTTTCGGCGAC
>CAZFZL010000011.1:0-24474 GCA_964523005.1 uncultured Oscillospiraceae bacterium
TACCCTGTTTTTCGAGCTGTGCAAGCGCGAGATGCGCAGGGTTCGGCTTTGCGTCGGGATAAAGCATTTTCGAACGGTAATAGTCGTAAAACTCCTCCGTGTGCTCCATGAAGAAGGTATGCGACAGTATCACCTCCGGCGGATACGCTGCCTTTTCCTTGAACAAGCCTTTGTCGCTTCTGAAATCGGGTATATTGCTTTCCGTAGACACGCCGGCACCGCCGAAAAACGCGATGCGTTCAGCGTCTTTGATCATCCGTTCAAGCTCCCCGTTCATTTTGGCGTTTCCTTTCAGGTCTTTTCATCTTCGTCCGCCGAAAAGTCATCGGCTATCTCTTTTTTATGCGTTATTTTTTTTGTAAGTCTGTTTATATTACTTATCACAACATCTGTCGTCAACCGAAGAGAGGGCTTTTCGCGGTTGCTGTTGTTTTTTTTGATATACGAATATATATACTCGAGATCTCCCGCACCGTTCGCAAAAAGCTCTGAAAATACAGCCTTCCCGACAGCATATCCCTCGTTCATCATCAGCTCTATCGATTCACCTCGTACAAACAGCGCATTGCTGAACATGGTCCTATCCGGAAAAGTGACGTTGACGATGCGTTGGTTAAGCAATTCGCTCTCAAATATAAAGTCGTTTTTATCAAAGTGAATAACAATAATATAATCAAGCTGATATTTTTGGAGCGGATACACGGGAATATTGTCAAACCATCCGCCGTCGATATGCTTCTTTCCGTTTATCATGACTGATTTGTTAAAGCCCGGCATACACACAGCCGCCCTGACGTGCCTTTCAAGCTCATCAGTCGGTACCTTGTTCATGCAGCAGTATTCGGCAGTCATATCACTCACGTTTGCAAGTGCGATGTACAGTCGTGTTTCGAGAGTTTGCGCACATCCGGCAAGCTCAGTGAGCGTCTGTGCAAATTTCGGACTTCTCAGTACCGATCCGATAAACGAACTTTTTGTGATCTGCCCTATACTGTTCCATGCATGTTGGAGATATTCCATTTGCCCCGAACAAAATCCGATACCGTTGAGTGCGCCGACGGATGATGCGCTCACACGCTCAATATCCGTCGCCGGTACATATTCAAGCAACGCTTTCAGCGCCCCGTATTGATATGCTCCCTTTGCAAACCCCGCTCCGAGCACAAGACCGATCCTGACCATATACTGTGCCTCCGTGCGCTTTTTCATCTATACCCGACAAATAAGCCATTAATATAAGTATAACCTTTTTTCGCTTCGTGTCAACATTTCGGCAAAAATGTTGCTTTTTTGTTTTGCTTTTTATTTTTCATGTTTTTCTGTTTTTTGTTCATATTTCGTTAACATTTTCTGCGTTTCGAAATTATTTTTCCGTTTTCACCCATATATATGAACAATTTATGAACATTTCAGCGAACCGTTTGATGCATTTCAAGCATTTGTGCGGTTCGCTGAAATGTTCATAAATTCAATATTATTTTTTTCTATGCTGTTAGTACTTTATTGTCCCGTCATACACGAGATCCGTATTGCCCGTCAGCATGACATGATGGCCGGCGACGTTGACTGTAAGATCGCCGCCGCGAAGCTTGACAGTTATATCCTCGCCTTCGTCGCACAGTCCGGCTTCCACCGCCGCTACCGCCGCGGCACACGCGCCCGTTCCGCAGGCGTATGTTTCGCCGTTTCCGCGTTCCCAAACACGCATTTTTATAGTACGTCTGTTCACGACGCGGATGAACTCCGTATTCACGCGTTCGGGGAACAGCGGATCATTTTCAAACGCCGGCCCTTCCTTTTCGATGTCCACGTCGTCTACGCGCGGACGGAACACGACGCAATGCGGATTACCCACGTTCACGCAGGTGATGCGTTCCTTATGGCCCGCGACCGTCACCTCGCGCCCGATGACCTGATCTCCATCAAGCAGCACAGGGATCTGAGCAGGAGCGAGGAGCGCGTCACCCATATCGCAGCACACCGAGCTTACGAGCGAATTCATTGTGTATACGTGCAGGGTCTTGACGCCGCTCGCCGTTTCAACGGTCATCGTATCTTTTTTGACGTATCCGTTATCGTACAAGTATTTTGCCACGCAGCGGATACTGTTTCCTGCCATTTTCCCTTCGCTGCCGTCTTTGTTGTACATACGCATCCTCGCGTTTGCGACCTCGGACGGCTCTATAAGCACGATACCGTCTCCGCCGATTCCGTAATGTCTGTCAGAAAAAGCGATGGAAAGCGATTCAGGACACTCTATGGAGCGCGAGAAGTTATCGATGTAGATATAATCGTTGCCCGTGGCGACCATTTTCGAGAAATGCAGCGTCCTGTACTCGGTGCGCATATGGTTGATGTCCACAAGCTCCGTATTCGACTGCGTGTAATTGGAAGCGAATATGTCGGCGACCGATTCCGCCGTGTCGAGCGAAGTCAGACACGGTATACCGGCGTGGAGAGCGGCGCGGTGTATTCTGATATAATCATCGGAAGCGTCACGTGCAGTGCAGGTAGTATCGGCAGTATAGACAACCAGATCGGTCTTTCCGCTTTCTATGAGCTTTATGACTTTTTCCGTTCTGACGGCGCCTGACACGACCTCAACGTCGCTTCCGAGCGTCTCTATCTCCCGCGCCGTGCCAGCCGTCGCCGTTATCTTCATGCCGATGTCGGTGAATTTCTTTGCGAGCCTGATTATTTCGTACTTGTCTGCATCGGAAACGGAGATGAACGCGTTTTTACGCCTGTCAAGACGGCAGCCGGAAGCGATGAGTCCTTTATATACTGCTTCCGTCAGCGTTTTGCCCACTCCGAGCACCTCGCCCGTCGATTTCATTTCCGGGCCGAGCGACGAATCGACGTCAAGCAGCTTTTCAAACGAAAACACCGGTACTTTTACCGCATAATACGGCGGCGTTTTATACAGACCCGTACCGTAGCCGAGAGTTCCGAGCCTCTCGCCGACCATAACACGTGTCGCAAGCGCGACCATCGGCACACCCGTGACCTTGCTTATATACGGGATCGTACGCGAGGCACGGGGGTTTACCTCTATGACGAAAAGCTCTCCGTGATAGATCAGGTACTGTATGTTCACAAGCCCCTTCGTTTCGAGCGAAAGCGCAAGGAAACTCGAGCATTCGACGATCTGCGAAAGCATTTTGTCACTCAGGCTGTAAGGCGGATAGACGGCGATGCTGTCACCGCTGTGTACACCTGCGCGTTCGATATGCTGCATGATGCCGGGTATCAGAACGTCGGTCCCGTCACTTATGACATCGACCTCAAGCTCAGTGCCGCCGAGGTATTTGTCGACAAGGACTGTGTTGCCGTCACCGTGCGAAAGGATTATATCCATATACTGACGCGTTCTCGCGTCGTCGTGAGCGATTATCATATTCTGACCGCCTATGACGTACGACGGACGCAGCAAGACGGGGTAACCGAGATCGTTGGCGGCTTTTACGGCGTCCTCCTTCGTCAGGACGGCGTGACCCTTCGGGCGGCTGATACCCTTTGTCTCAAGAAGTGCGTCGAATTTCTCACGGTCTTCAGCCGTGTCTATACCCTGTGCGGATGTGCCGAGTATTCTGATACCGAGATCGCTGAGCGGTTTCGCAAGCTTTATCGCCGTCTGACCGCCGAACGCCACGACCACGCCGACCGGCTTTTCGACCTCATACACGCCGAGCACGTCCTCAAACGTCAACGGCTCAAAATAGAGCCTGTCAGCCGTATCAAAATCAGTCGAGACCGTCTCAGGGTTGTTGTTGATGATTATGACCTCGTATCCGAGCTCTCTGAGCGTCCATACGCAGTGGACGCAGGAATAGTCAAATTCGATGCCCTGCCCTATGCGTATCGGCCCGCTGCCGAGAACGATGATGCGTTTTTTGTTGCTGCGCGTCAGCGAGCGCGACTCGCAGGCACTGTCATAGCAGGAATAGAAATACGGTGTCTTTGCGTCAAATTCAGCGGCGCAGGTGTCAACCATTTTGTACGACGGCAACAGTCTGCACGGCAGCTCGGCGCCGGAAATGCGCTTGAGCGCCTTGTCGGTATATCCTAGCTTTTTCCCTCTCGTGTACAGCTCGCGTGTCATCTGCTCCGACGCGATCTTTTTTTCATAATCGCAGAGTATTGCGATGCGCGAGATGAACCATTTGTCGATGCGTGTTATTTCGCTTATCTCCTGCGCTGTCATTTTGCTGCGCAGCGCTTCGGCTATACGGAATATACGCAGGTCGTCGCATATCTTCAATCTCTCACGCAAGTCGCCGCTGCCAGTGTTTGCGTCAAGCGTTTCGCATCCGATCTCGGCGCCTCTGAGCGCCTTCATCAATGCGTTTTCAAACGTCTGCCCGATAGCCATGACTTCGCCGGTCGCCTTCATCTGCGTGCCGAGCGTGCGCGGAGTGCCGATGAATTTATCAAACGGCCATTTCGGGTATTTGACGACGACGTAATCGACTGCAGGCTCGAAAAACGCAAACGTCTTTCCGGTCACCGCGTTCGGGATCTCGTCGAGCGTATAACCAAGCGCGATCTGAGTCGATACCTTTGCTATCGGATAACCTGTCGCCTTGCTCGCGAGCGCAGACGAGCGCGACACACGCGGGTTGACCTCTATTACGGCGTATCTGAAGCTGTCGGGGTCGAGCGCAAACTGTACGTTGCAGCCGCCTTCTATACCGAGCGCGCCTATAATATCGAGTGCTGCCTTGCGCAGCATCTGCAGCTCCTTATCGGCGAGTGTAAGTGCCGGAGCCGCGACTATGCTGTCTCCCGTATGTACTCCGACCGGATCGAAGTTTTCCATCGAGCACACTGCGACGCTGCTTCCGCTTTTGTCGCGCATGACCTCGAATTCGATCTCCTTCCAGCCGTATATGTATTTTTCCACGAGTATCTGTGTGATCGGCGACTGAGCAAGCCCGTTCGCCGCGATAACACAGAAGCTGTCCATATCGTTCGCCACGCCGCCGCCGCTGCCGCCGAGTGTGAACGCCGGGCGTATTATAACCGGGAATCCGATCTCAAGCGCGTGCTTTTTCGCCTCTTCAAGCGTCAAAGCTATACCGGACGGGATGCATGGCTGTCCTATCCTGAGCATCGCTTCCTTGAACAGTTCTCTGTCCTCTGCCGTCTCTATGGCGTGTTCGTCAGTGCCGAGCAGTCTCACTCCGTGGCTTCTGAGAAAGCCGTCTTTGGATAGCTGCATGGCGAGCGTAAGCCCGGTCTGACCCCCGAGCGTTGCAAGAAGGCTGTCGGGCTTCTCTTTGACGACGATGCGTTCGACCGTCTTTTTCGTGAGCGGTTCGAGATATATCTCGTCGGCGAGCATACTGTCCGTCATGATGGTCGCTGGATTGGAATTGACGAGAACGACCTCAAGCCCCGCTTCCCTGAGGACGCGGCACGCCTGTGCGCCGGCGTAATCGAATTCGGCAGCCTGTCCTATGACGATCGGACCGGAGCCTATCACAAGCACTTTTTTTATTGTCTTATCTATCGGCATTTGTTTGTTTTCTCCGTTCCATCATATCGGTAAAGTGACAGAAGAGGAATGACGCGTCGAGCGGACCGGCGCATGCTTCAGGGTGAAACTGCACCGAAAAAGCGTCAAGCTCGTCGTAATCGATCCCCTCGCAGGTCATGTCGTTGTTATTGACGAATCTGATTTTTCCTGCCGTAGCGTTCATCGAATCCGAGACAACGGCGTAGCCGTGGTTCTGTGATGTTATATACATTTTCCCCGTCACATTATCACGCACGGGATGGTTCACGCCGCGGTGTCCGAAGCGGAGCTTTTCGGTCGTTCCGCCGGCAGCTATCGCTGCAAGCTGATGACCGAGACAGATCGCCATGAGCGGATATTTTCCGAGCAGCTTCTTTATCTGCTCTATCTGTTCAACGCAGTCAGCCGGGTCGCCCGGGCCGTTCGAGAGCAGAACGCCGTCCGGCTCGGCAGCGCTTATGCGCTCCGCCGTCGTATCGAACGGGAAAAGCGTCACCTCGCAGCCGATGTTCACGAGCGAGCGCACGATGTTGCGTTTCTCGCCGTAATCGATCATCGCCACACGGTATTTTGTCTCGCCTGCCGGGCGTACGGTCTCCGTCTTGTCACAGCTCACTTTTCTGAGCGAATCGGTGATCCTGTACACCTTCGCATCTTCAAGATCGGCGTTTTCCGGGTCGTCAGTCAGCACGGCGTTCATCACGCCGTTTCTCGTTATATGCTTAGTGATCTCTCTTGTATCGACGCCGTAAATACCGGGGACATTCATCCTTATGAGAAACTCCTCCACCGTTTTGTTACAGCGGAAATTTGACGGCGCGTCCGTCTTTTCGCGCACGACATAACCGACAGCGCGGCAGTAAGGACTTTCTGCGTCTTCGTTTATAAAGCCGTAATTGCCTATCATCGGAAACGTCTGCACGATGATCTGACCGTAATAGCTCGGATCGGTGAGCGTTTCCACATAGCCGCCGCAGCAAGTGGTGAAGACCGCTTCGCCGACACACTGCTTTTTTCCGTCAAGCTCAGCGCCGAACGCATAGCCGGCAAAAACCGTGCCGTCGCACAGCACAAGATACCTCTTTTTCATTCGCGTGACTTCCTTTTCGCTTTTCAGTCTTTATATCCCATGGTGCTCACGAGCACCGCCTTCTGCGCATGAAGTCTGTTCTCCGCCTGATCGAATATTTCTCCGGCATGAGCCTCGAACGCCTCCGCCGTTATCTCCTCGCCTCTGTGCGCCGGCAGACAATGCAGTACCATGCAGCCTTCGTGCGCAAGCGCAAGAACGCTTTCATTGACCTGGTATCCGGCAAACGCCTTCATACGTTTCGCCGCTTCGCCCTCCTGACCCATCGACGCCCACACGTCAGTATATATCACGTCCGCGTCCTTCGCCGCCTCGGAAACATCGTGCGTGACGTTCACATTTCCGTTTGCCTTTGCCCATTCAAGAACGCCTGCGTCCGGCTCGTACCCTTCAGGGCACGCTATTGTAAAGCTCATATTGCACTTGAGTGCGCCGACGATGAGCGAATTCGCCATATTGTTGCCGTCGCCTATGAAGCACATCTTCAAGCCGTTGAAGCCGCCCTTGTGCTCGCGTATCGTCATCAGGTCCGCAAGCACCTGACAAGGGTGCGCGTAATCGGTCAGACCGTTTATGACGGGGATCGAGCCGTACTCTGCGAGCGCCTCAACGTCCGACTGCGCGAACGTGCGTATCATGATACCGTCAAGGTAGCGTGACAGAACGCGCGCCGTGTCCATAAGCGGTTCGCCGCGTCCGAGCTGGAGATCGCGGTCGCTCAGGAAAAGCGCAGCGCCGCCGAGCTCGTACATTCCGACCTCAAACGAAACGCGCGTGCGCGTTGAAGATTTCGCGAATATCATTCCGAGCGTTTTCCCGGAAAGGTATTCCTTTCTGATATTGTGCTTTTTTTCGTATTTGAGCTGATCCGCGAGATTGAGAAGCTCATTTATTTCCTTCGGCGAAAGATCGCCGAGCTTAAGGAGATGCTTCATTTTTCTGTCCCTTCCGTCTTTCAGACTGCCGCTTTCTTTATTGTTTCAAGCCCCTTTTTGAGAAGCTGTATCGGTATATTGAGCGCCGGGAGAAGTCTGACCTTGTCCTTTGCGCTGAGCACGAGCACACCGTCTTCAAGGCACCGTGCTATAACCTCGGAGGCTTTTTTGACTGTTTTCACTCCGAGCAGCAGACCTTTTCCCGTGATGTATTCGATCCCGTCAGCGCCTTCGAGCGTGCTCCTGACAAGTGCTTCCCGTTCCTTTACACCTTCGAGCAAGTCGCAGTCGATACGTGACAGCACGCTCAGCGCGCCGGCACAGCAGAGCGGATTTCCGCCGAAGGTGGAGCCGTGTTTACCGGCACCGAGAGTTGACTGACACTTTTCGCCCATCAGCGTCGCCCCGATCGGCAGTCCGCCGCCGAGTCCCTTTGCGGTCGTTACGATATCAGGCGTTATGCCGTACTGCTCGTACAGATAGAGCGTGCCGGTGCGTCCGTTGCCTGTCTGTACCTCGTCTATGATCAGCAGCACATCGTTCTCGGCGCAAGCCATTGCCGTCTGAGTGACGAAGCCTTCATCAAGCACGTTCACACCGCCCTCACCCTGTATAAGCTCGATGAGCACCGCCGCCGTGGTGTGCTTTTTCACAAGTGAAAGCATCGCGCCCGTGTCGTTTGGCGCAGTATATACGAAGCCTTCCGTGAAGGGCTGAAAGTCCGTATGGAAAAGGTCCTGTCCCGTCGCCGCAAGCGTCGTTACGGTGCGTCCGTGAAATGAGCCAGTGAGTGTTATTATATTGCTGCACGACGCCGAGCGGTTGTGGTGCGCGTATTTGCGCGCCGTCTTTATCGCGCATTCGTTCGCTTCAGCGCCCGAATTTGAAAAAAACACCTTCTTCATGCCCGTACGACTGCAAAGCTGCTCTGCAAGCTTTGTCTGAGGCAAAGAGGTGTACAGGTTCGAGCAGTGGCACAATGTACCCATCTGCCTTGTCACTGCGTTCTGCCATTCGCTGTCACAATGACCGAAGGCGTTGACAGCTATTCCGCTGCCGAGATCGATGTATTCCCTGCCGTCGAAATCCGTGACGATCGAGCCCTTTCCCGAAGCAAGCGCAACGGGAAAACGCGAATATGTGTTTGCGATATATTCCTTATCAAGAGCTATTATCTGCTGTTGTGTCATTGTTTTGTCCTTTCACGTGCCGTTCAGGCAAACATCGTTCCGATGCCTTCGTCGGTGAGAAGCTCGATTAGTATTGAGTGAGGAATGCGTCCGTCTATTATGAAGACCTTGCGCACGCCGCGCCTTATCGCTTCAACACAGCATTCCGCTTTCGGTATCATTCCACCGCATATCGTACCGTCTCGTATCAGGCTCGGCACTTCGCTGACATTGATTGTCGGGATAAGTGTCGACACATCGTCCTTTGATCGGAGGATGCCCGCCGTATCGGTCATCGAAACGAGACATTCCGCGCCGAGCTCTCCGGCTATGCGTGCGGCGGCAGTGTCGGCGTTGATATTATATACGTTGCCGTTTCCGTCACAGCCGACCGTCGATATGACGGGGATATAACCGGCGTCGAGCGAATCGGTGATGACGGAGGTGTTGACGTGCGTGATCTCTCCGACGAATCCAAGCTCCTCCGAGAGCTTTGAAGCGGTGATCATCTGCGCATCGAGTCCGCTCAGCCCTATCGCCTTGCCGCCCGTGATACCGAGCAGGCTGACAAGCTGCTTGTTTATCTTGCCGGCAAGCACCATAAGCGCCGCCTGCGCCGTCTCTTCGTCCGTCACGCGCAGTCCGTTGACGAATTCGCTTTTTTTACCCATCTTTTTCAGCAGTTCGCTGATCTCAGGGCCGCCGCCGTGCACGAGCACGACCTTCACACCTATGAGTGAAAGCAACACGACATCGCCCATAACGGCGTTCTTGAGCTGCTCGCTCACCATGGCGTTGCCGCCGTATTTGATAACGACGGTCTTCGAGCTGTATTCGCGTATGTACGGCAGTGCATGAACGAGCACCTGTGCGCGCATCGCGTTGGTAAGTCCGGATTGTTCGCTGCTCATGTTCTGTAATCTCCGTTTATCTTGACATAATCATACGTCAGATCACAGCCGTAGGCAGTCGCTTCCGCCTTGCCGTCTCCAAGCGTAACGAGTACGTTTATTTCCTTTTTGGAAAGGATCTTTTTTGCTTCATCCTCATCGAACGCAATGCCTGAACCGTCCCTGCAAACCTCTATGATCCCGGCAACCGACGAAAAAGTCACGCCGACCTTTGAAACGTCGATATCGGCTCCCGAATATCCGAGCGCGCAAAGCACGCGCCCCCAGTTTGCGTCAGCGCCGAACATTGCTGCCTTGAACAGCGACGAGCATATCACGCTCTTTGCCGCGGTGCGCGCGTTCGGCATGTCCTTCGCGCCCACTACGGAACAGATGAGCAGCTTAGTTGCGCCCTCTCCGTCGCCTGCTATCATCCTCGACAGCCCGTTCATTACCTCAAAGAGTGCCGAACGGAAGAGAACGTAATTTTCGTTATGTTCTGTTATCGGTTCATTTCCCGCAAGTCCGTTGGCAAGGATACATACATTGTCGTTGGTCGACGTATCACCGTCGATGCTTATCATGTTGAAGGTGTCCTGAGTGACCTCGCAGAGCGCGTCATGCAGCATTGCGCCGCTTATCGCACAGTCGGTCGTTATAAACACAAGCAGCGTCGCCATATTCGGATGTATCATTCCCGACCCCTTTGCTATGCCGCCTATGCAGCACTGAGCCGAGCCGCATTCAAAAGAGTACGCGAGCTGTTTTTCGACTGTATCCGTGGTCATTATCGCGTTCGCCGCGTCAGATGAATTGTCGCCGAGCGCGTTCACGAGCGCATCCATCCCCCACTCGACCGGCGTTATATCGAGCTTCTGCCCGATGACTCCGGTAGACGCGACACATACATCGTCTGCGCTGATACCAGTATGTTTTTCCACAAGCGCACACATTTTCTGCGCGACCTGTATTCCGTCGCTGTTGCAGGTGTTTGCGTTGCCGCTGTTGCATATTATCGCCTGAGCGAAGCCGTCGGCGATATGCTGCTTTGTGACAGTGAGCGGCGCGCCCTTGACAAGGTTCGTCGTGTATACCGCCGCGGCGCTCGCCCTGCATTCACTCACGATGAGCGCAAGGTCTTTTTTCGTTTTGTTCTTGCGAATGCCGCAGTGTATGCCGGCTGCCTTGAAGCCCTTCGCAGCACACACGCCGCCATGTATCATATTCATATCCGTTTTCCTTTCACTCGCCGGTGACGAGCGAGTATTTCTCGTCTCTGCCGGTCATAATATTCAGGCACTGCACCGCCGCGCCCGAAGCTCCCTTGCCAAGATTGTCGAAGACCGAATAAACGCTCAGCCTGTCGTCACAGCCGCTGACGGTTATGTACATATCGTCTCTGCCGCTCATCGCAGCCGCCGAGATGAATCCGCCGTAGTTTTCTTCATCACAGTACTTAACGAGCCCGTCGGTGTAAGTGCTCTTATATATATCGATAAGCGTTTTTATCGTATGTCCTCCGGGCAGTCCGACGCATACGAGCATTCCGGAGTAGAAGCTGTCGACGATGGGCGAGAAATGCGGCGCCTCGGTGAGCGAAGCGATATATTTCATTTCGGCAAGATGCTTGTGCTTCTGTCCGAGCGCGTAAACTCTCGGCGCTTCGAGCAGCGCATCCCTTTCGGGCGCTTCGTACTGTGCTATCATCTTCTTGCCGCCGCCGCTGTATCCGGTCAGCGAAAAGCAGGAAAGGAACGCGTCTTCGGCGATCACGCCGGCGTCCCTGAGCGGCTTGACGAGCGAGATGAATCCGCTCGCATGGCAGCCCGGAACGGCTACCCGGTTTGCTGTTCTTATTTTTTCTCTGAAGCCGAGCTCCGGAAAGCCGTACACCCAACCGGTCTGCGTTCTGTGAGCGGTGCTTGCGTCGATGATGCGAACGTCAAGTCCCTCGGCGAGCGCTGCGGCGTTTCGCGCCGCGTCGTCCGGCAGGCAGAAAAACGTGATGTCGCTTTCGCTCATGCATTTGCGCACCGCGCCGTCATCCTTGCGGCGGTCGGGGTCAATTGTCACAAGCGTAATATCGTCGCGCTCCGAAAGGCGCTGCACTATGCGCAGTCCGGTCGTGCCCTCGCCGCCGTTTATGAATACACGTGTTTTCATACTGTTTCCAACTCTTTTTTGATGTATTCTATCTGCCGCCCGACAGCCTCCGGTGATGTGCCGCCGTATGAATTTCTCCTACTAAGACACGAATCAAGGCTCACGCTCGCCTTCACGTCTTCTCCGAAAAGCTCCGAGAAACCCTTATATTCGTCAAACGTGAGCGTTTCGAGCGTCTTTTCGTTCTTTATACAGTATGCAACGATCTCGCCGCAAAGCTTGTATGCCGTGCGGAACGGCAGCCCTTTTCTGACGAGATAATCTGCCAGGTCAGTGGCATTTATGAAGCCTTCCGCAGCGGCTTTACGCATTTTGTCCTTTTTGACCTTTATGCTTTTGAGCATCGGTGTGAGAACGCCGAGCTGAGCCTGCAATGTATCTACGCAGTCGAATATCGCTTCCTTATCCTCCTGCATATCCTTGTTGTACGCGAGCGGCAGCGATTTGAGCATTGTGAAAAGCGTCATCATCGAGCCGTATACTCTGCCGCACTTGCCCCTGATAAGCTCTGCTATATCGGGGTTCTTCTTCTGCGGCATTATCGACGAGCCGGTCGTAAAGGAATCGTCGAATTCTATGAATCCGAATTCCCACGAGCAGTACATGATCAGCTCCTCGCACAGCCGCGAGAGGTGCATCGCACATATCGAGCAGCACGATGCAAGCTCAAGAATAAAATCGCGGTCGGACACGCCGTCGATGCTGTTTATGCACGGAGCATCGAATCCGAGAAGCTTCGCACTCAGGAACCTGTCGGTATCGAACGTCGTACCGGCAAGCGCGCACGAGCCGAGCGGCGAAACGTTCATGCGTTTGCGGCAGTCGGCTATACGCGATGCGTCGCGCAGGAGCATCGACGCAAAAGCAAGTATATCGTGAGCGAACGAAACGGGCTGCGCACGCTGCAGGTGCGTATATCCCGGCATTATCGTCGCCGTATTCGCTTCGGCAAGCTCCGTTATTGCGCCGACCGCTTTTTTTATGAGAGCGATAAGCCCGTCGGCGCGTTCGCGCAGATAAAGCCTCGTATCAACGGCGACCTGATCGTTGCGGCTTCGCGCCGTATGGAGCTTTTTGCCCGTATCACCGATGCGTGCTGTAAGCACTGCTTCGACGAACGTGTGTATATCCTCGCACGCCATGTCTATCTCAAGGCTGCCCGCCTCTATATCGTGAAGTATCTCTTTGAGCGCATCGCAGATCATCTGTGCCTCGGCGGGCGCAACGATCCCCTGAGCGCCGAGCATTTTTGCGTGCGCGACCGAACCTTCGATATCCTGCCTGTACATACGGCTGTCGATCCTTATCGACGAATTAATATCCTCAGCGGCGCTGTTGAGCTTTTTTTCAAAGCGTCCCGCCCAAAGCTTGTCGTTCATGTCGTGCCCTTTCTGAATTATTTGCTGTTTTTCGCCATCATGCGCGCCCTGACTGATACGGGAAGTCCGAACAGATCGATGAAGCCCTTAGACTCCGCCTGATCGTATACCTCATCCTCGTCGAACGTCGCGATGTCCTCGTCGTAGAGCGAATACGGGCTGGTAACGCCGGCGTTGATGATGTTGCCCTTGTAAAGCTTGAGCTTTACCGAGCCGGTGACCGTCTGCTGTGTTTTGTCGACAAATGCGTCAAGCGCCTCGCGCAGCGGCGTGAACCACTGACCGTTGTAAACTATATCGGCGTATTTCTGAGCCATAAGCGCCTTGTAGTGTGCTGTCTCTTTGTCGAGTGTTATTGTCTCGAGCACCTTGTGCGCGTGATAGAGTATCGTTCCTCCGGGAGTTTCGTATACGCCGCGCGATTTCATGCCCACGAGCCTGTTTTCAACGAGATCGGCAAGTCCTATGCCGTTCTCTCCGCCGAGCTTGTTGAGCTTTTCTATCATTTCGACGGCGCATGTCTTTTCTCCGTCTATACTCACGGGAACGCCTTTTTCAAATCCGATCGTCACATATGTAGGCACATCGGGCGCCTGCTCAGGCGAAACGCCCATTTCAAGGAAGCCCTCTTTGTTGTACTGCGGCTCGTTCGCCGGATTCTCAAGGTCAAGTCCCTCGTGCGAAAGATGCCAAAGGTTTTTGTCCTTTGAATAATTCGTCTCACGGTTTATCTTGAGCGGGATGTTGTGCGCTTGTGCATAATCGATCTCCTCGTCACGCGATTTGATCGACCATTCGCGCCACGGCGCTATTATCGTCATATCCGGCGCGAACGCTTTTATCGTAAGCTCAAAACGCACCTGATCGTTGCCCTTGCCCGTGCAGCCGTGGCATATCGCATCGGCGCCTTCCGCCTTGGCTATCTCAACGATCCTCTTGGCGATTATCGGACGCGCAAACGAAGTTCCGAGCAGATAATCGCTCTCGTATACTGCGCCTGCCTTGAGCGTCGGGAATATGTAATCCTCAACGAACTCCTTGCGCAGGTCTTCGATATACAGCTTCGACGCGCCCGTAGCCTTCGCCTTCGCTTCAAGTCCGTCAAGCTCAGTCCCCTGCCCTACGTCGCCGGAAACAGCGACAACTTCGCAGTTGTTGTAATTTTCCTTGAGCCATGGAATGATTATCGATGTGTCAAGTCCACCCGAATATGCGAGTACAATTTTCTTTATGTTTTTCTTTTTCTTGAGATTGTTCATTTCAATATACCTTTCATTCTTCTTATTATTCGTTATTATACGCTGATTTTTGTATATGTCAAGCGTTTTATGCATATATATTCATTTTTATTCACATACACAACAAAACCGCCCCGAAGTGAGGCGGTTTTGTTTATTTTGAAGCGATATGCTCTCTTATATAGCGTATGCTGTCGTTAGCCAGCGACGGCACTATCCTTCCGCCCGGCAGAAACGTCGGCGATTCAAGCGTGAACGTGTTGTCGTAGCCGTTGTTTTTCAAACCGTTCCATACGACATCCCAATCGATCGTTCCATATGTCGGACGAAGTATCGGACGCAGCTTCGTCCAATCCATATACGAGCCGGCGAAGTCGCTTATATGTACGTGGCGAACGTTTTTCTTCCAGATAAAGCTGTTCATCGTGCGTTCAAGCTCGCCGTGGAACTGTGCGCACCGCACGTCAACGATAAGCCCTATGCCGGATATTTCACGCGCAAGCGTCTCAAGATGATCGAGCGGACTTCCATTGACGCACACACAGTTTTCGACGAGCATATCGATGCCGGAGCTTTTTGAGCGTTCGTACAGCGCACCTATCTCCTCGACGATACGCGTCATACGCCTGTCGCTGTCCGGTATCCCCCAGCAATGGAAAACCGCCTTGGACGCACCGATGTTTTTTGCTGCGCACAGATTGACATCGAACATTTCAAGCGCCTTCGCGTATTCCTCTTCGCTTCCGCCGCTGAGCAGATCGCCGATCGTTTTATCAGCATGAAACACGGGTGTGAGGACTTTTGCCGTATACTTCACGACCTCGTCTGTCCTGCCGTAATATTCCGGATACATCATGAATTCAAAGCCGTCGCAGTCAAAGCACGGCGCATATTTATCGAGCAGCGTTATGTCGCGCCCGTTGAGTTTGGTTATAAAAGTGCCTGCCGAAAGATATACATTTGCCATCGATAATTTCTCCTGTTCTTGTTCCGAAAAAAGTATACCACCGCATTTTTGTTAAGTCAAGCGCCGCAGCAAACAAAAACCACACTTCGGTTGACAATATCCTATTGATGCTGTATAATAAGATGAAATATTCCAATACATCAGCGCACTGACGGTTATGCAAGCCTCGACGCAACGGCTGCGATATACTGTAGTGCCATATTCGCGTTCACATTCCCGAAAGTTGTACGCGCAGTAGGAAAAAGCACCGTTGAACCCGAAAAGGAAGTGTAACAGTCCCAGCACAAAAAGGAAAGGAACCATAATGAAAAAACTTCTCTCTGCGCTGCTCTCACTCACAATGCTCATCTGTATGCTGCCGGCGCTGCCGGCGGCTGCCGAAGCAAACGACGCACCGACCGTTATACCCGCTGTGCGTGAGTGGGAAGGCTCGTCCGGCAAATTTCTGCTGAAGGACGGCATGAAGGTAGTCCTCGAAAGCGATTCACAGCTCACAGACGGCGAAAAAGGCGTCATAGCCGAATACTTCGCCAATATAGCCGGACTTACCGTCACCGTCGGCGAAGGCACACCCAAAACAGGCGATATATACCTGTGTTATGCCGAAGACACACAGCTCGGCAGCGAAGGCTACACAGCCGAAGCGACTGAAAGCGGTGTGACGATCTCCGCCTCCACCGGCAGAGGGCTGCTTTACGGCATCACAACGGTGCTGCAGTCGTATACTGCCGACGGACATATGCCCTGCGGTACGGTGCGCGACTGGCCGTATTACGAGATCCGTTCCGGCATGATCGACGTTGCGCGTGCATACATACCGCTTGAATACATCGAAGAGATCACCAAATATTTCGCGTATTTCAAGCTCAATGAAATTCATCTGCACATCAACGACAACGGCTCCGATGCCATAGGCTATTTCAGACTCGAAAGCGATGTGCCCGGACTTACGTCCGAAGAGCACTATACGAAGGACGAATACCGCGCATATCAGAAGCGGATGCTCGATTACGGCGTTGAGGTCGTGACTGAAATAGACACCCCCGGTCACTCAAAGTGCTTTGGCAAAGCAGTACCGGAATATATGATCGACGAATGGCACCTTGACGTGACCAACCCCGAAGCAATACAGTTCGTGCTCAATCTCTGGGACGAATACCTTACAGGCGACGACCCGATATTCGTCACGAAAACAGTTCATTTCGGAACCGATGAATTTCTCTCCGGCTACAATGAAGAGATGCGCGCATACACGAATACGCTCATCGAGCACATCTCCTCGCGCGGCTATACTCCGCGTTTCTGGGGCGCGTTCGGCAACGAAGGCTTCAACGGCACAACGGAGGTATCCGGCGATGCTCAGACGAATTTCTGGGCGGTTTCTCTCTCCGATTACAAAACACTTTTCTCCATGGGCTACGATATCATCAACACCTGCGGACCGCGGTTATACTGTGTACCTGCCGGCAATTACGGCTTCGTCGATTATTTCGATCTGAAGCTGCTGTACGGCGGATGGTACGTAAACTATATGGGCTACAACTCGGACACCGCCGTCGACCCCGACAGCGAACAGCTCAAGGGCGCGAGCTTTGCGCTTTGGAACGACCTTTGGTGCGATTGGGGCGGATTTTCCACATTTGACATATTCGACAGGCTCCGCTATCAGGTATGCCTGATTTCCGAAAAGACATGGGACGGAGAGCAGACGCGTGATATGGACGCGGATGATTTCGTCGAACGCTTCGATACGCTTTCACTCGTCGCAGGCGGTTCCGACCCCGGACGCCACGTTTCGCTACCGCTGACCGGCAGCGACATCGGAAAAGTACAATCGGTCGGTTTTCCCTATCTGTTCTCCGCCGACATCACGGTGAGCGATTACGCGGACGCAACGATCCTTTCCGGCGGTGACGGAACGCTTTATCTGGGCACGCGCGGAAAGCTCAGCTATGCAAGAGAGTCATACATCTTTACTTACGATTATATCCCTGTGTTCAACGAAACAGCCAATATAAAGCTCTACGCCGACAACAAGCATACCATCCTCATTGTCGACGATACGTGGTTCTACGAGCCGACAAGCAACAAAAGCTCGTACCGAAGTGACAGCAGCACATTCATCCTGCCGTTTGAAAGCGCCGGAAGCAAAAACTGCAAGGTCGAAAACATCTCCGTGAACAAACCGGACTTTCTCATCGCCGACATGCTATACGAGCACAATATCGCGCTCGGCAAGGACGTTACGGTCAGCGGTCTTGAGATCGATTACGGACTCAACGAGCCGCTCGCAGTCGACGGCGACCCCAACACACGCCTTTCGTTCGCGCGCAACAAGGACGAGCAGTGGATGATAGTCGACCTCGGCTTCAAGACCAGAATCGACAGCGTCGTCATATCGTTCTTCGAACGGGTCTCGGAGTACGAGATATGGGTATCCTCCGACGGCGAAGATTACACGCGCGTTTATGAGGTGTCAGGACTCGGAGAGGGCATCAAAGAAAGCGATACAATACAGCTCGACGGTACCGAAGCGCGCTATATCAAATACATACAGCTCAAGCGCTGGTACTGCGAAGCGTATTCGACCTACTACAGCGGAGGTATATGCGAATTTGAGGTGTACGGCTCCAACCAGGATTACACAGCGCTTATCGAAGAGGCTGACAGCTTTGCCGATGCCGATGTGATAACGGCTCTGAGAAACCTGAAACGCTACATGAAAGGCAACACGATCTACGCACCGCACCTTGCCGGACTCGCTTCGATTCTGCGTGCGGCACTCGATGCACCGGCTGATGTGTCTGATGATACATCAGCAGAAGCATCCAACGTTTCCGCTCCGGCTGAAAGCGGTGGCAAAGCGTGGCTCATCGCCGCGGCAGCTGCGGCGATGATCGCGCTGTCAGGCGCCGCGTTCGCCATAATAAAGAAAAAGAAAAAGTAATGCCCATCGCACAGCCGCGTCCGCCCGGACGCGGCTGTTATGTCATAAAAGTGAAAATATTTCTTCAAAAACTATTGCTTTTGCTTTTTTATCGTGTTATAATATTTCGATAATAAAAAGATTGGACGGTGATGACGGCAAAATGAAAATTCTGCTTCGAAACGCCTTATTTTTTTACGACGGCATCTTCAGAAAGCAAGACGCGGTCATAGACGGTCTTTCCGTTTCTCCTTTTTCTTTCGGCGACGGATCGACCTTTGATTCAGTTTTCGATTTTTCCGATAAGTATATTGTTCCGGGCTTCGTTGATGTTCATGTACATCTTCGTCAGCCCGGTTTTTCTTATAAAGAAACGATAGCCGCCGGAACGGCTGCCGCAGCCGCGTCAGGTTACTGCACGGTGTGCTGTATGCCGAACACCTCGCCTGCGCCTGACAGTGCTGAAAATTTGAAAATCATGCGTGGCATGATAAACTCTTCCGCGTGCATCCCCGTTTTGCCATTCGGGACGATAACGAAAGGCCGCAAAGGGCGAGTCATATCGGACATGGAAGCGCTCGCGCCGTTTGTTGTCGGCTTTTCCGATGACGGCAGCGGCATCGATGACGACGCGCTCATGCTCGAAGTGCTCAGACGCGCCGCAGTGCTCGGGAAACCCGTTGCGCAGCACTGTGAATGTGCAGACCTCGTAAAGGGCGGCGTCATACACGACGGACGATACGCAAGAGAGCATTCCCTTCCGGGCATATGCTCGGAATGCGAATGGCGTATGATCGAACGCGATCTGCGGCTGTGTGCGAAAACGAACGTACATTATCATGTCTGTCACATTTCGACAAAGGAAAGCGTCAGCCTTATCCGTCAGGCAAAAAAAGCAGGCATAAACGTAACGTGTGAAACAGCGCCTCATTACCTGACGCTCTGCGAAGACGACCTGCGTGACGAAGGACGCTTCAAAATGAATCCCCCTCTCAGGAGCGCGCAGGACCGCGAAGCACTCATTGAAGGCATCTGCGACGGCACCGTCGATATGATAGCGACCGACCACGCCCCGCACTCAAAGCAGGAAAAGCAGGGCGGACTGCGAAACAGCCTTATGGGGATAACGGGACTTGAGACGGCGTTCCCGGTGCTTTACACTCATCTTGTTAAAACGCGCGTGATAACGCTCGAGAAGTTAATCGACCTGATGTCCTGCGCGCCTGCAAGGATATTCGGGATAAATACGGCAGGCTGTGTGAGCGTGCTCGATACCGGGACGCGCTTCACCGTAGATCCGGACAGGTTTATTTCGCTCGGCAAAAGCACGCCATTCGAGGGCGCGGCACTGTACGGAAAAACACTCATGACAGTCGTCGGCGGAGAGATCGTCTTCGACGGACGCGAAGATACACACGGAAAGGAACAACAGCAATGAAGCAGAGAAAGCTTGTACTCGAAAACGGCGCAGAGCTGTACGGGAGACCGTTCGGCGCTGACAGTGAAGGAATATTTGAGCTTGTGTTCAACACCTCTATGGCAGGATATCAGGAGATCGTTTCGGATCCCTCCTACTGCGATCAGGCAGTGGTCATGAGCTATCCGCTGATAGGAAACTACGGAATGACCGACGAAGATTATGAAAGCAGAATAATGCCGCTGGGCGCAATGATAGTGCGCGAATACACGGACACACCGTCCAACTTCCGCTACACTAAAACGCTCTCGGAGGTGTTTGAGGAAAACGGCGTCGCCGGACTCTGCGGCGTAGACACAAGGCGGCTCGTGCGTATGATACGCTCCGGCGGCAACATGAAATGCATGATAACCGATGCCGACACGCCGCTTGAGGATGCGCTCGAAAGAGTACGCGCATACGCACTGCGCACCGATCAGGTCAGTCGGTGCAGCTGCGGCAAGCGCCGCTGGTCACGCACTCCGAACCACCGCTACACCGTCGCTGTCATAGACTGCGGTGCGAAGCTCAACATAATTAGATCGCTCAACGAACGCTGCTGCAACGTCATAATCCTGCCTTACAACACCTCAGCGCAGGAGATAAGGGCGCTCAGCCCGGACGGTCTGCTCCTCTCAAACGGACCGGGAGATCCGGAAAACGTCCCGGAGGTCATAAAAACCATACGCGCGCTGCGCGGTGAGCTTCCTATATTCGGTATTTGCCTCGGTCACCAGCTCATCGCTCTTGCCTGCGGCGGAAAAACGGGACGGCTGAAGTTCGGACATCACGGCGGCAACCACCCCGTGAGGAACCTCACCACCGGCAGGACGGAGATAACCTCGCAGAACCACAATTTCACCGTCATTCCCGAAAGCGTTGCCGGCACGGGGCTTGAGATAACGCACATAAACCTGCTTGACGGCACGGTCGAAGGGATGAACGACGCAAGCACGCTGCTGTACTCCGTCCAGTATCACCCGGAGGCATTTGCCGGCCCGCAGGACAGCCGCTATCACTTCGACGATTTCATAAAAACCATTCAAGAGCACAGAAAGGATTCGTGACGTATGCCTAAACGCACTGATATAAAAAAAGTACTTATAATCGGCTCCGGGCCGATAGTGATCGGTCAGGCCGCCGAATTCGATTACGCCGGTACACAGGCGTGCCTTGCGCTTCGTGAAGAGGGCTACGAGACCGTTCTCGTAAACTCCAACCCGGCCACGATAATGACCGATAAAAGCGTCGCCGACAAGATATACATGGAACCGCTCACGCTCGAATACGTCGCCAAAATACTCCGTTACGAGCGTCCTGACGCCATACTGCCGGGGCTCGGCGGTCAGACAGGGCTGAACCTCGCCATGCAGGTCGCACGCAAGGGCATCCTTGACGAATGCAACATCGAGCTGCTCGGCACACCGGCAGCAAGCATAGAATGTGCCGAGGACAGAGAGCTGTTCAAAGAGCTGTGTGAGCGCATAGGTGAGCCAGTGCTCCCGTCACGCACCGCTACGAACGTCAAGGAAGCGTGGGATGCGGTAAACGAAATAGGCTTCCCCGTTATCCTCAGACCCGCCTTCACGCTCGGCGGCACGGGCGGCGGTTTTGCGGAATCACCAGAAGAATTTGAAGCGCTCGCCAAGAACGCGCTCAAGCTCTCACCTGTAAGCCAGGTGCTTATCGAAAAGAGCATAAAGGGATACAAAGAGATCGAATACGAAGTCATGCGCGACAGCGCCGATACGGTTCTGTGCGTGTGCAACATGGAAAACATCGACCCTGTCGGCGTCCATACGGGTGACTCGATCGTCGTAGCTCCGAGCCAGACGCTGACAAACCGCGAATTCCAGTTCCTGCGCGACGCCGCGCTGAAGATAATCAGAGCGCTGAAAATAGAAGGCGGCTGCAACGTACAGTTCGCGCTCGACCCCAACTCGTTCGACTACTATGTCATTGAGGTCAATCCCCGCGTTTCGCGCTCGTCAGCACTCGCAAGCAAAGCAAGCGGATACCCGATTGCCCGCGTAACGGCGAAGATCGCCGTCGGTATGACGCTCGACGAGATAATGCTCTCAAATACACCTGCGTCGTTTGAGCCATCGCTCGACTACGTCGTCACAAAGATCGCACGCTTCCCATTCGATAAGTTCCCCGGCTCGTCCAACAAGCTTTCGACCCAGATGAAGGCGACAGGTGAAGTCATGTCGGCAGGCCACTCGATAGAGGAATCGCTCCTCAAGGCCGTGCGTTCTCTCGAATCCGGTGTTTGCCACATATACAGCGCCAAGTTCGATTCTTACACTGAAGACGAGCTTTTCAGATACATCGCCGAATGCACCGACGACAGGCTCTATGCCATCGCACAGCTCATACGTCTCGGCGCCGACATCGGAAGGATATACAACATCACACGTATCGACCTTTTCTTCCTCGACAAGATCAAGAACATAGTGCTCTTCGAAAACGAGCTCAAAGCATCGCCGCTCGACCCCAAGCTCTTCAGAAAAGCGAAAAGACTCGGCTTCTCGGACAAATACATCGCATCGCTCTGCGGTAAAAAGGAACGCGATATATTCCTTTACCGCCGTGAGAACGGTATATTCCCCGTCTACAAAATGATCGATACCTGTGCGAGCGAATTTGAAAGCTACGTTCCGTATTTCTACTCGACCTACGAAGACGAAAACGAATCGGTTCCGTCCGGGGCAAAAAAAATTATTGTCCTCGGCAGCGGCCCGATACGCATAGGTCAGGGCGTTGAGTTCGATTATTCAACAGTCCACGCCGTTCAGACAATAAAAAAAGCAGGCTGCGAAGCCATTATAATCAACAACAACCCCGAGACCGTTTCCACGGACTACACCGTCTCGGACAAGCTTTATTTCGAGCCGCTCACGCTTGAGGACGTTATGAACGTCATCGAGCTTGAAAAGCCTGCCGGCGTCGTCGTATCGCTCGGCGGCCAGACGGCGATCAACCTCGCCGAGCCGCTCTCGTCACTCGGTGTACCGATAATCGGTTCGGATGCACAGGCGATAGAAAACGCGGAAAACCGCGACTGCTTTGAAAAGATACTCGAATTGCTCGCAATACCGCAGCCGCGCGGCGTCGCTGTTACGAATATACAGGACGGAATAGACGCAGCGGCGCAGATAGGCTATCCTGTCCTCGTACGTCCGAGCTATGTGCTCGGCGGACGCGCTATGCAGATAGTCTCGTCGCCCGAAACGCTGCGTGTATATTTGCAGAACGCGGCGGCGCTCGACGAAGAACGCCCGGTGCTCGTTGACAAATACATCAGCGGGCGAGAGCTTGAGGTCGACGCCGTGTGCGACGGCAAAGATGTTTTCGTGCCCGGCATAATGGAGCATGTCGAGCGCACCGGCATACATTCCGGCGACAGCATAAGCGTCTACCCTGCCTTCGCAGTGAGCGAAAGCGTCAAGCAGACAATACTCGACTACAGCGTCCGGCTCGGACTCGGTATAGGGATCGTCGGGCTCTACAACATCCAATTCATCGCCGACAGCAGCGATCGGGTATACGTTATCGAAGTCAATCCGCGCTCCTCGCGCACCGTTCCGTTCATCTCGAAGGCTTCCGGTCATTCGCTCGCGGACATCGGAATGCTCGTGATGCTCGGCGTTTCACTGCGCGATCAGGGCATCACCGAGGTCTATCCGCCCGAACCGAAGCGCTGGTATGTCAAGGCTCCCGTCTTCTCCTTCTCAAAGCTCAAGGGCGCCGATACTTACCTGTCTCCCGAAATGAAATCCACCGGCGAAGCCATCGGCTACGACACAACGCTCACACGCGCTCTCTACAAGGCGCTCCAGTCGTCGGGCATGAAGGTCGCAAACTACGGAACGATATTCGTCACCATAGCCGACAGGGACAAGCAGGACGCACTGCCGCTCATCAGACGCTTCTACAACCTCGGCTTCAATATTGAAGCTACGCGCGGCACTGCGGAATTTCTGAAAAGCCACGGTATCCGCACACGCGTTAGAAAGAAGATCTCCTCCGGAAGCACCGAAATACTTGATTCTCTCCGTCAGGGACACGTCACCTACGTCATAAGCACACGCGGCATGGACTCGTTCAGTCAGGAATCGGACGGCAACATCATCCGCTCGTGCGCCGCGGAAAACAACATCACCATGCTCACCTCGCTCGATACCGTTAGCGTACTGCTCGACGTGCTTGAGGAGATAACGCTCACAATCTCAACGATAGATGCAAGATAAGGAGACGGGAATGGGTCTTTACGAAGTTATTTCAAACACTCCGCTCACTCACAATGTTTTCGAGCTGAAGCTGCGCGGCGATACGTCACGCTTCACACGCCCCGGTCAGTTTGCCCAGTTCAGACTCGACGGCTTCTTCCTGCGCCGTCCGATCTCACTGCACGACATGTGCGGCGACATGGTGAGCTTCATATTCCGTGCTTCCGGCGCCGGCACCGACGTACTCTCGCTGGTACGTTCCGGAACGCTTGACGTACTCACCGGGCTCGGGAACGGATACGACACCGTCAAAAGCACCGATTCTCCTGCCGTCATCGGCGGAGGGATCGGGATACCGCCGCTGTACTACCTCGTGAAAACGCTCGTTGCAGAAGGCAAAAAGCCGCGTGTTATACTCGGCTTCAACACGAAGGACGACGTTTTCGCCGTGGAGCGCTTCAAAGCGCTCTGCGACGACGTGCACGTGGTCACGGCAGACGGCTCCGTCGGT
>CAZFZL010000012.1:0-23770 GCA_964523005.1 uncultured Oscillospiraceae bacterium
CGAAAAGGTCGTATTCAGCTTCTCAGGCGATGATGATGTATGGGTATTCCTCGACGGAACGCTCTCACTCGACCTGGGCGGTATCCATGGAGCCTCAGACGGCAGCATCAATTTTGCAGATAACACCATCACTGTCAACGGGACGGTAGTCGGACAACTGTTCAACGTTGAAGACAGCGAGGGAAATCTCATTTCCACCGGTGTTCTCGGCGTGACGCGTGCTTACTATTCTACTCAAGGCGAACACACTCTCAAAGTCTTCTACCTTGAAAGAGGCGGCAGCCTGTCAAACTGCAAGATAAAATTCAACCTTCCCGTAAACGATCAGCTCGACGTTAAGAAGGTCGTTGACACGTCTTCTCTTGTCAATCCGACGACTGAAGAGCTTGCGGCTATCAACAGCGCAGATTACGAATTTACCCTTTACTTTGTAGACGCGACGACCCATGCGGCAACCGCGGCAGCAAGTATAGATTATCTTCTTTACAATTCAAGCAATGTATTCGTCGGTTTGAAGACGACGACCGCTGCAGGCAAGTTTACTCTTAAGAACGGCTACACTGCACGGTTCCCCGGACAGATAGACAGCTACTATTACGTCACTGAAACGCAGCCTACAGGCAAATACAGCGGTGTAAGCTGGGATGTGACGTGGAACGGAACGACGATCAGCGGTGGCTCTACCGCAGGCAACTACACCAGCCCGACAAGCACCAATGTTTCGCTGCTCAACAAGGCGGATTATCTGAAATTCACCTGCACGAACGCACTTGACCCGTATTATCTTACGGTAAGTCCTGAGACATACGTCCTCGACTACGGTCTTCCCACGATATTCGACGTTCTCGCAAATGACTCGCAGTACGGCGTTGGACTTATCCTTGCCGGCGCGACGGGCGCAACCAATGGAACAGTCGAGATCGTCAGACTGCTTGCGAACGGCAAATACGAAGTAGTCAGCGCGGCTGACCTCGCAGATGAAGACAACTACGAATACAGATATATCCGCTATACTCCGAATACCTTCCTCGATTCAGTTGATACGATAACCTATACGCTCATAACGCATGAGTACAACGGCACATCGTATGTTGCGGGTTCGGAAAGCTCGACTGCGACGGTCATACCGGCAACGTCAGTATATTACGAAGAAGATTTCTCAGATATAACCTATAACAACAGCAAGGATACCGCAGGAGATGACGCGGCAGATTACAGCTGGAACGTCAGCGGAACGAGCGAAGGACTTTATCAGGAATCCGGACTTGTTTCCGAGACCTCAGGTCTGAACTCTCCGTACGGCAGCGATATAGCTTATATCAATTCTGTCTCCAAGGACACGAACGGAACGTCGAAGACGGTCACTACGAGCCTTAATTCAGTCGGCGGCGCAACCGCAAACATGACCTTCACATTCACCGGTACAGGCGCGGCGATCTACATGAGAACAGACACACGCTCCGGTATGATCAGAGTGTACCTTTACGATTCTGAAGGAGTGGAGGTCGGAGATTCTCTTACACGTCAGCTGTATTACGCGATAGATACCGTGGCCGATCCCGAGACGGGAGACACTCTGTACAACATCCCGGTGTATAACGTAAGCGGTCTTGATTACGGGACGTACACCGTAACGTTGGTATGCCTCAAGTACGTTGCAAACCACACTCTCTTTAAGAATGCTTCCGACGAAGCGCTTAACACCTACTATGTTGACGGTATCGAGATACTCGATCCGCTCGGCACTGAGCTTTCGCAGACAGTGTCAGACGCATATGAAACAGACGGCGAAAACGATGCAACGACGGTTGAGCTTCGCGATAAGCTTCTTGCAGACGAAACCCTCGTCGACACGGAGTCCGGCGACCTTGTGTGGAACGAAAACGCATTCGTACTCTTCACAGACACAGACGGAACGGCAATACTTGCCGAAGATTACAAATCAAACGGTCCGAAAAATGAGCTGTATCTCCAGAACGGACAGTCTGTAACTTTCACCCTCAGCACATGGTTCCAGAACAACGCTGACGGAAAACGCTACGACATCTATCTCGGGATGAAGGTTCCTGCCGGCGATACGCTCAACAGCAACGATGTGCTTGAGTTCTGGTCGGGCGATACAAAGCTCGGCGAAATAGCTCTCACCTCCACCGCCGATTGCTATTATGACATCAAGTCATTCCTTGTTCATAACGGTTACTCCGGAACCGTTACAATAAAAGCCGTAACAGACGAAATAATCTCTCTCACTAACATCAAGATCACCTGCGAGACGTATGATGTTATTGAGAATGGTTGAGTTTGAAAAAAGAGCAGGAGGATATTAAAATGAAAAAGAAGTATATAAAACCGACACTGACAATAGAGCACTTTGAGTTGACAGAGAACATAGCCGCCGGCTGCTCAGCAATAGTCGACTTTGACCTTGACGCGTGCTACGATCTTGAAGGAACCGGAACCGGAACGGGTACTGTTCCACAGGATCCGACCGTCGGCGGTCTCGACGCGCTGTTTTATCCGGAATCGTGCGACTGTTATCATTCGGCAGCATCAAGCACACCGTCTGCTTCCTATTGAAAGAGCCGGTAAAAGGAAAAGAATTATAAAAAAGCAAGCCTCCTGAAAGGGAGGCTTGCTTGAGTATAGCAAAACAACATTCGCAAGTGTATATTCAAGCTGAAAGGCAATATTATATATGAGAAAAAGTTTTAGTATAGGCGGAATTGTAATAGCGCTTGAGCTGTATAAGGACTTCACGGTCGACAGTATCATGAACGTATTCGCCGTCCGCAATACAACACCTGACGTGTCGATACGTTTTACAAGATGGGATCCGTCGCTCCTTGCCGCCTCCGCGTCAGTGGGAAAAGACATCCAGTTCAAATATTTCTGCGAAAACGGTAAGGTGCAAGCACAAAAAATGCACGGAAGCCTTGGCTATTGTACAGTAGTACGGTTCGCAAAAGATTATTCGGATGTCGAGTGCAGTCTCCTTTATCCGGATGACGATTACACGGCAATGATGCTGTTCCAACACATACCGATGAAAATAATATACGCTGCGTTCAATATAATGCTTTTGCATTCGTCACAGATTGCCGTCGGCGATAAGTCAATATTGTTTACTGCTCCTTCCGGAACAGGTAAAACTACGCAGTCAAACCTCTGGTCGAAGACGCAGGGCGCGCAACAGCTCAGCGGCGACCGATCCGCAAGCAGAATAGATGGCTCAAGGGTATGGTCGTACGGATTTCCGCTTGACGGAAGCAATCCCGTTTTCACAAACTCTCCGCACGAGCTCGGCGCGATAGTCGTGCTCAGACAAGCGCAGGAAAACAGCGTCGAACGACTCAAGGGAACCGCTTCGTTCAGATACCTGCTTGAACAGGCGAGTGTTCCGTATTGGAACAGGGAGCTGATAAATCGCGCGACTGAAACACTTTATGTCGTTTTGAGCGTAGTTCCGACGTATCTGCTTCGTTGTACTCCGGACACGGGAGCGGTCGAGTGCCTTAAGAATCAGCTTATAAAAGACGGTATAATACGATGATCGATGAAATGAGCATTTCATCGTATCTTTACAGAAAAGCCGCAAAGACAGGAATACCGCTCGGCTGTACATTTGAGCTGACCCCGATGTGCAATATGTCGTGCCGGATGTGCTATGTCCGTATGAACGCGCAGCAGGTGAAGCGTGCAGGCGGTCTGAAAGATGCCGAATGGTGGATTACGCTTGCTGAAAAAGCGAAGGCAGCCGGAACAGTCTATATTCTCATAACCGGCGGCGAACCGTTTACCCATCCGCAGTTCAGAGAGATATATACTGCACTGTCTAAAATGGGCTTTATCATATCAATAAACACCAATGGGACGCTTATCGACGATAGAGCGGTGGGCTGGCTGCGCGAGATACCTCCGGCGCGGTTCAATATAACGCTTTACGGCGCGTCCGAAGAGACATACGAAAATCTATGCGGCGACGGATCTTTTTATAATAAAGCTGTCGGCGCGATAGATCGCATCCTTGCGGCAGGTATGCAGATCAGACTCAACGCGAGCTTCACAAAGCTCAACGTGCGCGATAAGGAAGAAATATACGAGTTCGCAAAGAAACGAAACCTTCCTGTGGCTACCGGATCGTATATGTTTCCGCCGGCACGAAGACTGCTCAAGGACGGCGAAGAGTTTCCGCGGCTCGACGCGTGTGATGCGGGTCGGCTGATTTTTGAAAAAGAGCTGCGTTCATCCGGCGATGAAGCTGCTCTCAGACGCGCAAAGGGACTCAAGGAAACGATAGACGATGACGTGCTGCCGGTCGGTCTCGGAGGCAAGCCGCGCAATGTATGCAGTGACGAAGGCGACGCAACAAAATGTCGCGCCGGGCGCGTGACCTTCTGGGTGTCGTACAACGGAAAAATGAGCACCTGCGGAATGATGCCGGAGCCGAGCATAGATATCGGCGAGCTCGGATTTGAAGAAGGCTGGAAATACATAAAGCGTCACACACAGCAAATCAGACTTGCGCCGGGCTGTAGGTCGTGTGCATACAAGACGGCTTGTACCGTTTGTGCGGCGATGGCGTACTGTGAGACATCGTTTTTTGATAAAATCCCAGAATATACTTGCAAAATGACGCATTCTGTGGTAAAAGAATATAAGTGTTATCTTGATAAGCGAAAGGTAGACAGAACGGATGAAGATTAAGAAGGATTTTATTATACGCAGAATAATGGATGACGTCATCCTTGTACCGGTAGGAAACACCGAAACGAAGTTCAACGGGCTTATCACAACAAACGAGGTCGGCGGCTTTATATGGGAACAGCTCACAGCGAGCAAGACCAACGACGAAATAATTAAAAAGCTGCTTGACGGTTATGAGGTAGACGAAAAGACGGCGAAGCGAGATCTTGATGAGTTTCTTGAAACGCTCAGAAAAAACGGAATAATAGAGTAATTACAGTAAATAAAGACATGGCTCAAGCATTTGCCGGAGCCATGTCTTTTTTTGTGTAGTTTATCAGATGCCGATGTTGCGCTGTTCCATATAATTCATAACATCACGAACTGTGTGCAGCTGCCACAGATCGTGTGTTTGAACACGTATTTTAAAACGGCGTTCAAAAGCACTGATGATATTTACAATATCAAATGAGTTTAGCTGAAGATCCTTGACAAAATCGGTGTCGGGTGTGAGCGTTTCGATACCGGTTATTTCAAAAATAATCTCCTGAATAACTTCAAGCATAGTTTTTTCCTTTCACCTTGCATCATAGCCTTATGTACGTTTTATCTTCTTTGTGCCGGTCTTTTCAAATTCCGTTTCTCTTATGTTGATGACACGTATCTGCTTATATGGCGGGAGCTTTCCATTGATGCGGTTGACCTCCTGCTGGAGCTTATCGAGTATTTCGTATGAATTCAAATCGGCGCATAACGTAGGATCGGGATAAATAGTGACGGCAGGGAGCACGTCGTCTATGTCTGCACCGACCGCGGAGCCGTGCGCGACGACCTCTTTTGCAAGCGGAACGTCTTCAAACAGGACTTCAAGCTCTTCCGGCGAGACCTTTTTTCCGTTTTTAAGTACGATTATCGTTTTGCTTCTGCCCTTGATATACAGCTCACCGTGCTTTCCGAAGCAACCGATGTCGCCCGTGTCGAACCATCCGTCGCAAATAGCTTCGGCGGTCAGTTCGGGATGCTTATAGTATCCTGTCATGAGCATTTTTCCCTTGACCTTTATCACGCCGTCGTCGATCCTGATCTCATAACCGGGCAGGGGAAAACCGACAGAGCCGAGTATGTTCAAATTGTTGCGGTTGACGGCGATGAGTGGAGCACATTCGGTGATGCCGTATCCCTGAAGCACGAGTATGCCGAAGCGTGAGAGCACCGTAGCAACCTTTTCCGAAAGATGAGCGCCGCCTGCAATAATTAGCTTGAGCGATGGAAAAAGCTTTTCCTTCTTCGCTACTGCGCATTTGATCGGTTTGAGTGTACCGAAAAGACCTTTGCGCGGAGAAAGCAGCTTTTCAGCATCACACACCTCGTCGATCCTGTTCATAAGCATTTTGTAGACAAATTCCGCTATTAACGGAACGGCAAGGATCGTCTCCGGATCAAAGTGTATAATGTCGTGCTGCATGCTCTTGATATCGCCGTTGACACATATGAGCGCGCCGTTGACAAGACTGTTAAGAATGCCGCAGGTCATTCCGTATGTGTGGAAGAACGGAAGCGAAACAAACACTCGTCTGGGAATATAAACGAGCGAGACGGATTCACTTGCGTTGTGGAGCAGGGCATAGTGACTGAGCATGACCGCCTTTGCGGTGTGTGTTGTGCCGGATGTGTAAACGATGGCGGCGATGTCGTCGGGCGAAGGGGACGCATCAGCGTAATCGTGCGCACCGTCTTCTATCAGCTTTTGTCCCTTTTCAATGAACGGATCCGATGGGACGCCGTCCGGCGTCATTTTGATATACGGGATCTCAGGCTGCATGTCCCCGAGCAGAAAATCAGCGCTGTTTTGTGAGATTATAATGAACGAACAGTCGGCAAAAGATATAAGCTCGTTTACAAGCTCCGGCGGCTGTTCCGGATCGATAAGGACAGCTGTATTGCCCGAGTAAGTAATGCCCAGGAAGGCAACAAGGTATTGATAGCTGTTTTCGGAAAGCAGGGCAATGTGCTCTTTTTTATGACCGAGCGAAAGGATCATCTGCGCGGCTGCGCGTACGTCGCCGAGCAGCTGTGCATAAGTATGCTCTGAATACTCGCCGTCGGCATTGTACGAGCATACAGCGGTAGCGTCGGAAAACTTCTTTCCGATCCCTTCGGTGTATGCTTTAAAATCGTCGTAAAAATCTACAGGGTAAAGTGGATATTCCCTCATTAAAGCACCGTCCTTGTCTATTTTTATTAGTTTTCCAGGTTGGGATAGATCCAGTTCGGATCGTTCATGACTGAATCAAAATCGTCAAGAATATCAAGAAAAACGTCCGCAATGCGCGGGTCAAATTGGGTAGAACGCCCCTTGATGATCTCGCTTCTTGCTGTTTCAAGCGACATATTGTTTCTGTAGCGCCTGAAAGAAGTCATTGCATCGAAGGAATCCGCGACGCAGATTATCCTTGCGTTCTCCGGTATTGCTTCGCCGGCGAGTCCGTCCGGATATCCTTTGCCGTCGTAGCGTTCGTGATGTCCGAGCACCGCGGGCAGAATACTTTTGAACATAGAAGCCGACGACAGTATATCACGGGCATATTCCGGGTGACGCTTCATCTCGGCGTATTCGGATTCAGTGAGCCGTGAATCCTTGAGAAGGATGCTGTCGGGTATCTTGATCTTTCCTATGTCGTGAAAGAGTGCGGCGAGCCTTAGCTGTTCGATTTCTTCCTCGCTTTTTCCGAGGCTTTCGGCTATGCGCTCCGACAGCAGCGCCACACGGTCCGAATGACCGCGCGTATATATATCGCGTGCATCAACAGTAGAACGTAGAGCGTTGATTATATCTGTATAATTATCTCTAAGAAGCTCGTTCGCATCGCTGAGCTGCTCGTTTTTCTCCTCAAGCTCGTCGCGGTATGCGCGTATCGTACGCATCTGCTGGATCGATTTAACGCACGATTCTACAAGCAGCTCCAGCTGATCGAACCGCTCGCTTTTTTCAAAATAACCCTGAATGTTGAGCTCTCTGATGGTCTTGACGGGAGGCGCCATGCTTTTGTGCCCGGTCAGCAGTATGATGAACAGGTCGTCGTTGAATTCTCTTATTCCGGCGACGACTTTGTCTCCGCAGATAGGGGTCATGAGAAAGTCGAGAAGCAGTATATCGTAGGTCGGATTTTGGCGTATACGTTCTATGGCGCGTGCTGGGTCATTTTCCATATCGACGGTATATCCGAGCGAGCTGAAATATGATTGAAGAGTAAGCGTCATTGTCGGGTCGTCATCAAGCGCCATTATTTTGATATCATTGGATTGGGCAATTATTTTATTCTTCCTCATGGCTTGTGTCTCCTTCGGGGTCGTTTGATTGTGTTGTCTCGGAAGTATATATACTCTGTCCGATGCTTACTGTGTCGAGTGGTATCGATATTCCAAAGATCGTACCGCCTTCGGGGTTATCTTCAAACCACATCGTGCCGCCGAAGTTGGCTTTGATCGACGAGTATGACATGAATATTCCGAGACCTGTTCCGACAGCGCCCTTATTTGTGACCATTTGCTTGAATAGAAGCTTTTTGACGTTATCCGGTATTCCGGTGCCGTGATCTATTACTTTTATTAGCAGGTGTGTTTCGTTGACGGAGACATCTATAATGATATTTCCACCCTGTGTGTTTCGCATGGCGTCTATCGCGTTTGTTACGAGGTTGTTCACAACCTGTACCATGCTGTTCAGATCTCCGTGAATGAGTATATCGGTATCCATCGTCGAACGGTATACGAGCGTGCAATTTCCCTGCTTAAGCTCGTGGCGCAGTAGTATCGATACGCGTTTGTACAGGTCGTCGACCGCGAAATCCGCGACTGAAACGCTGTTCATCGTCGTAGCTTGTCCTTTGACTGCCGTTATAATATCAGACATATACGCGCACGCTTCGACTATTCGCTTCGTCCAGCTGCGCATTTCTTCGTATATCTCGCGGTAATCGTCCGGAGTGACTTCATTGTCGCCTATGCTTGCTTCGCTTTCGTCTATTAGGACATTTATTGATGAAGCACTGCCGGAAATGCCCATGATCGGTGTTTTCAGGTTGTGCGCTATACCGCCGACCATCTGACCAAGTGACGCAAGGCGGTCACGCTCCATCATCTGTGCCTGGCTTTGCTGTAGCTTCTGCATACTTTCCTTGAGCTTTGTGACATCCTTGAAAAAAACAACAAAACCGATGATCAATTGTCCGTTGAGAAGAGGTGTGACGTCGACCATATAATACTTTTTGATGAATTTTTCGCTTACAAGTATGACGATCGCCTGTTCGTAGGAGATCGTGCTCTGTGACTGACGGCAGGATTCAATGGAATTGAGCAGCGTGTGAAGCCCCATGTTAGTTCCACCTACATCTTTAGTGCGCAGGTCGCTGAGCTTTACATTCTCCTTGATCTTGTATTCCTTGCCAAACGTCTCGGCAAAGGCTTTGTTAAAGCTTACGGCTATACTGTCGTCGCTGAGTACGAGGTATCCGTCGGACAGCTTGTTGAGCACCGTCTGAACGGCCATCGGCTTGATGTCGAGCATATGAAATTTAAATATTGCCAGTCCGTGCAGCAAAACAACGCCGATAACGTATGAAAGCGGAGTGGTGACGATGGTGGATTCAAATCCGGGTATGGGGCCGCCAAGGCAGATCGCGTTGACGATGAGGGGAATCATGTTACCGGTCGCGAACAGGATCGCCTGTCTGATATAGAGCTTGCTTTTGTTTGTGAAAGCGAATTTCAGCACGAGAAACGACGCGAGCACTGTACAGACGCTTGTATAAACACTGTGTATGTAGAAATACCAGCCCGGTATCATATCGGCGGCGTTGAGCGAAACGAATTCGTTCTGATAGAAAAAATGGTGCAGTGGATTGGTCCATACCATGAGCTGGGTGATGCACGGGATTACAAACAGCAGAAAAGTCCACCGCGGCAGCTTGTTCCATTCATATATAAAAATGAAAGCGATAAGCAGGACAAGAACCGGTATAAATCCGCCGAGGTTCGTTATACTGTCAACGATCCATACACCTGTCTGGTTATCATCCCTTATAAAGATAAGGGACATTATAGCAAGCAGCCAGATCGCCGTCAGCGCCGAGAGAACAAAGTATACCTTATGTACGAGCCTTACGTTGCCTTTGCGGTACATCGTTATTACGAATATGACCATGGCAAATACAATCAACGTCAGGAGAACGAAAATCGGTTTTGTTACTACATCATGCATATCATTACTTCCTTTTTGGGGCGTCTTTCAAAGTCGTTTTACTTATCGGCAGCGAAGCCCTGCAGAAGCAGCGCACAGTCCGGTTTGCTCCAGACAAAGCCTGCTTTTTCAAGCTCTTCAATCGTTTTCTCGCATTTTGTGACGATCTGTGCTCCGTTTTTTTCAATGCGGTTATACGCATCGGTCAAAAGCGCAAGGTCGGGTGAACAAGCCTTTGAGAGCGCTTCAAACAGCGTGAATCGGAATTCGCTGTCGCTCACTGTCGGTATATCTGGACGAAGTGCACGAATCGCTTCGGCTGAAGTAACGGTGTTCGGGTTGTATATGTGGAAGGTCTGCCGTTCGGAGTCTGCGAGGATGACGATCGCTCTTGCGCAAAGGTCAACAGCCGTCAGGTCGATTTCCATGCTTGCCACCGGCTTCGGGATGCCTCCGAGCGCCAACATACCTCTGACGGTTTTACAGAACGAATTCGAACCGGGATCATGCTGGAATTTTCCGTCGGTGCTTCTGCCTACGAGCCTTCCTACGCGGAATATTTTGGCGTCAAGTCCTTCAGAAGAAGCTTTTCTGACGAGCTCCTCTGCATGGAATTTTGAACGGACATAGACGTTTTCGTCTTTGTTCTGCCCTATGTCAGTGCAGTCTTCGTCAAACACGGCGCTTTCTGTGCCGCCCGAAAGCAGGCGGTCGCCGCTTACGCTCAGCGTTGAAACATACGACAGCGTGCAGTGCTTCTGCTTGGCAAGCGTGATGATATTCGCTGTACCGTTGACGTTGACAAGCTCGGCCTGTGCGTCGGGCATATAGTGGCGTACGTCGGCGGCAGCGTGGATTATACGCTTGAGTACCGTACCGTCCGGTACGCATATCGGTTTCGTTATATCTCCGGTGAGTATGCTGACATTCTGACGGTTGGCGTTCGTCCATTCGGATCCGAAATAAAACTCAAGTGTCTGCCAAAGCCGTTCTTCTCCGCCTCTGACGAGACATATGATCTTTTTCTCGCCGTGGGCGATCAGCTCATTGACAATATGCGCGCCGAGGTATCCCGTTGCTCCCGTCACAAGCACCGATGCATTATCCTGCTCATCCTGTGCGACCGGTGCTGTCTGCACTGACGCGGCGATGAGCGCCGACTGTCCGTTGATGGTCGGATGCTCGTAGAACTCGGTCAGCGAGATGCTCCAACCGTGAGCGTAGTATTTTATAACCGTGTCCATCGCGGCGAGTGACGTTCCGCCCTGATCGAAGAATGATTTGTCTGCGTCCGGCGTGTCGACGCCGAGCGCTGTTTTCCATATGTCGGTCAGTACCGTGAGTACGTCGCTGCTGTTATCTGCGGCGGCAGGCGCTTCATCGGTTTCGCGGTGTCCTGACGGTTCAAGGCTTTGCGTGAGAGCGCGCAGATCGGCTTTTCCCGTAACGGTATAAGGTATTGTGTCGACGGTGACGATGCGTGAAGGGATCATATACGGCGGAAGTCCGCTGCCTATCGCCGCTTTTATCGTTTCCTCATCGGTAGGTGTGTCGCCCGGTACGATGAAGAGCACGAGTGAGCCGCCGGATTGTGCTTTCACAACGGCAGCCGCGGCATCGCGGGCAAAACCGTTTGAAAGAACGATACCCGTTATTTCACCTGTTTCTATGCGCTGACCGTTGAGCTTGACCTGTGAATCGGCGCGTCCGAGAAATTCCAACTCACCGTTCATCAGAAGCCGCGCGAGATCGCCTGTTTTGTACATCCTCTCTCCGGGAACGAAAGGATCGGGCATGAACGACGCCGAGGTCAGCTCTGGCTGTCCGATATATCCTTCGGCGAGACTGACGCCGGCAATATATATTTCTCCGGGAACAGTCGGCATCACGCGCCTGTGATCTTTATCAAGTATATAAATACGCACGTTCGGCAGCGGCGTGCCTATCGTGGGCTTTACGGCATCCTTCATCAGCTTCGCGCACACGAACGCTGTCGTTTCTGCAGGGCCGTACATATTGTATATGTCGCCGCGGCAGGAACTGAGCATACGCTCTGCGAGCGAGGCAGAAACGGCTTCTCCGCCGGACATTATCATTTTCACGTTTTCAAGTGAACGCGTAAATTTTTTATCGTTGAGAAAGACCTGCATACGTGACGGTGTTGAGAACATCAGCGGAGCGTCGGCTCCGTCGATGAGCAGTGAGAGCATCCACGGCTGCATCATCTGTTCTTCATCTGCGATTATCACGGTGCGTCCGCAGGCAAGTGGGATAAGCACTTCGACGGTGAATGAATCAAAGTGAACGCTCGACGAGAACAACACGGAATGGACTCCGGCCTTTTCATACATCTCACACAGCCGTGCGGTAAGGCTTGCTATTGCGCGGTGGCTTATCATGACGCCCTTCGGGACACCCGTCGAGCCTGAGGTGAACAGCACCTGTGCGATGTCGGTACTGCTGCGGTGTATCTCATGCGCAGCGTTCTGCATTGCGGAGTCAGCTTCGGTGAGCAGTATCTCTGTGCGGTATTTTTCGCAGCCCGGCAGCGCCCTGAGCGTCTTTTCGTCGCACAGAATCGTGCTGCATGACGCGGCTTTCATCATTTCGTCTATTCGCGCTTCCGGAAGCGACGGGGTGAGCATCATATAAGCACAGCCGGCTTTGAGTACGCCGAACAGCGTGCAGATCAATTCGTCAGTGCGTGCATAGGCGAGCGCAACAGTGCTGCCTTTATGTACTCCGAGCGAGATGATACGGTTGGCGGCTGCCTGTGCGCGTTTTCTGAACACTGTGTAGGATATTTTCTTATCTCTGAATATGATTGCCGGAAGCTCCGGGAATGAGTATGACACGGCGTCGGCAAGCTCATCACACAACATATCGGTGAACGGCGCTGTCTGTCTGTCGGGCTTTGTGAAAAGTCTGTATGTATATTCCGCAGGCATGAAGCAGCTGTTGAAGAACGACAATGTTTCACACATCAGAAGCGAGGACAGCGCGTGGACATAGCATTCGCTCCAGAATTTGATTGTGGTTTCGTTGAACAACGCCGTCGCGTATTCGGTGCGGAAGGAGTAATTGCCTTTTTCGCCGTATACTTCAAGCGTGAGATCAAGTTTTGCCGCGTTGAGGGCGGCGGGTATATATTCCAGCTTTTCGCCGCCGAGTGAAAAGCCCTCTGCCGAAAGCGGTCTGAAGGTTATAAGCGTGTTGAAAAGCGTGCCTGCTCCGGCGACGTGCTGTGCGCCGACGGCAGATATGATGTCGCCGGTGGAAACGTCCTTGTGAGCGATCATATCGTTGATGGTTTTAGCTATGTGTTTTATGTATTCGTTCGGCTTCAGCTCATTTTTTACATCGAGCCGCAGCGGCAGGGTGTTTATGAATGCGCCGAGCATATCGTATTCGTCCGCCTTTTCGCGGCACGATACGGGCGAGCCGGTCACGGGCGATGCACAGCCGGTGAGCTTTGAAAGCAGAATACCGAAAGCGCCTGCAAAGAACGAATACGGGGTGGTTCCGTTTTCGAGGCAGAATGCGTCTATTGCAGCACAAAGCGGCGCGGGAAGCGATGTATCGAAGCCGCTGCCTTCGTATTTGTGCAGCTGAGTCCTTTCGCGGTCTGACGGCAGGACGCAGACTGTCTCTGCGCCGCTGAGGTTCTCTTTCCAATAATCCATATCGGCGTCGACTGCGGCTTTGCCGCGCGAGGTGATTTCACAGGCGTAATCCTTGTAAGTCCGCAGCGGTTTTTCGGTCTTACCGCCGTATATACTGTTGAGCTTTCTGAGAAGTATCTGTGTACCAAGTCCGTCGTTGATGATGTGGTGGATGTCGACAAAAAGGTAATTGTTTTCACCGTCATTCCAGAACGACGCGCGCATGAGCGGCGGTACGGACAGGTCGAACGGCTTTACAAATTTACCGAGCGCAGCAGCAAGATCGGGAGCATCTATGCTGTCAACATGAAGCTCAGCCGAGTCGGCGATCTTTGCGACGGGGCTGTCTGTGCCGGGTATAAAATATGTACGCAGGGTGTCTTCCTGGCGTGTGAGCGTTTTAAGCGCTTGCGTGAGGCGTGCGGTGTCGACGCCTTTTCCGAGACGGAAGGCACCGGGCATATTGTAAAGCGTCATATCTTTTGCGAGCAGCGTGCTGAAATACATTGTCTGCTGTATTGAAGTGAGTGGATATTCGCTGCGCATGGCATGAGATATTGTGAGAGCGCCATCGCGAGACACTGACTTGCCGTCAAGCCGGGCGGCGAGCCGCGCCGCTGTTTTCAATACGAAAAGCTCCGGTATCTTGAGCGTTTTTCCGAGCCGGTTCTCTATTTCGTTGAGCGCAATGAGCGCGTTGAGCGAATCGCCTCCGCAGCGGTAGAAATCGCTGTCAACACCGATGGTATCGTTGTTGAGTACGTGCCTGAATATATCGAGCACTGCACGCTCAGTGTCGGTTTCCGGCTGTCTGTCTCCGGATTCTTGGGATGGGAAAGGAAGCGCTTTATAATCTATTTTTCCGTTAGCGGTAAGCGGCATATCCTCGAGCCGCATCCACGCGGATGGGATCATATATGACGGCAGCTGTTGCGAAAGAAAAACGGCGCAGTCATCCTGTGATATTTCATCTTTTGCGGTATAGTAAGCCGCGATGTAATCCGATGTGTTCTTTATTATCTTGACTGCCGCCTGCTCAATTCCCGGGAACGTAAGCAGCACGCTCGTTATCTCCTGCAGCTCGATGCGCAGTCCGCGCAGCTTGACCTGAGAGCCGATACGCTCTCCTATAATTATCTCGCCGTCCTTCGTCCAGCAGGCAGTATCACCCGAATCGTACATCGTTTCGTTCAGTTCAAACGGGTTCGGGATGAAAGCCTGCTCAGTGGCGTTCGGGTTGTTGCGGTAGCCTCTTCCGACACACATGCCGCTGATAAAGAGCTTTCCGTACGCTCCGATGGGCAGAGCGTTAAGATATTCGTCAAGCACATAGAGCTTACAGTTTTTCATCGGCGCGCCGGCGGTGATTATCGACGTGTTGCTAACGAGCTTGCAGCTCACGCCGACTGTCGTTTCGGACGGACCGTACTGATTGTATATCCTGGCGCACGTGACCTGTCTGAGCTGCTGGATAAGCTCTCCGGAGAGCGGCTCACCGCCGCAAATGATGCATTCCACGCCCGAAAGTGCGCGCAGAAATTCGATGTTGAGCATATATGATTGCAGTCTTGACGGCGTTATTGCCATAAAGCCTGCCGAAAAACCGCGTATGAGCGACGCAAGCTCCGCCGGGTCGTTCGCGGCATCGGCGAGGACAACTGTTTTTGCGTTGAGAAGTGAGACGATGCTTTCGAGTACAAACACATCAAATCCGATGCTGCATAGTGAAAGCACGCCGCCGTGTCCGTAATGATCCGCCATCGCGTACGCAAAATTCGTGATCGAGCGATGCTCTATTTCAACACCCTTCGGCACGCCGGTGCTTCCGGAGGTGTATACTATATACGCGAGGTCGTTGGGAGAGGGTGTCTGTGTTTGATGTGCGGAAGGTATGACCTCTATATCTTCGAAGCACAGCACGTTTGCGCCTGCCTGTATGTAGAAACCGGAATACTTTTGCGATGTGAGCACGAGGGCTGCGTCACTGTCGGCAATGATGCGCTTTTTGCGCTCCGGCGGCAGCTCAGGGTCAATAATGAGCCACGCGTTCCTGCTGAACGAAGACGCGAGCATCGATACAACGAGCTCAAAGCCCCTCGGCAGACAGACAGCGATAACGCTGTTATTTTCCGGAGCGGCGAGTGAAAACGCGTGTGCGTATGAATATACCTTTTCGAGAAGCTGTGTATATGTCATCCTGAAGCCCCTGTATATAAGGGCGACCTTGTTAGGATTGGATGATACGGCGCGCATAAAGCCTTCCGGTACTGTCGAATACGGCGGCTCGGAGGACGTGGAATTGAACTTATAAAGTATCTGCTCACGCTCCTGCGACGAAAGAAACTGTATCTTTTTGAGCGGGACGGAGGGAAGCGAGAGCGTTTCCTCAAGTATCCTGCATATGTGTGAGTGCATGACGGCGATATCGCTGCCGGTATAGACCTGGGTCAGGTAATCATAATCGACAGAAAAATGGCTCTCGTCTTCAAAATTACTCAGATGAATGATGAGCTTTTCCGTCTGATAACCGCTGTATACCCATTTCCCGGTGAATATGACAGATGCTCCGCGGTCACGGAAGATCTTGCTGTCCTGGAATGAGAGCGCAATGTCGAAAAGCCCCGTGGTTCCGGGGTTGATAGTGCGAGCGTCACGGAGTATTTCGGAAAACGGGTATTTCTGATGACGCAGAAGATCATACCAGCTTTCTGTAAGCGATACATTGAATTCTTCAAGTGTGCTGTTCGGGTCTGCGTTTATAAAGAACGGGAGGGTGCTGACAAACATACCGCCTGTCTGCTTGTCCTTGAAGGTCGTACGGTTGATAACGGGTACGCCAAGCACTGTTTGCCCGGACGACCGCATACGGCTCAGATAGACAAAAAGCGCCATGGCAAATACTGAAAACGGTGTGGCGTTGTTCGATCTGCAGAAGCGTGTTATGAGATGATTGACCGTCTCGCTGAAAACAAAGCTTGAACGCTTTCCTACCGGGCTTATGAGCATACCGCTGCGCTTCGTGTTAGCTTCGCCGCGCAAAGCATTATCGGTAAGCACACTGTGCCAGAAGCTGCCGTCTTCGGCAAAGTCTTCTGAATCTCTGTATTTTTCTTCCGCCTCAACGTGGTCGGAGTACGCCGGCGCTTCTTTGATTACAAGCGTCTTTCCCGAAAGGAGCGAAAGGTATATGTCGGCTATTCGATTGGCAAGCTGAACGAGCGTCCAGCCGTCGGAAATGATGTGGTGCAGCTTAATGAGTATTCCGCCGCTGTATTCGTCGGATTTAAACACAGCAAAGTGGTATAGCGGCGCGTTGATAACATTCATCGGAACGTGGGCTGCAGCGCTCACCCAACGGTCGATCCCTTCGCTGCCGGTGACGGAAAAATCATAATATGTGAACTGCTCCGGTTCGTACGGCGCGATATACTGCATGATTTGTCCGTTTTCGCTGACTATTCGTGTGCGCAGTGTGGAATCGGATTCGATGAGCATATTGAGAGCGCGCGAAATATGCGCTGCCTCAAATCTGCCTTTTATTTTTATAGTTGAGCAGATGTTGTTGATGGGGGTGCCTTTGTATGACGTTTCAAGCTCGTATATGTTGCGCTGGCTCTCTGAAAGAGGATAGAGCATATCGGTTTGTCGTCTGTCCATCATCATCCCGCTTTCGTCATATGGTTAGTTATTTGTCCACAATTACATCGCATAATTAAACACAATAATTATACACTATAAAAACGCTTTTTTCAACATATTTTTCAATAAGTTGTGACTTTTTTTCACTTAGGTACAATATCAGGTGGTTTTTTTCTTTGGTGTTAATTACCCGGCCGCTTTTGCATTTCCTGCGTGTTTTGTATCAGCTCAAATTCGCCGTTTCTGAGAACTTCGTACAGCTGACGCTGGGTAGTGATACGATTCTCGGTGACGATGCCGGCGTCTATGCCGGAAAACGGATCATGAAAATCTGAGCCGCTCGAAACACGCAGTCCGAATTTCTCAGCCCACGCCTTTGCAATCTCGTTTCTCGAATCGTGATTGCGATGGCCGTTGAATATCTCGACGCCGTCAAGATACGACGGATTCACGACGGTCATTCCGTTCCTGAACGGATGAGCCTGATATACCATTATCCCGTTGTCGCGGCAAACGGCTGACAGCCTTTTTATACCGTACTCAAAAATGCCGGGGTTTTTGAAAAGAAATTCCTTTGTCACGCCGAAAAGCAGATAATCGTTGAAATAGTCGGTCATGCGTACCTCCGCGCCGAGTATGATATCCAGCTTTCCTGCGGCTGCGTCACACAGCTTCTCGTATCCGCTTATGTATTCGCGTACCTTTTCCTCCCATGTTGTACCGTTGAAGAACGAAAAAGTATACGGTTCAAAATGATTCGTAAGAACAACGCCGGTGTAGCCTGCCGCCGTATAAAGCTCGGTAAGCTGCTCGACACTTACCGATGCGCATTTGCTTATGTCCTTCGTGTGAGCGTGAAGCTCAAGCTTGTACTTTGCCATTGATAATGCCTGCCTTTCTAAATGACCTCTGCGAAAAAGTATATATCAAAATACAGCAAAATGCAAGCTTTTATTCTTGATTGCAGCGGTATGGTATGCTATAATGCTTTTGTAAAGAAAGACCTCGCGGTTTCATTCATTTGCTGACACGCAGCTGCAATATCGTCGGGGAAAAATGACTTAAAAGCAAGCATCTATTTTATTGAATAATCAATGCATTGTTCATGAAGCTGTTCATGGAGAAAGGATACTCAATATGGTAAGCAGGGAGATAATCGAACAGGCGCTGGAAAAAACGATGTCGGGCGGCGCCGATTTTGCGGAGATCTATATTGAACGGACGAAGACGAATTTTATCAATATGCTCGGCGTCAGGGTGGAAAAAATTGGTGACAACGAGCTGTGCGGCATCGGGATACGCGCGTATAAGGGGCTGAGAAGCGTTTACGCGTCCACGTGCGATGTTTCACGCGCAGGCGTGATGAAATGCGCCTCACAGGTCGCCGGCTGCGTAAACGAGCGCACGGACGCACCGCTCATCAGGCTCACCGAGCGGATATTCCCGGATGTTCATGCGATAAAGATCGTTCCTTCTGGAGCGGACAAACGAATCAAAACAGAGATACTGCGTACCGCCGCGAACGCGGCAAAGCAGTACAGTGACGTCATCTCACAGGTCAGCTCAACGCTCGTTGATGTTGATCACACTGTGTGGATAGCCAACAGCGACGGACTTTGGTGCTCTGACAGGCAGGTGCGTACACGCCTTGCCGTGGTGTCTGTTGCATCGCGCAAGGGTGAAAACCAGAGCGGTATGTGCGGCCCCGGTGCGCGGATGGGGCTTGAGCTGTTCGACACGACCGATCCGGCGGCTGTTGGCATCGAGGCTTCACGGCAGGCGGTCGTAAACCTGAATGCCGATTACTGTAGGGCGGGAAAAATGACCGTTGCGATAGAAAACGGCTTCGGCGGCGTTATTTTTCACGAATCGTGCGGCCATTCACTCGAAGCGACGAGCGTCGCGAACGGAGCGTCGCAGTTTTGTAATAAGCTCGGTGAAAAGATTGCAGGAGACAAGGTAACGGCTGTCGACGACGGTACGATACCGAATGCGTGGGGCTCGGTAAATATTGACGACGAAGGACATCCCTCACAGCGCAACGTGCTTATAGAAAACGGCGTACTCAAATCATATCTTGTCGACCGCTTCAACGCGCGCAGGATGGGTACCGTACCGACAGGCAGTGCGCGGCGGCAGAGCTATGAATACGAGCCAACCTCGCGCATGACGAACACTTATATTGCTGCCGGCCCTGATAAAAACGAAGACATCATCGCATCGATCGATTTCGGGTTGTATGCCAAGAGCATGGGCGGCGGTTCGGTAGATCCCGCCACGGGCGCGTTCAATTTTGCGGTGAACGAAGGATATATGATACGCGGCGGCAAAATATGCGAGGCGGTACGCGGCGCATCACTCGTGGGTACGGGCAGTGAGATACTTCGCAAGATCGATATGGTCGGCGACGATATGCAGTTCGGTCAGGGGATGTGCGGCTCGTCGAGCGGCAGCGTTCCGGTGTGTGTTGGTCAGCCGCTGATACGCGTTTCGGAACTGACAGTCGGCGGAAGATAAGGAGAAACGGTATGGATTTTGAAAAAATAAAAAAATCAGTTGCAGCTGCCGCTAAAAGGGCAGGCGTAACGGAGTATGAGCTGTATTTTCAGCAATCGGAGAGCGTTGATGCTTCGGCGTTCAGAAATGAGCTGCAGCGTTTTTCATCAAGCGTGGGCTGCGGCGTGTGCCTGAAGTGTATGGCGGGCGGCAGGATGGGTTATGCGTCAACAGAGATTTTCGAGCCCGGCACTGCCGACGAGCTTGTCAGGCGCGCGAAGGAAAACGCCCTTCTTATAGAGAAGGATGAAAAAGCATTTATTTACGAAGGCAAGGGCAATTATGTTCCGGTCGCGGACAACACATGTGCTTTGCCCGGCTCGGAGGCGGTAACGGCGGCGGCGCTGAAATGCCAGAGCAGCGCGTACGCCGCGAACCCGCTTGTGTCCGACGGGACGCAGTGCGGTGCATTCGCCGCGAAAAATACCGTTCGTATATATAATTCATACGGGCTTGACCTATCGTGTGTGACGGGATATGAGGCAATATACGCCGAAGTGCTCGAAACGCTCGGCGACGAGACAAACACCGCGTTTGAAATCGGACTCGGCGCGCTTGACAGCATCGACACTTCACGAGTTGCGTCGATCGCTGCTTCACGCGCTGCGGCACGCTTCGGAAGCGGTAAGGTCAAGTCGGGGGAATACGATGTTATATTCGACGCAAGGCGCGCAAGAGACATCCTTGAGACGTTTTGCAGTGTGTTTTTTGCAAAAACAGTACAGACGGGAATGTCACTCCTCAAAGGTAAAAAAGGTGAAATAATAGCTTCAGAGTGCGTCACGCTCATTGACGATCCGTTCAGCTCGTCCAGCCCTGTCAACGCTTCGTTCGATGCGGAAGGTGTTCCGACATATAAAAAGAACATCATAGAAGACGGCGTCCTGAAAACGTTTCTCTACAACCTTTCGACGGCTGATACCGACAACACTCAAAGCACGGGGAACGCGTCGAAGGCAAGCTATGCTGCGAATGTTTCTACCAGCCCGTACTGCTTCTATATCGCTTCCGGCGAATACACGCGCGAAGTGCTTTTCAAAAAAGCTGGAAATGGCATTTACATCACTGAGATGAAGGGCTTTCACGCCGGCGCTGATGCGGTGACGGGTGATTTTTCAATAGAAAGCGCCGGGTTCCTTATAGAAAACGGCAAGCAGGGCGCTCCGGTAAAGGAGTTCACGGTCGCCGGAAACTTTTTTGAGATGCTCAAAACCATAACGGCAATATCCGATACGCTTGAATATTCTGCGCCGTCAGGCAGCACGCAGTTCGGTGCGCCGGATATTCTCGTTCCGGGAATGAGCATAGGCGGCGAATGAAACGCGAAGCAGTCGCAGGATTGCTTTTTCCGCAAAAATGCGTGTCATGCGGCATCATAACGGGCACGAACGCGCCTGTCTGCCCGGAGTGTATGAGAAAGATCGCATACGCGTCAGGCAGCTGCCGAAGCTGCGGCGAGGCGTGCAGCTTTTGTACCTGTTATGAGATTACTGATGTGAAATATCGTTTCATACCGTTTTTTTACAAGGGCGGCGCCGTGAACAGAGCCATACTCAGCATGAAAAAAAGCGATATCGCCGCTTGGTATGCGTTTTTCGGTGAAGTGATCGCGCGGTATATCAAGATAGTCGTGAACAGTGAAGAGAACGGGTTTCCGTTCGAAGTGATAACCTTCGTACCGCGTTCGGAGCGGACAAAACGTGAAACAGGACTCGATCAGGCGCAGCTTCTTGCTCAGGCTACAGCAAAGGCGCTTGGCGTCAAAAGTGCGACACTCTTATTGCGTATGCACTCTGCTTTACCGCAAAAGGAGTTGCGATACACCGGAAGGCTTGAAAACGTTAAAAACTTATTTGCGCCTATGCCGCAGGCAGCTCAGTACAAAAGCGTGTTGCTTGTGGATGATCTCATAACGAGCGGTATGACGGTTTCCGCGTGTGCTGCGGCGCTGAAGACAGCGGGTATAAAAACTGTTTCGGCGGCGGCGATAGCGAAAACGGAATACCGTCCGGATAAAAAAGTAAAGACGACAGAATAATAGATGAAAACGAAAAGCCCGGCGTATACATATACACGCCGGGCTTCACTCAATTATGCGGATTGTTTATCTGCGGACTTTGATGACTGTTGTAACGCCTGCTGCAGCTATAACTGCGACGATCATGAATATCACGAAGTTGTCACCGGTTTCAGGGGTACCGGGGGCGGATTCCTCGGGAGTGGATTCAGCCGGTGCGGATTCTTCGGGCGGTTCGACCGTTCCGTCGTCATGATAGAACGAGGCGGAAGCACCGGTGAGGTTGTCGCCGGGAGCATAAGTGGAGAGGTCTTCAAGGTCAACGCCTACGAGGACAACATAGTCGCCTACAACGATGGACTTAGACGTTTCAATCTCTGCGCTCGTGCCCTGGAAGGCTATTATGAAGCCGCCTTCGGGAACTTCACGTTCTGCCTGCGCGTTTCCTGCGCCGAGGGCAAGAGTATTGTTCGCCTGAGTAACGCGCCACTTGCCGCTACCGTCTTTTTCTACGACGAACGTATAGAAGTAGTTATAGTCTTTTTCCGTGCCGAAGAGATATCCGAGTATTTTCGAAATCGTGGTCAGCTTGGTACCTGTTCCGTCGTCTGTGCGGACGAGGATGGTGTTTTGCTGCTGAGCGTAAATCGAACCGCTGTTAAGTGCGGTTGTCAGGAACGCTTCGCTCTCTGCCTTTGCGCTGCAGGGAAGAGCGATGGCAACAATGAGAAGCACTGCCATGAATACTGATAATAGCTTTTTCATTTTGTTTTCCTCTTTTTAAATTTGTTATGTATATATTATTATACACCGATTTTACAATATGTCAAGAAGGTTTTGATATGTTTTTGACAAATTCATATTGCTTAGAAATAGTGAAAACGGCTCCGTAATGACGGAGCGGTTTTCTTCAACCTGGGTGTTACATTATGAAAGGATTTTTTATGCTCTGCGTTTCTTTATTACAAGTGCAACGGATCCGGCAAGGATCATTGCGAGAACTGCAATAACATAAGGTGTGTAGTCGCCGGTTTCAGGAGTGCCGGGATCTGATTCAATCGGTGCCGGAATCTCTTCGATGCCGTAAGCTTCGAATTCGGAGACAAAGGCGAAGGAGAAGCCGTCTGCGATGCCTTTATAGGTGCAGAGTGCTACGTAGCGAACGTCGACAGTGGAGTCGAGCTCAAGCTCAAGTGCGTAGTTCTTCCACTCGTCGTCAGAGAGAGCTATAGCGTCTGTATCAGTCTCAACGTCGCCGATGTAGTAGAATGTTTGACCGTCTTCGGAGCCGTAGAAGGAAACCGTTGCAGGAATTCCTATACCCCAGCCCTTGTGAGCGTAGTAGCCTACGAGTTTAGCAACGGACTTTGTTTCGCCGAGATCAATAATGGAGAGATATCTGCCGAGGTTTCCGATATTGTCTGTGCCCGCGAGACCTATCCATGCAGGATCGCCGCAGTTTCCGTCGGGAGCGAGGATGCCGTCGGTAAGTTCTTTTCCGTCAGTATCTGCGTAACTTGGGCTCACTTCACAGATGAATCTGTAGGGAGCGTTAAGAGCGAGGTTGATTGCGCCGATCTGATATGCATCTTTGTCGATAGCCGTGAGCGTAAGAGCACCGTCGATGTATTCATAAGCAAGGCTTACGGACGGGAAGTCGATTGCGATGTATGAGTTGAAGTCGCGCGAGCAGGTGAGAAGCTCAAGGTTGATGTTGTAAAGACGAGCAGTCTGTCCTTCAACGAGCGTCTTCACGAAGTTGTAGTTAGCGTTGCCTTCGGTGGTGCATTCATTGGGAGCGTCTTTGTAGGAGCCCCAGTACCAAGGTTCTGCTACTTCTGTGGGAGCTTCGGCTGTGTCGCCTTTGTCATATGCTTCTTTTGCTGCGAGATAATCCCTGTATGCCTGACAGAGGTCCTGCCAGTTGTTTCCGAGGTTGGATACGAATACGAATCCGCCCGCGGGAACGGTTAT